>NZ_JAGPBB010000022.1:0-46364 GCF_018063565.1 Rhodoferax sp.
TGCTCAACTGCCTGACCGCCAATGTGGCTGCCGTGGTTGACAAGAAGCTCGTGCTGTCCAAAGAAGTGAACGGCGACCTGGGTTACGCCTGGCTCAAGACCAACTACGCCGGCTCGGGCGCGATGAAACTGCGCGAGTGGCGCGCCAACGAGGTGCTGGTGCTGGAGCGCAATGACAACTTCTACGCCGACAAGTCGAAGCTGGCCCGCGTCATTTACCGTTTCAGCAAAGAATCGGCTACGCAACGGCTGATGCTGGAAAAGGGTGACGTGGATGTGGCGCGCAACCTGTCGCCGCAAGATCTGGCTGCGGTCGCTGCCAACAAAGACATCAAGACAACAGCCACCCCCAAAGGCACGGTGTACTACATCAGCCTGAATCAAAAGAACCCGGCGCTGGCCAAGCCCGAAGTGCGCGAAGCCTTCAAGTGGCTGGTGGACTACTCGGCCATTGGCGACACCATTATCAAGAACATTGGCGTGGTGCACCAAAACTTTTTGCCCGTGGGCTTGCTCGGTGCCAGCACCGTCAACCCCTACAAGCTCGATGTGGACAAAGCCAAGGCACTGCTGACCAAGGCCGGCTACCCGAATGGTTTCAAGGTCACCATCGATATGCGCACCATTCAGCCGGTGCAGGGTATTACCGAGGCCTTCCAGCAAACCGCCAAGCGTGCCGGCATTGATGTTGAGATCATCCCCGGTGACGGCAAGCAGGTGCTGACCAAGTACCGTGCCCGCACGCACGACATGTACATCGGCCAGTGGGGCGCTGACTATTGGGACCCGCACACCAATGCCGACACCTTCGTGCGTAACCCCGACAACGCCGATAACGCCAAAGCCAAGCCTTTGGCCTGGCGCAATGCCTGGGACATCCCGGAGCTTACCAAGCAGGCGGATGCCGCCGTGCTGGAGCGTGACCCGGCCAAGCGTAAAGCCATGTACGAAAAGATGCAGGCCGAGTTCCGCGCCACCAGCCCGTTTGTGATGCTGTATCAGCAGACCGAAGTGGCCGCTTACCGCACCAATGTGGATGGCCTGCGCATTGGCTCAACGTCTGACTCGACCTACGTTTACCGCGTCTCCAAACGCTGAAGTCTGAAGCGCTGGGCACCGCCTGCGGGTGGTGCCCTTTTGATTCATGAAAATCTCCCGCGCTCTGGCGCGATTTATTTTTGCCATTGTCCTGACCTACCTGGGTCTGCTGGCGGTCACCTTCTTTATCGGTCGGGTGATCCCGATCGACCCGGTGCTGGCGGTGGTGGGCGACCACGCCCCCGAGCATGTGATTGCCCGGACGCGCGAAGAAATGGGACTCAACAAACCGCTTTACGCCCAATTCGGCATTTACGTGACCAAGGTGTTGACGGGCGACTTTGGCACCTCGGTGCTCACCTCCAACCCGGTGCTGCAAGACATCCGCCGCGCATTCCCCGCCACCTTTGAACTGGCCACACTTGGCATCCTGATTGGCGCGGGTTTTGGGGTTCCGCTGGGCGTGTGGGCGGCGGTGCGCCGAGGTGGCGTGGCCGACCAGGTGGTGCGGGTGATGGGGCTGATCGGTTATTCGGTACCGATTTTCTGGTTGGGCCTGATGGCGCTGGTGCTTTTCTACGCCAAGCTCGACTGGGTGGCCGGCCCCGGCCGCATTGACGTCACGTATGAATATATGTTCACTGCCACGACCGGCATCCTGTTGCTTGATACCGCCATGCAAGGTCAGTGGGAGGCGTTTCGCAATGTGTTTTCGCACCTGATTCTTCCGGCCTCGCTGCTGGGCTATTTTTCGCTGGCCTACATCAGCCGCATGACGCGCTCGTTCATGCTCAATGAGCTGAGTCAGGAATATGTGGTGGCGGCACGTGCCAAAGGTCTGAGCGAGGCACGCATTATCTGGCGCCACGCACTGCGCAATGCGATGGTGCCTTTGGTGACGGTGATCACGCTGTCTTATGCCGGACTGCTCGAGGGTTCTGTGCTGACTGAAACCGTGTTTGCCTGGCCGGGTTTGGGCCTGTACATCACCAACTCACTGCAAAACGCTGACATGAACGCAGTGCTGGGTGGGACGATTGTGGTGGGGTCGGTGTTTATCGGGCTGAATTTGCTGTCTGACCTGCTTTACCGCACGCTGGACCCAAGGACGCGCGCGCGATGAGCTGTACGCCAGAAATGACGATTGCCCAGGCCGGTGGCCTGCATGCCTGGCTGATGTCGGAGCACCCGGCCTCGCGCCGGCAGGCAGCGCTGGGCCGGGCGTATGGTGCGTGGCGCACTTTTGCGCGCAACCGCTTGGCCATGGCTGGTTTGCTCATCGTTGTGTTGCTGGTCGGGGTGGCGGTATTTGCGGATGTGCTGGCGCCTTTTTCACCGTTCCAGGGTGATTTGCGCACCACCCGATTGCTGGCTCCCTCTGGTGTGCACTGGTTTGGCACGGATGATCAGGGACGTGACATCTTGTCGCGGCTGATCTACGGCTCGCGCATTACCTTGTTTGTCGTGGTGCTGGTGGCGGTGCTGGCGGCGCCCATTGGCCTGCTGGTTGGCACGGTCGCGGGCTACGCTGGGGGTTGGGTGGATGCCGCGCTGATGCGCATCACCGACATTTTCCTGGCCTTTCCACGGCTGATTCTGGCGCTGGCCTTTGTGGCGGCACTCGGCCCAGGCATTGAAAATGCGGTGATTGCCATCGCCATCACGTCCTGGCCTGCCTATGCGCGTCTGGCACGTGCCGAGACGCTGACGATACGCCAGACCGACTACATTGCCGCAGTCAAACTGATCGGTGCCTCTCCCTGGCGCATTGTGTTTCGGCATGTGATGCCGTTGTGTGTGTCCTCCGTCATTGTGCGCGTCACGCTTGACATGGCGGGCATCATTCTGACCGCTGCTGGCTTGGGTTTTCTGGGTCTGGGCGCGCAACCCCCCAGTCCGGAGTGGGGCGCCATGATTGCCAATGGTCGTCACTATGTACTGGACCAGTGGTGGGTGGCCGCCGCACCCGGTGCAGCGATCTTTTTGATCAGTCTGGCGTTTAACCTGCTGGGCGATGGCCTGCGCGATGCGCTCGACCCCAAGGGAGTGAAATGAACCAGACCGCGCCGTCGCAGGAGCCGATGCTGGTCGTGGATGACCTGCGTGTGTCTTTCCCAAGCCGTGATGGGGGTTGGGTGGAGGCGGTGCGCGGTGTCTCGTTCACCTTGGGGCGTGAGCGGCTTGGCATTGTGGGGGAGTCGGGCTCGGGCAAGTCGCAAACCGGCCGCGCCATCTTGGGCTTGACCGCCCCTGAAGGGCGGGTCAGTGCCAAGCGCCTGGCCTTTAACGGCGTGGACCTGCTCAACTGCTCGCCCAAACAGCGCCGCGAGCTTCGTGGCGGACGCATCGCCATGGTGCTGCAAGATCCCAAGTTTTCGCTCAACCCGGTGATGACCATTGGTCGCCAGATCATGGAAACCCTGCAGGCGCACAGCCGCGTGTCGACTGCCCAGGCACGGGCACAGGCGCTGGCCGCTCTGGCGTCGGTGCAGATCGATGACCCCGAGCGCGTCTTCAAACTTTATCCACATGAGGTTTCGGGTGGCATGGGTCAGCGCGCCATGATTGCGATGATGTTGATTGCCAAGCCTGACTTGTTGATCGCCGATGAACCGACCTCGGCGCTCGATGTCACCGTGCAATTGCAGGTGTTGCAGATTTTGGATGCTCTGGTGCAGCAGCGCGGCATGGGCCTGATTTTTGTCTCGCACGACCTGCGCCTGGTGTCTACCTTTTGCGACCGCATTCTGGTGATGTACGCTGGCAAAGTGGTCGAGGAATTACCTTCGGGCAACCTGGCACACGCGCGACACCCCTACACCCAGGGCCTGCTGAACTGCCTGCCCAAGCTGGGTGACGACCGCCACCCCTTACCCACGCTGAACCGGCAGCTGGAGTGGGCGCAATGAGTCAGATGCGCGCCGGCTTGAATGCGGTGGGGCTGCAGGTGAAAAACCTGCGCGTTCGTTTTGGTGAGTTTGTGGCGGTGGCGGACAGCTCTTTTGAGGTGTTGCCTGGTGAGAGTTTTGGCATCGTCGGTGAGTCGGGTTCGGGCAAGTCGACCGTGCTGCGGGCCATTTGCGGACTGACCCCCATGGCCGGTGCGGTCAAACTGCTGGGTGATCCCGGTGCAGTTTTGCCCGCGCCGGGAAGCAAGGCGTTTCGCCGTCTGGTGCAAATGGTATTTCAAGACCCCTATGGCTCACTGCATCCGCGCCACACGGTGGACCGCATTCTGGCCGAGCCGCTGGCGATCCACGGGCTGGACGACGAGCAGGGTCGTATCGAGCGCGCTCTGGACGAGGTGGGTTTGGGTAGCGGTTTCCGGTTTCGTTACCCGCATCAGCTCTCAGGCGGGCAGCGCCAGCGCATTGCGGTGGCGCGCGCGCTGATTCTGGAGCCGCAGATTCTGCTGCTCGACGAGCCCACCTCGGCACTGGATGCTTCGGTGCAGGCTGAAGTGCTGAATTTGCTCGAGGATTTGCGACGCCAGCGGGGTTTGACCTTCATCATGGTCAGCCATGACCTGGCGGTGGTGACACACCTGTGTGAGCGCTTGATGGTGATGCAGCGCGGCAAGACCGTTGAATTGCTGGACTCGTCGGATCTGGCGGCACACCGCGTCAGCGACCCCTACACACAGAAGCTGATGGAAGCCTCTGCGGGCTTTCAACGCGACCGTTGCTGAGTCGGTTGTGCCATGTGCCTGATCGCCTGGAACTGGCAGCCAGACAGCCCGTGCCCTTTGCTCCTGATCGCCAACCGGGACGAGTTTTATGCCCGTCCAACCGCTGCCTTGCACCTCTGGGCGGATGCACCGTTGGTGGCCGGTCGGGATTTGCAGGCAGGCGGAACCTGGCTTGGCGCGAGCCTGAGTGGGCGTGTGGCGGCGCTGACCAATCACCGCGATCCCGCCATGACGCGGTCCGATGCTCCGTCGCGGGGTGAGTTGGTCAGCGCTTTCTTGCAGGGCGAGATGGGCGCGCACGACTATCTGACGCAGCTCAGCGATCGGGCGCCCCGCTACAACCCTTTCAATTTGCTGGTGTTTGATGGGCGCGAATGCTTAGGCTTGCAAAGTCACCCGGCGCGGGTAATGCGTTTTATGCCCGGTGTGGGTGCGGTGTCCAACGCCCGTTTTCATACCCCATGGCCCAAGCTGGTGGCGATCCGGGACGGCCTTCGTGAGTTGCTGGAACGCGGGGGCGAACGTGATGCTGATTTGATGGCCCTGCTGCAAGACCGCCAGGTTGCCGCTGACGCTGATCTTCCGGTCACCGGCATTGCGCCCGCGCTGGAACGCGTGCTGTCGGCCCGCTTCATTGCCACACCCGACTACGGTACCCGTGCCTGCAGTGTGCTGCGTCTGGAAGGTGCGCAGATCAGCTTTCTGGAGCACAGTTTTGATGCACGGGGTGCGACCGGAGAGGCCCTTCAGCGTTGGTCAATTGCTACCAGAAGAGTATCTTGAAAATCAATTGGCCATTTGGCTGAAGGCGAAAAATTGTGAAAATTCCGGGTCAGACCAATTGCAGAAATTCCAGTACTTCACCGAGGTGCTGTTCGTAGTCACTCAAGGCGTGGTCACCGGCGTCCAGCAATTTGATCCTGGCAGCGCTGTAGTGCTGGTGCATTTCACGCCAGTCCAGCACCTCGTCGCCTTTGGCGATCACAGCGAAATAGCGCTCGGGGCGACTGATGTGATCGAGTTCCATGGCGTGAAGTTCGTCGATGTAATGGGGCTCCAGCACGAAGTGGGTATCGGGTTCGTGCCACAGGGTTTGTTTTCCGACATGTGGCGCGAGATCACGGGCCGGGCGAACCGCCGGGTTCAGAAGCACCGCCCTGCAGCCCAGTTGCTCGGCCAGCCAGGTCGCATAGAAACCACCCAACGAAGAACCCACAATGGCCGTCGTTCGGCGGGGCCAATGGGTGATGGCGTCCATCACGTCCACCATGGCTTGACCCGGTGACGCCGCCAGCATGGGGCAGTGCCAGATGGCTGAGGGATGGCGCTGGCGTACTGCCGCCGCCGTCATTCGCGCTTTGTTGGATGCCGGCGAAGACAGAAAACCGTGCAGGTAGAGAAGGTGGGTGGTGAGCATGGCAGTCCGATAAAAAATCACTTTAAATCTTTAAATACATTGAAAAACATTGAAAAATATTAAAATATGGTCATACCGCGCCACAAGTCTTGCGCTGTGGCCTGGAAAATGTTTCCTGCTTGCGCGATTCTGCCCCAGAGCGCGCGGGCCAACCGATTGGTGTATCGGGTGGCATGTTGAAATTTCTTGAAGCGAGTTCCTTTGAGTCAAATCCTGATCGTCGGTGACCATTCCGATGGGGCTCAATCAAGTCAAACCCGAATGGTGGACCCGCGTCTAGGCTTACCCAACGGCTGACCGCAAAAACCCCAAAGCCAATGGCAGACTGACCATGCCCGCCAATGTTGATAGGGTGACCAGTGCTGCCACATAGGCACCGTCATATCCCATGCGTGCTGCCAGCACATAACAGCTTGACGCGGTAGGCAGGGCAGAGAACATCAGCAAAATTGTGGATTGCACCGATGTGAGACCCAGCGACCGCGCGACCACAACCGCGATCAAAGGCATCAGCAAATGCTTGATTAACAACAGCGCGGCACCCATGGATTTGGCATGGTTCAGCGCGCCGAGTTGCATGCCCGCGCCCGCTGCCATCAATCCCAAGGCCAGTGAAGCACCACCAATGCGGCTGACTGTGGGTTCCAGCCAGGCTGGAATCGTGAGGCCCGCCAGATTGGCCAGCAGGCCGCTGGCGGTGGCGATGATCAGCGGATTGCGCAGCAACTCCCTCACAAAGCCACGTTGGCCATGCCGTGCCATCGGCCACACAGCCGCCACATTCATGAGCGGTACGATGACACCAATCAACAGCGCGATCACGGCCAACCCTGGTGCGCCGGCCAGTTTGTCGGCCAGCGCCAGGCCAATGAAGGAGTTAAACCTGAAAGCCACTTGTGCTGCACCGGCATGTTGGCGCGCGGCAAAGTGACGGCGCAAACCCGGTACATAGGGCAGCGCATAGGCCAGTGTGATCCCGCCCAGGGCCAACAGCCATCCCGCCCCGACCAGGTTGCCAGCCGTCCCGAGGTCCAGGGGGCTTTTGATGATGGACTGAAACAGCAAAACCGGGAAGAACAGAAAGTAGACCAGTTGCTCCACCTGCGCCCACACCGGGCGGTTCAGTGGCGTGAAGCGGCACACCAGGTAACCGATCAGGATCAATGAAAAATCGGGAAAGAGCAGTTGGAAAAAGTTCACCCGGCGAGAATAGCAGCCATGGCACACCCGACATTCAGCATGGCGTCCGAACCCGATTCCGTCATTGACAGCTTTGTGGATGCGTTGTGGCTGGAAGACGGACTCGCCAAAAACACCTTGGCCGCGTATCGACGCGATTTGTGTCTGTTTGCCGCCTGGCTGGCGTCCCAGGAATGCAGCTTGCTGCAGGCCACGCAGGATTACATCAACGGCTATTTCGCCACCCGGCACTTTGAAACCAAGGCCACCACCGCCAATCGCCGCCTCACCGTGTTGCGGCGCTTTTTTCACTGGGCCTTGCGCGAACGTCTGATTGGCACGGACCCGACACTCAAGATGCTGGCGGCCAAGCAGGCACAGCGAATGCCCAAGACCCTGACCGAAACCCAGGTGGAAATGCTCCTGGCAGCACCCGATGTCAGCATGGCACGCGGCGTGCGGGACCGCTGCATGCTTGAACTGATGTACGCCAGCGGCCTGCGGGTGAGCGAACTGGTGACACTGCGGGTATTCAATATCAGTCTGGGTGAACAGGTGCTGCGGGTGTTTGGCAAAGGCAACAAGGAGCGGCTGGTCCCTTTTGGCGAAGTGGCAGCGCTGTGGCTGACGCGTTACCTGGCGCAGCCTCGCGCCGAGTTGCTGGGCGGTCACCAGAGTGAGGATCTGTTTGTCACGCAAAAGGGCAGCACGCCGGGTACTGCCATGAGCCGGGTTGCATTCTGGATGCTGGTCAAAAAATACGCTTTCGCGGCAGGCATTGCGGTGCCGATGTCACCGCACACACTGCGCCATGCGTTTGCGACCCATCTGCTCAACCATGGTGCAGATTTGCGTGCCGTGCAACTGCTGCTGGGTCATGCCGATATCTCCACCACCACCATCTACACCCACGTGGCGCGTGAGCGCCTCAAGCAATTGCACACCCGCCATCACCCCAGGGCCTGACAGGGCAGGCTGTCTCAGCCACCCGCCGTGGTGAGTGTTTCGGCCCAGACCAGCGCCTGCAAATGGGCCCAGTTCACCTGGTCCCCGGTCAGTTGCAGAGCCATCGCGTTTTCGGCAAAGGGCTGATCCGAGGCGTTCTCACAGGCCAGCGTCAACTGCAAAAAAGGCGCCAGCTCGCCGCGCTGGTGCAACAGCGCATCGGTCACCGACTGGGGCAGCGAGATACCTGCCAAGGCCTGGTCAAGCGGCACCCCCAGCATGGTGTCCAGCAAGGAAAACACACCGACCACAAAAGCGTTGTCACATTCCTCGGGGGGCAACAGTTCTGCCGCCAGCAGTTCCATCAGCCGGCCCCGCACCACCGCCACGTGGCCTACCGCAGGCGAAACGCTGCTATCGCCTGAAGTGGTCATCAACAAAGCGGCCCAGCGAAACAGTTTTTTCAGTCCCAGCAGCATGACAGCGTGGCGAAACGAGGTGATTTCGCAGCGCAAACCGAAGCCGGCCGAGTTGATGAAACGCAACAGATTGAACGACAGCGTCGGGTCACGCTTGAAAACTTCCTCGATGTCGGTGGTGCTGGCTTGCTTGCGGACCAGGTTGATGAGTTGCACGATGGCCGCCTGGGCCGGGCGCAGGCTTTGTCCCTTGATCATCACGGGCCGGGCAAACCAGTATCCCTGGAACAAGCACATACCCGCCAGACTGGCATGTTCAAACTGCTCGGCACTTTCAACTTTTTCTGCAATCAGCTGCGCTCTGCTGGACTTGTCGAGTTGGCGCGTGAGGCCAAACAGCTGCGCTTGGGTGAAGCAGCTGATGTCGATCTTGATGAACGAGGCCAGTGCCAGCCACGACGCGTAGGCTGGTGCCAGCACCCGGTGGTCAAAGGCCAGACGGAAACCGCGTTTGTGGACCGCGGCCAGGGTTTGTTGAAAGGCGTCAATGTCTTCGGCGCTGTCCTGGTCAATGGTCAAAGCGGGTATTTCCAGCACCACACGCTCCGGGTCAATCAGCTCCAGGTGACCCCCGGCGAGCGTTTGGTGGGTGCAGTTGATGAAGAGGGGCTTGCGTGAACTCTGGATCTCACTGTCGGCAGCGCACAGCAGGTTGAATATCAGGGCAGCATCACTGGCGGCGCTGAAGCTGGACCCAACTGCTGAGCGATCAAACAGCTCATAACCGAAAACCGCACGTTTGGCGTCCAGGATCGGTTGCCGCGCAATGGCCAGCGTTTGGCCGGGTGGTGCGGCGTTTTGCGGCGCTGCGGTCGGTTGGTTCATGATGTCAGTCCGGTCCTGTCAGTCAATTTTCTGGAAGCGACACCGGGTGTAGCACATAAGGCGTCCAGTTCGTCGTCGGCAAAACCTGCCGCCCTGCGGGCGTCAAGGTTGAACGGGCCTTTCAGGACTGGTGCACCGTACTGTTGGGCCAGACGGGTGTAGGCAACGAGCGGGTCAAGCCCTCGCTGCTGGCAGACGAAGCGGTACCAGTGGTTGCCGGTGGCCACGTGGCCAATCTCGTCCCGCAGGATGATGTCAAGAATCTGCGCCCCGCGCAGATCGCCGACCGAGACCAGTTTCTTCCTGATGGCAGGTGTGGCGTCGAGTCCTCGCGCCTCCAGCGTGCGTGGTACCAGCGCCAGGCGTGCCAATACGTCATCACGGGTGCGCTCGGCCATGTCCCATAGGCCATCGTGCGCGGGGAAGTCGCCATACCGGTGACCCAGCGTCATCAGGTGATCGGCCAGCAACTGGTAATGCAGCGCCTCTTCCTGTGCCACACCCAACCAGTCGCGGTAAAAGGCCTCCGGCATGTGGGGGAAGCGCCAGACAATGTCCAGCGCCAGGTTGATGGCATTGGCTTCAATGTGCGTCAGTGCATGGATCAGGCTGGCATGACCTTGCGGCGTGCCCACCGCACGGTGGCTGAGCGCGCCGGGTTGCACCAGCAGCGGCCGCTGAGGGCGACCCGGCACCGCGAGGCTTGGGTGGATCGACTCATCACACCCAAGTGCTTGCGCGCCTGCATCTAACGCGCTGACGGCGCGGACTTTGTCGTCAAGCCGGTCGAGCTGCAACAGGGACAGCGCTTGCTGGCGCAGACTGTTGCCGGCCTGCATGGCCATGGGTTCAGGAGATATCTGCATCAGGGTGTTTGCAAGAGGTCGCCCGACGGTATCCGGACATCCCTACAATTCTAGGTAAACAACGACAAAGGACCGTGATGGCAATCTATGAGCTCGATGGTGTGGTACCGCAGCTGGCTGAGTCTGCCTGGGTGGCCGATAGCGCCGAAGTGATGGGCGAGGTGTCCCTGGGCGAGGAGGTGGGCATCTGGTTTGGTGTGGTGGTGCGCGGTGATACGGCCCCCATCTGTATTGGTGCGCGCACCAACATCCAGGATCTGTGCGTGTTACATGCTGATGTCGGCCAGCCGTTGACCATTGGTTCGGGTGTGACCGTCGGGCACCAAGCGATGTTGCATGGTTGCACCATCGGTGATGACAGCCTGATTGGCATCGGTGCGGTGGTGCTCAACGGTGCACGCATCGGCAAGGGTTGCCTGGTCGGTGCCGGGTCTTTGGTGACCGAGGGCAAGGAGTTTGCCGATGGCAGCATGATCATCGGCAGCCCCGCCAAAGCGATACGTCAGCTGACACCCGAGCAGTTGCAGGGCCTGCGCGAGAGTGCCAGCCACTACGTTGCCAATGCGCGCCTGTTCAAGGCGAGTTTGCACAAGATCGCCTGAAAGGCCAGTGTGTCTGAAATTCACAAGTTCCTGTTTGAGGGAGTGCCGGTGCGGGGTGTGCTGGTGCGCCTGACCGATGCCTGGACGGAGATTCTGCGTCGACGTGCGGGCAACACCACCCACGGTGCGTTTCCGCCCGCCGTGCAGCAATTGCTTGGCGAGATGACCGCTGCTGCGGTGCTGATGCAGTCCAACATCAAGTTTGACGGCGCCTTGGTGCTGCAGGTTTTGGGTGACGGGCCGGTCAAGCTGGCGGTGGTGGAAGTTCAGCCCGGGCTGGGTCTGCGCGCTACGGCGACCGTGAACGGTGAAGTCGCCGCGGACGCCCGCTTGAGTCAGATGGTCAACCTGGGCCGCCAGGGGCGCTGCGTCATCACGCTGGATCCGCAAAATCGCCAACCTGGCCAACAGCCTTACCAGGGCGTAGTGCCATTGGTGGACAGTGCCGATCAAACGCTTGAAAAGCTCAGTGATGTGCTGCAGCACTACATGCATCAGAGCGAGCAGCTCGACACGACCTTGGTGCTTGCTGCCGATGACAAGGTGGCCGCTGGCCTGCTGATTCAACGGTTGCCCACTCAGGGCAGTGGCAATCTGTCGAACATTTCAACCGGCACCGATGGGGTTGACCCGTCCGAGGACTATCGACGCATCGCGTTGCTGGCTTCCAGTTTGAAGCGGGACGAACTGCTGACACTTGACGCCACCACGGTGTTACACCGCTTGTTCTGGCAGGAGGATCTGCGGCGTTTCGATCCCGTGCAGGGTGCACCGGCACCCCATTTCGCCTGTAGTTGCAGCCGCGATCGGGTCAGCAAAATGCTGGTTGGGTTGGGTGCGCAAGAGGCGCACAGCATCTTGCAGGAAACCCAGGTGATCGAGGTGGGTTGTGACTTTTGTGGTGTGCAATACCGTTTTGACAGCGTCGACGTGGAGCAGCTGTTTCACCAACCCGAACAGCGCCCACCCTCGGGCGCGGCGATTCACTGAGCTCTCAGAACAACTGGTCGTCTCGGTTGAGAGCTTCATCCAGCCGTTTGCTCAGGGCGGACAACTTGCGGGATACCTCAACATCACTGTCCGTGGCGGCGCGTGCCTGGCCCGTTGGGGTACTGGTTTGCAGCGCGTGCTGGTCCGACAGGTCAAACGCCAGATTCAGGGCCGCCAAAACGGCAATGCGGTCACGCGCACGCACCTTGCCGCTGTCGCGGATCTTGCACATGGCCAAATCCACCCGTTGCACCGCTTCGAGCAAACGCGCATCACCACCGTCAGGACAACCCAGAAGGTAGCTTTGACCCATGATCTGAACTTCAAGCTGTTTCATGCGCTGGCCTGCGGGTGGGGGCTAGCGACCTTGTTGTCCGACATTTCTGGCAGCCGCTCAAGCAGCACATCCACGCGGGCGCGAGCCGCGCTCAGGCGCGATTTCAGTGAGTCGCGCTCCTGCGTCAGGCTGTCGATTTGCCGGTAAAGCAAAGCGTTGGTGCGCGTCAGCTCTTCGTAGCGCAACAGCAGGCGCTCCACGCGTTCGGTAAGCAGATCAAGTTGTGACGGGTCTGACATAGCGCAGATTGTAGGGTTTCGGCAAGTTGACACGACTAGAATCTTGACCGTTGGTGCTCGCGGTGTGGTTCACATGCCGCAGTTCAACGGGAAGCAGAAGGGCGATGCGGGCAACCGCGGGCCTAACCTGCGCTGCCCCCGCAACGGTAAGTGGACGAACCCTGAACGGTTCCGCTGTGATCGAGGCCACTGGGTGTTTGCCAACACTTGGGAAGGCGATGACGGTTGATTCCACCAGCCCGGATACCGGCCAACACGGTGGTTGTGCACACCCTGCGCAACCGTGACGCCCAGGCGCTGTCGGGGACGACGGTGAGGGTCTTTTGTTCCCGGTTTGTCATGAAATCTCTTGTTTTCTCCCAGTGCAAGCCTGCACCCTGGTGCCTGGCAGTTGCCACTATGGCATTTGTTGCATCGCTGCCCGGTCATTCGGCGGCGCAGTCCGTCGCCCAGCTTGATCAGGTGGTGGTCACCGCCACCCGCATTCCGACCCCTATCACCGAAGTGATCGCCGATGTGTCGGTGATCGACCGCAGCGTGCTCGATCAGGCCGGGCAAACCTCGCTGCGTGATGTGCTGGCACAACTGCCTGGCGTGCAACTGTCCAGCAACGGTGGTTACCGCGCTTTGTCCAGCATATTCCTGCGTGGCGCGTCAGCGGCTCAGACGCTGATTCTGGTGGATGGCATCCGCATCGGCTCTGCCACTGCGGGTGGGGCGGCTCTGGAAAATATGCCGCTTGAACGTATCGAACGCATTGAAATACTGCGCGGTGCCGCCTCGGCGCTCTATGGCCCTGACGCCGTGGGTGGCGTCATTCAGATTTTTACCCGAGATGCCAGCGACACACCACAAGGTGCGGCCCATGCTGGCGTGGGTTCGGATGGTCAACGCCAGATCGGTGCGTCGCTGCGTGGGCGAACCGGTGTCCTGGGCTATAGCCTGGGTGGCTCGCGTGAAAAGGGCAAAGGCATCAGTGTCATCAGCAACAGTGTCAGCGGCAATTTCAATCCCGATGCGGATGGGTTTGACGTCAGTAGTGTCGATGCCAGTCTGAAGGCACAACTCTCGGCACAGCATAGCGTGAGCCTGGGTTGGCTGCGCAGTGAAATGGACTACCAGTTTGATGGCACCGCCTACCCCAACCCGCTGGGCCTGAATCGCCTGACCACCGACGCCTGGGCCAGACCGGCCCTGCAGCAGTTCCATCTGAGCTGGGACGCCCAGTGGTTACCCACGTGGAAGTCAAGTCTGAAACTCGGTCGTAGCGATGATGATTCGGTCAGCGACTACCTGCGCGCCACGGACGGTGCGCCCAATGGCAGTTTTGCCTTCAATACCAAACGCCGACAGCTGAGCTGGCAAAACGAGCTGGCTCTGGCCGACGATGTGTTGACGCTGCTGCTTGAACACCGCAGCGAAGCGGTGGACAGCAGCACCGGCTACACCGTCAAGTCGCGCGATATCAACGCCATGATGTTCTCTTACGCACTCAATCGTGCCAACTGGAACGCGCTGGCGGTGCTGCGACGCGACGACAACTCCCAGTTTGGCGGCTTCAACAACTGGGCCCTGTCGGGCGGCTACAAGCTCAATCCGAACCTGCGTGCCGTGGCCAGTCTGGGCACCAGTTTTCAGGCACCCAGTTTCAATCAGTTGTATTACCCGGGCTTTGGTAACCCGGTGCTGCAACCGCAACAAAACCGTGCCACCGAGCTTGGTTTGAAGTACCAGCAGGGCAAAGCTTCTGCTTCGGCGTTGCTCTACCACAACGAAATTGAGGGGTTTATCACCCCGGTCACCAACGAGCAAAGCAGTCTGGCGGTTTTGCGTGGTTTCACGCTGGCACTACAGAACCAGCACGGCGATACGGTGTACAGCGCCTCATACGACTACGCCGACCCCCGAACACAACCCAACGCGTTGCGTTTTGTCCGCGTTGCGCGCCATGTGATGAATCTGCAGGCACGGCACCAGGGCGGTGCGCTGGGCTGGTTTGGGGAGCTCAGGTTTTCCAGTCACCGCGAGGACAACAACCTGAGTTTCAGTGGTCGTGATGTGTTGGCGGGTTATGGCCTGCTCAATCTGGGCGTCGACTGGAAGATCAGCCCAAAGCTGAATCTGCTGGCACGCCTGAACAATGTCACGGACACCCAGTACATGCTGGCCAACAGCTATCAAATGCCGGGCCGCAATCTGTTCGTGTCGCTCCACTGGGCCAGTTAGGAGTGTCGTCATGACCGGTCATGCCTGGTGCTGGTGGCTGCGCGGCAAAGCCCGCGTGGTGCTGCTGTGGCTGGGTATGGCGCTGTCAGCACCGTCACTGTGGGCGTATGCGGTTACCGACGACCGGGGCGTGACACTCACCTTTGACAAGCCACCGCAACGCATTGTGAGTTTGCTGCCATCGCTGACGGAGACGGTGTGCGCACTTGGCCAGTGCCAGCGCCTAGTGGGGGTGGACCGGTATTCCAATTACCCGCTGCAGGTGCGTCAGTTGCCGCAGCTCGGTGGTGGGCTGGACCCCAATCTGGAAGCCATCGTGGCCTTGCGCCCTGATCTGGTGCTGATGGCCACCTCGACCCGGTTGGGCGAGCGACTGCAGGCGCTGGGCCTCAAGGTGATGGCCTTGGAACCAAAAACCCATGGCGACGTGCAACGTGTGTTGATCGCCATCGGGCAGGTGCTGGATGTTCCGCATGCGATGCAGGTCTGGCGTGACCTGGACGCAGGCGTGGTGGCGGCGGCCCAGTCTTTGCCAGCGGCGGTGCGTGGTGCGCGGGTCTACTTCGAAGCCAGTCAAGGCCCCTACGGTGCCAGCGAGGCATCGTTCATCGGTGAAACCCTGGCGCGCCTGGGTGTCAGGAATATTCTGCCGCGCGAGCTGGGGCCGTTCCCGAAGATCAATCCGGAGTTTGTGGTGCGGGCCAATCCGGACCTGATCATGCTCAGTGCGCGCAGCGCCGATGGTCTGTCGCAGCGCCCCGGGTGGCACAGCATCCGGGCCGTGCGGGAGCAGCGGGTGTGTGTTTTCACGGCCGAGCAGGCCGATATTCTGGTGCGCGCTGGCACCCGTTTGGCCGACGCAGCACGGCTGATGGCGAATTGCTTGCGCGAAAAGGCACCGGCGACAGGGATGAAGGGCCCGCCATGAGCCGTCATCAACCACGCATCGTGCTGTTGTGGCTGCTGGTGCTGAGCCTTTTGGCGACGGTGGCGGGGCTGAATGTGGGCAGCGGTGGCATGGATCTGCTGGCCGGTCAGTGGTTGCAAGCCGGTGCAGACCCCGCTGAAACAGCGATGTTGCAGCAGATTCTGCTGGACATCCGACTGCCGCGCACACTCGGCGCCTGGGTGGCCGGTGCCCTGCTTGGGCTGGCCGGCGCGGTGGCGCAAGGCCTGTTTCGCAATCCGCTGGCCGACCCGTTTTTGCTCGGTAGTGCCTCGGGCGCGTCGCTCGGTGTGGCGCTGGCTTTGGTGGGCATAGGTGGCAACCTGGCATTGGCGGGACCGACGGCCCTGCCCGGTGGTGTGATGGTGAGCATGTTCTCGGGCAGTCTATGGGTGCGCCTTGGGCTCACCGGCGCTGCTTTCGCTGGTGCGGCCCTGGCGGTGCTGCTGACACTGGTGCTGTCACGCGGCGTGCAGCACACCCTGCGGCTGTTGTTGTCGGGGGTGATTGTTGGCGTGGTGCTGGGGGCCTTGACCCAGTTGGTGTTGCAGTTTTCACCCGAATCCCTGCAGTCCATGCAGGCATTTATGTTGGGGTCGAGTGCTTTTGTCGGCTGGACTGCCTGTGGCCTGATGCTGGCGATTTGGCTGCCATGTCTGGTGCTGGCATCGCTGCTGGGGCGGGGGCTGGATGGTTTGAGTCTGGGCGAGGCCACCGCGCAGAGTCTGGGCGTGTCATTGGTCTGGCTCAGGTTGGCTCTGGTGGCAGTTTTGGCCCTGGCCACCGGCACGGCGGTGGCGCAAACCGGCTTGATTGCCTTTGTTGGTCTGGCCGCGCCGCATCTGGTGCGCTCGGCCGTGGCGACCACCCATCGTTGGCTGATGTTGCTGGCCAGCCTGGTGGGCGGCTTGCTGCTGACGGCGGCAGACACGCTGGCGCGCGGCCTGATTGCGCCGCAGGAACTGCCGGTGGGGGTGCTGACCGCCGTGCTGGGTGGTGGTTACCTGCTCTGGTTGATGCATCGTCGACGCCGCACTCTGGCCGCAGGAAGCGGGCAATAGAGCTATGACTAATATAGCTATAAGTGCAAATGGAGTATGCGCTAGCATTGAAAATGTTCAGATTTTGCACAACCTCACACTGGCGCTGCCGCGTGGCCGCTGGACCTGCATCGTTGGCCCCAACGGTGCCGGCAAGTCCACTTTGCTCAAGGTGTTGGCCGGACTTTTGCCTTGCACCGGGCAAGTCGGTTTGCTTGGTCATTCCATGCGCAGCCTGACCGATCGCGCCCGTGCCCGGCAACTGGCCTGGCTCGGGCAGAACGAAGTTTCAGGGGATGATTTGACGGTTTGGGATGTGGTGATGTTGGGGCGCCTGCCCTATCAGAACTGGCTGGCTGGCCCGACTGCTGCCGACACTGCAGCAGTGCAATGGGCGCTGCAGGTCGTGCAGGCATGGGCGTGGCGTGCCCGCAGCTTGGGGCAGTTGTCGGGTGGTGAACGCCAGCGCGTGTTGCTGGCGCGTGCCCTGGCGGTGCAGGCGCCGGTGCTGCTGATGGATGAGCCGCTTGCCAATCTTGATCCACCCCACCAGGCCGACTGGCTGGCCCTGGTGCGTCAACTGGTGGCGCAGGGCACCACGGTGATCAGTGTGCTGCATGAAATTTCGATGGCGCTGCACTCGGACGAACTGGTGATCATGGCAGAAGGCCGGGTGCGGCATCAGGGTGGCAGCGCCGATGGAGCGACACACCGTGCGCTGGAGGCGGTGTTTGATCAACGGATCGCCATCTATCCGTTGGCGCAGCAATGGGTGGCATTGCCGCGATGAGTGCCACGGTTGTCCAATGGCAGGAGCCAGCCAGGACGTTGGCGACTTGCATCATGGTTTTGGGCACCACCAGTGGTGCCGGCAAAAGCTGGCTGACCACCGCGCTGTGCCGCCTTTACGCGCGCCAGGGCTTGAAGGTGGCCCCCTTCAAGGCGCAGAACATGAGCAACAACGCGCGGGTGGTGGCCAGCGACCAAGGGCTGGGTGAAATTGGCAGTGCCCAGTACTTTCAGGCGCTGGCTGCCAAAACCGTGCCGGATGTCCGCATGAATCCGTTGCTGCTCAAACCCGAGGCTGACAACCACAGCCAGGTGGTGCTGCTGGGGCAGGTGAATGCCGAACTGACCGCCCTGCCATGGCGTGCCCGCAGCGAGCATGTCTGGCCGCTGATTGCTGCTGCGCTGGACGCCTTGCGCGCTGAGAACGATCTGGTGGTGATCGAGGGCGCAGGTTCACCCGCCGAGATCAACCTGCACGATAGTGACATCGTCAACATGCGTGTGGCTTTGCACTGCAATGCCGCCTGCCTGCTGGTGACCGACATTGACCGGGGCGGTGCCTTTGCGCATTTGTACGGAACCTGGGCGCTGCTGCCGCAACACGAGCGCATTTTGATCAGGGGTTTTGTGCTCAACAAATTTCGCGGCGACGCCGCCCTGCTGGCACCGGCACCGCAAATGCTGCAGGACTTGACCGGCATTGCCACCGTCGCCACCTTGCCGATGTGGTGGCACCATGGTCTGCCCGAGGAGGACGGGGTTTTTGACGACCGGTCCGTCAGTGTCGGTGCAGTGAAACTCACGGTGGCCGTGATCGCCTATCCGCGCATCAGCAATCTGGACGAGTTTCAACCGCTCAAAAATATCCCTGGCGTGCGCCTGATGTGGGTGCGCAGTCCGTCACAACTGGCCGGACTGCAGGCCGGTGACTGGATGGTTCTGCCCGGTTCCAAATCGACTGTGGCCGATTTGCTCTGGCTACGGCATCAGGGGCTGGATGTGGCCGTGGCGGCACACGCCGCGCAGGGTGGGGCGGTGCTTGGCATTTGTGGGGGCTTGCAAATGCTGGGTGAAACACTGGTTGATCCCGTCGGCATGGATGGCTCCGCGCCTGGCCTGGGCTTGTTGCCCTTGCAGACCCGGTTTGCACTCACCAAGTCGGTTCGCCACACGCGGTCGGTTTTCAGTGACTCCATGGCGGGTGCTTCGGCTCGGCCATGGTCGTCTTTGGCGGGTGTGAGTGTCTCGGGTTACGAGATTCACCACGGTCAGACCGTTGCCGTCTCTGGCACGCATCCGGACGCATGCCAGGAGGTATTGCCGGGAGGTTTGGGCTGGCAAAACGCCGCTGGCAACGTGTTGGGGCTGTATTTGCACGGGTTGGTGGAGGATTCGAACGTATTGCGGGCACTGTTTGCTTCTGAATGCAGCGTGTCCGTTCCCACACTCGACCGTGTTTTTGACGGGTTGGCGGATTTTGTGCAACAGCACTTTGCACCCGGTTTTTTGCATAGCTTGCTCAGCGAAAGATAACAGCGATTCGGGTGAACTTGCCAGAAAGCTGAGGGGTTTATGACGAATGCGGACGAAGCATCGTTTTGGGGGTGAAGTCGCACTGTGCCGCCACCTGGCACTCCCAGCACCGCGGTGTTCTGGCCTGGCACACATAGCGGCCATGCAGGATCAGCCAATGGTGGGCATCGCGCAGGTAGGCACTGGGAACCCGCTGCAGCAGGGCATCTTCTACGTCGCGGGGTGTCTTGCCGGGTGCCAGACCGGTCCGATTGCTCAGGCGCAAGATATGGGTGTCCACCGCCATGGTGGGCTCGCCAAACGCCACGTTGAGCACCACGTTGGCGGTTTTGCGGCCAACTCCCGGCAATGCCTCCAGTGCCTCGCGGGTGCGCGGCACCTGACCGCCATGTCGGTCCAGCAGCATCTGGCAGGTTTGCAACAGGTGACGCGCCTTGGCGTGGTACAGGCCAATGGTGCGGATGTGTGACTCCAACCCGGCCAGACCCAGGTTCAATATTTTTTGCGGCGTGTTGGCCACCACAAACAAGCGGCTTGTGGCCTTGTTGACACTCACATCGGTGGCCTGAGCCGATAGCAAAACGGCGGTCAGCAGCTCAAACACGCTGGCAAACTCCAGCTCGGTCTGAGGCTCCGGGTTGGCCTGGGCCAGGGTGGCAAAAAAAACCTCGATGTCCCGCGTCTGCATCGGCTCAAGCCACGTTGATGAACGAATCGCTCGACGGGAAACTGCGCCTCATCCAATCCACATCCAGCGCCAGCTCGGCGATCACATCCTGCGGCAGGGTGTCGACCGTCTCGGCCTGTGCTTGCAGGGTATCGGCCAACAGGCCTGCCAAATGGATCACCGCCCCCATGCGTGAGAAAGCTTGCTCCACCAGCGGATCGTAGGCACGCTCCAGGGCTTGTACCATCAGCATCGGGAAGTTCCAGCGCCGTGCCAGCTCGGCGGTGATCTGGCCCTCCGAGAAACCGATCAGGCGTTTCTCGCGTTCCCAGCGACTCCCCGGCCAGGTGGGTGCTTTTTCAATTTCGATTAAAGCTTCCGGACGGGATTGGGCAATCAGCAACTCACCCAGACGAAGCATCATGCCGGTCAACCAGGCCTGGCCAGCGTCCATGTCCAAACCGCCAGCGAGCCAGCGCGCATAACCTGCGCAGGCCATGCTGCTGCGCCAGAATTCCTGCGCATCGAGACCGGGAATCGGTGGAAAGGCATAACACAGGCTGGCACCCAAAGACAGGCTGCGCACCTTGGCCATGCCGACCATCTGGATCGCCTCGTCGATCGAGCCAACGCCGCGCGGCAAGCCGAACTGTGCGCTGTTGGCCAGCCGAAGCAATTTGGCCACCAGCGCCGGGTCTTTGGCGAGGATGTCCGCCACTTCCTGCACCCCGGCGTCCTCGTCATTCAGCGTTTTCACCAGCGCCTGTGTGACCTGTGAGATGGACGGCAGTTTGACCGTGGCAAAAAAAGCGTCGAGGGAGTGCATGAGGATGTCCTGTTGAAGTATGCAGCTTATCAGAGACAATTTACCCCAATTCGTTGCCTCTCAACGCCGTAACGGACCCGACCTGCCGCCCGGACCACAGATATTTTGTTACTTACCTTTCACCAGACACCATGCAATTTGCTGACCGCCTCCAGAACGTCGAAACCTCGGCCATTCGTGAACTCTTCAAACTGTTGGGCAAGCCCGGCATCATCAGTTTTGCCGGGGGGTTTCCGGATCCGGCGCTGTTTGACGCCGAGGGTATTGCCATGGCCTCGCACGCGGTGCTGGCGGACAAGCCTGGCCCGGTCCTGCAATACGGTGCCACCGAAGGGTATCAGCCCTTGCGCGAAGCCATCTCTGGTTTTATGGCGGGCAAAGGCAGTACCGTGGGGCCGGACGGGTTGATCGTCACGACCGGCAGCCAGCAGGCGCTGGATCTGATTGGCAAAACCATGATCTCGCCCGGCGACAAGGTGATTGTGGAGGCACCCACCTTCCTGGCCACCATTCAGTGCTTCAGACTCTACGGTGCCCACATCATTGGGGCACCGATCGACGCCGACGGTGTGGATGTGGACAAGCTCGAAGCGCTGATCGATCAACACAAGCCCAAGCTGGTTTACCTGATTCCGACCTTTGGCAACCCCAGCGGTGCCACCTTGAGTCTGGCGCGGCGGCAACGGATTTTGCAGATGGCGGTGCGCACGCGCACCCTGGTGGTGGAGGACGACCCGTACGGTGAGCTGTACTTTGACCAGCCGCCGCCGCCGAGCCTGCTGGCCCTGAGTGACAGCGTGCCGGGCAGTCGCGACTGGTTGGCGCATTGCGGCTCCTTCAGCAAAATCCTCAGTCCGGGCCTGCGCGTGGGGTGGTTGATCGCACCGGCGGCCTTGCTGGCCAGGGCCACCATGTGCAAGCAGTTCAGCGACGCCCATACCAGCAACCTGACCCAGGCCATCTGTGCACACTATCTGACCTTGAACCGGCTCGACGCCACGCTGGCGGTGGTGCGTGCCACCTACGCCGAGCGCGCGCGTGTGATGGGGCAGTGTTTACAGCAGACGCTCGGGGCGGCCATCGCCTTTGACGCGCCGCAAGGTGGCATGTTCTTTTGGGCCAGGCTGACCGGCGCGACAGGCCAATGCGCCCTTGCGGCCGATTTTGCCAAGCGGGCGATTGACCGGGGTGTGGCCTTTGTACCCGGTGCCCCGTTTTACGCCCATGACCCGGATCTCGCCACCTTGCGGCTGAGTTTTGCCACCGCTGACCTGGGCCGGATCAGCGAGGGGATTGATCGTTTGCGATCCGCCATTTGATTGGCAAAAATTGCCTCTAGCGCAATTTCCAAAAAGCTTGATAGCTATCAAAAAAACTAGGTCTGGTGGGCAAAGCTGATCCGGTCGCGCCCCTCGCTTTTTGCCTGGTACATGGCGACATCGGCCCATTTGGTCAGATCCTCGGGGCTGGCGTTGTCGCGGCTGCCAAAAATGACCAGCCCGATGCTGGCGGTGCAGCGGTGCGAGACGGGTTGCCTGTGCGGGTCTCCGGAATGCACCTGCAGCGTATAGGGTTCCGCCAAGCTGGCAAGGATCTTCAGGGCCACCGCGTGGGCGTGTTGCTGTGAGGTGTCGCGATCGGCATCAAGTTCGGCCAGCAGTACCACAAACTCATCGCCACCAAAGCGCGCCACCGTGTCGGTTTCGCGCACACAGCTTTTGATCCGGTGTGCCGCTTCAACCAGTAAACGGTCGCCGACCGAGTGGCCATAGGTATCGTTGATGGGTTTGAAGTTATCCAGGTCAAGAAACATCAAGGCACCGTAAACCGGGTTGCGTCGGTTGGCCATGATCGTCTGGCCCAACCGGTCGTCGAGCAAACGGCGGTTGGGCAGACCGGTCAGGTTGTCGTAAAACGCGAGTTGGCGAATTTCGTATTCAAGTCGCTTGCGCTCGGTCACATCGCGTATCGACACATGAATGGCAGCGATGCCATCAAACTCGATGGCGGTGCCTTGCACTTCGACGTCGATCACCGTACCGTCAAGCTTGAGGAATTTTGCCTCGGCAATGGGGTCCAGGTCTTCACCCTGCTCGATCTGGCTCATGCGCTGCTTTTGCTGCACCAGGCTGTCTGGGTGGATCAGATCCTGGGTGGATCGGCCCGACAGCGTGTCCGCATCGGGCGCACCAAAAAGTCTCACTGCGGCCGGATTGGCGTACAGAATCCTGGTGTTTTGGTGCACCAGGATGGCTTCGGGTGTCCACTCGATCAGGGTACGGTGACGTTTCTCGCTCTCCCGCAGCGCCATTTGCATTAATTTGCGTTCGGTGATGTCCTGTGCGATGCCTAGCGCATGGGTAGCTCGGCCGTGCGCCATGTCCAATTCGGCGCGTTGGCGGATCCAGCGGACCTCATCTTTCAGCAGGATGCGGTGCTCGCAATCGAGCAGTCCGTCTTTCAGCGCGTGATGCCATTGCTGTAATAAATCGGGTTGGTCATCCGGATGCACCATCGCAAAGTACTGCGACAGATGGATCGAGGAGCCGGTCGGCAGCCCCAGAATGGCACATCCCTGAACTGACGGGGTAATGTGATTCGCAGCAATGTCAACCACCCAGCTGCCAATTTTTGCCACTGCCTGCGCTCGTTCCAGCAGGTCGCTGTTTTGCTCCAGCAGACCCGTATACTCAGTCAGTTCGTCGCTGAGTTTGTTGAGGTCCTTCAGTCGGAGCTGATACGCCCGCAGGATGAACACCACCAGCACCGAGGACAGTGCATAAACCACCAGACTGTGCAGGGCATAGATTGCAGCACTGGGCAGACCGTTGTCCTGGATCAGCTCCAGACGCTGGGCTACCCACAGTCCCAAGGTCAGTCCGGCCACCAGCAGCGTCAACGTGAGGGCGGCGCGCACATGGCTGAGCCAGCCGATACTCAGGATCAATACCGGGTAGATCACCATGACCGGAGAGCGTACGCCGCCGGTAAAGGCGGCGATGCTGGTGGTCACGGCACACACACCGTACACCAGCACCTGACTGGCCAGCATCGGCTTGCCCAAGCGCAAAATGACCCAGGCACAAATACCGACGGCAAGCATCAACAAAGGGCCAAACAGATTGACCCGGGACTCGGACAGGGACGCCCCCAATGTCAGCATGGTGGCGAACGACCCGACCACCAGCACGGCGATCGCATACCTCAGCAGCACCGCTGAACGCTCAGTGTCTATCGAGATATGGGTCTGGTAGCGCATGGGCCCTTCATGGTGGCGGATTCGACCAGCGACACATCGTGCGTTTTGCCCCGGATTCTACGTTCGACCCACACGATCCACATGCACCTGCAGCCACCACTCCAGCAGCGCAAGGTGCCACAGTTTGCTCCCGTTGATGCGGGTGAAGTGCTCAGGCGCCTCGGGTGCTGCCAGCAGCCTGTCTACATAGTCGCGCTGGTACAGGCCGCGCGCCAGGCAGGCAGGCGACATCAGAATGTCACGCATCATCTCCAGGAATGGCCCGCGCACATAGCGCAGCGCCGGCACCGGGAAATAGCCTTTGGGCCGATCGATCACCGAGTCCGGGATCAGGCCCCTCGAAATCGCCTTCAGCGGGAACTTGCCACCTTCCTTGAGTTTGAGTTCCGGCGGCATTTTGGCTGCCAGCTCGACCAGCTCATGGTCGAGAAACGGGGTGCGTACTTCCAGCGCCCAGGCCATCGGCATGTTGTCAACCCGTTTCACCGGGTCGTCCACAATCAGCGTGGTGGCGTCAAAGCGCCACACCTGATCCAGAAATGTATCAGCGGCAGGCTCAGACAGTCTGCTTGCTACCAACTCAGAAGTGACATCCGCAATCTGGTAGGGCGCTGTGACCATTTTTAGGTACTCATCATGGTCCCGGTCAAAATAGTGCGGGGCAAAACGCTGCAGGGGTGTGCCGCTGCTGGCGTCCATCTTGGGGTACCAGAAGTAGCCGCCAAACACTTCGTCAGCGCCCTGGCCCGACATCACCACCTTGACCTCTTTGGACACCCGCTCGCCCAGCAGGTAAAAGGCAATCACATCGTGGCTGACCATGGGTTCGGTCATTTGTGCCACCGCTTCCGGCAGGCGCGCCATCACCTCGCTGTTGGGAATGCTGAATTTGTGGTGGCGGGTTTTGAAATGCGCCACCACCTGGTCGGAATACTCAAACTCGTCGGCTTTTTCGGCGCCGCCACCCAGGTCTTCAAAGCCAATCGAGAACGTACGCAGGTCTTTCACATGTTCGGCCAGCAGACCCACCAGCAGGCTCGAATCGAGCCCGCCCGAGAGCAGCACGCCTACCGGCACATCGGCGGCGAGCAGCCGGCGCTCGACACTCCGGTCCAGGTAGGCGCGGGTTTGTTCCAGCCATTCCTGCTCGGACGGCGCAACCTCGGGCCGGGTGGCGTCGAGCGACCAGTAGCGCTGCTGCTCGACGCTGCCGTCGGGGTTAAATACCATGGTGTGCGCAGGCGGGAACTTGCGCACGCCTTTCAAGATGGTACGCGGCGCCGGTACCACCGTGTGCAGGGTGAAATGGTGATGCAGTGCCACCGGGTCGAGTGTGGTGTCAACCCCTCCGGCGGCCAGCAGCGCAGGCAGGCTGGAGGCAAACCGCAGGCGGTGGCAGTCCTGGGTGAGATACAGCGGTTTGATGCCAAAGCGGTCGCGCGCCAAAAACAGCTGGCTGCTGCGCTGGTCCCAGATGGCAAAGGCAAACATGCCCTTGAAACGCGTCACGCACTGCTGGCCCCAGGCGTGATAGGCCTTGAGGATGACTTCGCTGTCACCGTTAGAAAAAAACTGGTACCCCTGCGACTGCAGTTCCGTGCGCAGTTCGCGGTAGTTGTAAAGGGTGCCATTGAATACCAGGGTGAGCTGCAGCGTGGCGTCGACCATGGGTTGGTGCGCGTGGCTGGAGAGGTCGATGATCGACAGGCGCCGGTGGCCGAAAGCCAGTGGACCGTCGCTGTAGGTACCCGCATGGTCCGGCCCCCGGCGCGCCAATTGGTCCGACATGTGGCCAATCGCCGCCATGTCAGGGGATTGGCCGTCAAAGCGCAGTTCGCCACAAATGCCACACATCAGATCGTTCCTTGGTCAGGCACCACGATGACCGGCGCAAAGCCGCCGCCCTGGGTGCGAAAGTTGGTGGTCTGTCCTGCGTACATACGCGCGGCCAGCAGTTGCACCTGGCCACCATAGGTGTAGGCGCGAATGTCAAACTTGAGGTCAGTCAGCACGCCATCCACTTCGATCATGCGCGCAGCAGGTGGCACCAGGGCCTGGGCCACAAAATCGCCCACCAGGATATCGCCCCAGACACGGCGTGTCAGCTTGTCACCCCGGTACGCTGCCTTGGCACCGTACCCCGCCACCGGCTTGAAAAACAGGTCGCGCCGTTGTGACCACAGCGCATCCGCCTGGTCATGGGTAACCAGCCGGGTTCGGGGTACCGTGCGGCCTAGCAATAGACGGTCTGCGCTGCTGGCGCCCCAGGTTTGCAGAAGCTCGTCCTGGCTGAGTGCCACCAGATTGCGCTTGTCGGCCAGCAGGGCGTGGGCGCGCGGGTGCGGTGTCAGCACCACGGCACCGGTTTCATAGGCCTGTCGCAAGGGCCGGTTCTCCGGTTCTTCCAGGTAGAAATCAGTGAGACGGTTGTAGATCATGTCTACCGGTGTGTTCTGGTACTGCAGCTGGTCGTCGATCCAGCTCAACTCGCTGGGGTCGGCAATATGGGCGGTCACGCCGTGTGAGGCAAACAATTGTTGAAACAGCGTAAATTCCGGTGCCAGATACTGCGCCGTCGGGTTGCGGTCCACAATCAGCACGTTGCGCCAAGGGGAACCGCCACGCTGCAACTGCCATTCGTTGGCAAACATCGCAAAAAGGGCGTGATGAAGGCTCTCGTGTTGAAGGTTCGATTGAAAAGCCAGGTTCAGCTCGTCGCAACAGGCTTCCTGCGCGCGTGCCAACGCTGCATTGAGGAGCAGGCCGCCCGCATTGGTGTTGATCTCGATCAGTTGTGGGCCGAGGGCGCTGAGGTGAAAGTCATAACCCATGCAGGCCGCAAGCGGCCCCCAGCGGTGTTGCGCGACGGCATCGGCCCGGTCCAGCGCCTGCGCCTGGAAACCGGGTAAGGACGCGACCCGCTCGATGGCAGCCACAGCGGCCTCGATCTGCCCCTGCACGCGGTCGGACATGAACACCACGCTGCTTGAAAACAGGTTGGGGCGGGTGTGGCTGATGTCGTCCAGCAAGCCCTTCAGGCTGGGGTCTGCCTCCAGTTGCTCCCGCAGGCGTTGTGTGTTGAGGGTGCGGCAATAGCAGTCTCGGTTCAGCGCTTCAGCAGAACTGGGGCGCAAGGCAGGTTCGGGGAAGTGGGCAGTGGTCATGAAAACGTGGCAAATTCGGGGCCGCCACGCGCAACGGTGGTCGCCCGGCGTGACAGGGACTGATTTTGCCTCAGACGCGCTCTGCGAGTACGATGTGCGACCAGCATGCGAATTCCCCCCAACCAAACCCGTCAACCGCAGGACCCTCCAGATGAACCCAGTGCTTTTTTCCAGCCGTCGTCGCAGCACCGTAGGACTTGCTTTGGGATGGCCATTGGGTCTTTTTCTGGGGGTGAACCGAGCAGCGCTGGCGCAGTCGACGCCGGCGGGTGCGGCAATGCTCAGTCCGGCGCAGATGGAACGCATGGCAGGCGCCTTGCCCGCCACCGGCAGCCGGATTGCTTTGCCTGAAGTGGCGCTGCTGGGGGGTGGGCAGTTCCGTCCGGCACAAACTGCCGGGCAGGTGACGGTCATTTACTGGTGGGCCAGTACCTGCCCGTTTTGCGCCCAGCAAAGTCCCGAGATACAAAAACTCTGGCAAAGTTATCAGGGCAAAGGTCTGCAGATGCTGGCCTTGTCGGTGGACCGCCAGCCCGAGGAAGCGTTGGCGTATCTGAACAAGAAGGGGTATACCTTCCCATCCGCCTGGGTCAGCGCCGAGGTGCACCGGCGTCTGCCCAAGCCACGGGGACTGCCGGTCACGCTGGTCCTCGGGCGCGACGGCAAAGTCTTGCAGGCCGAAAAAGGCCAGATGTTTGCCGAAGACGTGGCGCAAATTGCCCAGTGGATCCAGTAAGCAGCGTGCGGCTCAGGCAAAACTGTCGCCCATCAAGGTGGTGAACCAGGTGTTCATCTGCCTGAAGTTGTCGCTGCTGATGGTCGCCGCCTCGGTGGCTTTGGCACCCACCGTGTTGCCACCATTGGCGGCCACCACCATTTTGCGATTGACGCCATCATATTGGTAGACCGTGGATAGCCATGACGCCGTGCTGGCGGTGATGGGTGAATAGCAGGCGGAATTCGCCACCGGTGCCGGATCGGGTTGCTGCCCGCCGAGCAGGCGGATGATGGCGTCGGCGCAAATTTTGGCTTCCTGGTTGGCCACGTGCCCGGCTTTGGGCATGGCGCAACTGGCGGCGTCGCCAATCACGTGAATGCCGGGCGCGGTGGTGGATTCGTAGCTCAGCACATTCACCACACACCAGCGCCCATCCGGCTTGCCGCTGGCATCTTGGCTGTTGTTCAGCCCGGCATTGTGCAGCCAGCCACCGGTGCTTGCACCGCGTGCGCGTTGCGGTGCGATCGGGTTGACGACCTGCGCCTGAATCGACTGTGCGGTCTGCAATCCGTCTTTGTAAGTCACCACCTTCGTGTCGGGGTTGACGGTGATGCCGCTGATACCCGGGCGATAGTCAATCACCCCCTTGTGCAGCGTGCCAAAGGCGTAGCTGAAATTGTCAACTTCGGCCTGAATGCTGGCGTTTTCATCCAGAATGATCACTTTGGAGCTGGTGCCGCTGCCAAAGCGCGTTTTCAGGAAATCAGCCACCAGGCAAGCCCGCTCATAAGGGCCGGGTGGGCAGCGGTAGGGCGCCTTGGGGATGGTCATGACAAAAACCCCGCCATTGACCATGCCAGCAATCTGGCTGGCCAGCAAGGTCGTTTGGGTACCCGCGTGCCAGGCATGAGGGGTCTGGTTGTCGTAGTGGCTTTGACTCAGGCCGTAAGCGTTGTCAAACTCGATGCCGGGTGCCAGTATCAGTCGGTCGTAGGCCAAGACGCTGCCATCCGATAGTGTGACGGTCTTGGACGCCTTGTCGATCGACTGCAACGCAGCGTGTTTGAGCGTGACGCCGTATTTGCTGCTCAGATTGGCATACGAATAGGCCAGGCTTGCCACATTGCGCGAGCCATTGAGCACCAGGTTGCTCATGATGTTGGAGGTGTAACTGGCATTGGGCTCAACCAGCGTCACGGCGATGCCGCTGCCACCCCAAAGCCGCAAGTATTTGGCCACGGTGGCACCGGCCATACCTCCACCGACGACCACAACGCGGGCACTGAGCCCGGTCGTGGCCGCTGTCACGGTGGTACTGCCCGAACTGCTACCGCCAGAATCGTTGTCGTCATCGGTGTGGCCAAGCACCGGCACCAGACCGGCACCGAGTGTGGCCATGGCCGTGAGCAACCAGCGGCGACGATTGGGCAAAGTTTTAAGGTTGTGCTGCATGTTCAGGTTCCTGATTTATTGGTTGAGGTAGGCGGCAATGGCATCAATCTGCGCGACGGTATAACCCTGCACATGCGCCGCCATGATGTTGCTGTTGGCGGCTTTGGTCAAAAATTCTTTGATCTCACCTGCACTTTCACCCCGGATGTTGTCAAAACCACCGGTCCCTTCAGTGCCGTGGCACTGGAAACAGTTGGATGCCAGCAGTCGGCCGCTGGTATTGCCGACCTGAACCGTCTGGGTGGGAGAGCCCGGTACGACGGGCGTGGTGGGTGTCGTCACCACAGGGGTTGGCGCAGTGGCCGAGTTTTCGTCGCTGGTGGTGGTGCTTCCACCGCCACCACCACAGGCAGTCAGCAGGGCAGCGGTGAGGGCCAGGATCGACAGGCGGCAATGAGATGCTCGGCGTGGGGTTGCATCGGGATTCATGAGGCTCCTTAAGAATGGTCGGGTCGGTTGACGGCATGACTTGCCGTCGGTGCACAGGACTGAATTCTTGCGATCTGTGCTTAAGAAGGACTTAAGAGCGCGCTCGGCGGCTCTTCTTTCAAGGCTGGCATAGTGCCGATAACTTTCAAGACACAACAAGGAAGCGCCATGACTTATTCGGTACTGTTTGTCTGCATGGGCAATATCTGTCGTAGCCCGACTGCAGAAGGTGTTTTTGCCCACCGGGCGCAGCAGCACGGGCTGGCTGACCGGGTGCGCGTTGATTCGGCGGGTACCCACAACTACCATCCCGACAGCCCGCCTGATGCACGTTCACAGGTGCATGCCAGGCAACGCGGGTACGATTTATCGGCGTTGCGCGCCCGCCAGATTGCTGACGACGACTTCGTTTCCTTCGATCTCATTATGGCGATGGACTGGGACAATCTGGCTTTGTTGCAGGCCGCCTGCCCACCACAGCACCAGCACAAGCTGCGCCGTCTGACCGAGTTCTGTCAGCGGCACGACAGCCCGGTGATACCCGACCCGTACTACGGTGGACACCAGGGCTTTGAGCAGGTACTGGATCTGGTGGAAGATGCCTGTGATGGTCTGCTGGCGCACGCGCGTGGCCAATTGAGAGTTTGAAAGTCGATCCGAACACCAACAGAGCCGCATCTGCAAACGCCGGCAACGGCAACCGAAATCAACGGGTGCCAGGGTGGCGCGGCGGTGCGGTTTGCCGTGATCAATCATCCATTGCCAATGATAATGGCGGCGTCAGAAACTTGGAGTGCAGGGCTTGATGTCAAGGCGTGCTTTGGGGTGGGCAGAGTTTGAAAGGGATCGCTGGCTATGAAGCTGAGAAAGGCATCGAACTGGTTTTCCCTGATTCTGCTGGGGGCTCTGATCGCCAATGCACTCATCATGCTGCAGGTGAAACAGGCCCACGACCAGGCTGTTGCGGCACAGGAGCACAGCCGCCAAGCCATTGCGCTGATCAATGAGATGCGGCTTGAAAGCGAACAGCTCGCACATCTGGTGCGCGCCTACACGGTCACCGGGGAAGCACGCTACTTGCTCTATTACTACGACATCATTGCGATCCAAAAGGGTGAAAAATCGGTGCCGCAGGACTTTGACCCGGGCACTTACTGGGATCGGGTCATTGCTGGCCGGCAGGTTCACGCCCTGCCCAAATCGGGCCTGAAGCGTTCACTGGCCCAGCGTATGCAGACTTTGGGCTTTAGTGCGCGGGAGCTCGACAGCTTTCACTCGCTGATTCGTGCTACCGAAGCTCTGAACAAGATCGAGCAGGTGGCATTCGCTGCCACCCAGGGACTTTACGACCCCCATAAAAAGCAGTTTGTTTCAGACGGAACGCCCGACCTGAAGTTTGCCAGCGGGTTGGTACACGGGCCTCAATACATCGCGCTCAAGGCCATCGTCTCGGATGCGATCCGCAACCTCTCCCACCAAGTTGGCCAGCGGACCGATGATGAAGTCGTCCAGGCCACCCAACAGCTTGATCAGATGATTTCACGTTCGTTGATGTTCATGCTGGGGACATTGCTGGTGGTCAGCGTGGGGTATGCCGTTGTGTTGCGTTCAGTATTGCGGCCGCTGGACCGCATTGGCAAAACAGCAGGCAAACTGGCGGGCGGCGAATACGCCACCCGCTCCGATGTAGGGCATGGGGTGGACGAAATTGTGGCGCTCGGTGCTGCCATGGACGGTATGGCCCAGTCGATACAAGACGACATCACGCACCGCGCTGTCATTCAGGATGAACTGGAAAAGGCTCGCCAACGTGCCGAGGAGGCAACCCACGCGAAGTCGATGTTTTTGGCCAATATGAGTCACGAGATCCGAACCCCCATGAACGCGATCATCGGCATGGCGCATCTGATCCTCAACAGCGAACTCACACGACGTCAGCGCGATTATGCCGGGCACATTCACAGGGCCGCTCAGTCCCTGCTGGCGCTGATCAACGATATTCTTGATTTTTCAAAAATTGAAGCCAACAAGATGGAACTGGATCTCCAGCCGTTTCGCGTGGAGCAGGTGATTGACAGTGCGCTGAGCCTGCTTCGATTGCGAGCGCAGGACGGTCAGGTCGAACTGCTGCTTGAGATTCCCTCGCCGCTGCTGTCGGATGAGAGTGTTGTGGTCATGGGCGACGCCATGCGTCTGGGGCAAGTTTTGACCAATTTATTGAGCAATGCCATCAAATTCAGCCCTTTGGGTCAGGTTCGATTGCGGGTGCTTGTTCAAGAGTACAGTGAAAATCAGCTGATCCTTCGTTTTGAAGTCGAAGATACAGGCATTGGCATTTCGCCTGAACAAAGGGAGCATCTGTTTCAGGAGTTTTCGCAGGCTGACGGCTCAACTACACGGAAATTTGGCGGCACCGGCCTGGGCTTGGCGATTGCCCGGAAATTGGTGGAACTGATGGGGGGGCACATTCAGGTTGAAAGCGAGCTTGGCAAGGGCTCGCGCTTTTACTTCAGCGTCCAGTTTGACCTGGCTGACAGAGTGGCACATCAAGAACGGCCGGAGCCGTCTTTTGCAAGCGTGGTGGAATTGCCGGGTCTTGCGACGGCTGGTTCAGGTCAAGCGCCGGCGTCAGTTTCTGCGTCTGGTTCCAGAACGCTGCCGGCCTGTTTGCCGCGCCTGCGGCAGCTTCTGGGCGAAGGCGACAACCAGGCCGTTCACTTGTGGCGCACGCACACGGTGGCGTTCGCCGCTATATTGGAACCGTTTGACATCCAGCGCATCGAGAATGCACTGAGCCGATTTGACTTCGATACTGCGCTGGAAATACTTGCGACCTTAACGCCGAATGACCATGACTGACGCCGTACTTCATGACTCGGGCCTGGCCCGTCCAACGTTGCTGATCGTTGACGACACACCGGCCAACCTGACGGTGTTGGCCGATCTGCTGCAGGAGGACTACCGGGTCAAGGTTGCCAACAACGGTATCAAGGCGCTGCAATACGCGCGTGCCGCCCCGCCCGATTTGGTATTGCTTGACATCATGATGCCGGGAATGGATGGTTACGAGGTTTGCCGTCAACTCAAGTCTGATGCCACGACACGGAATGTTCCGGTGATTTTTCTTACCGCCAAAGTGGCCATCGAAGACGAGGAGCGCGGCTTTTCTGTGGGGGCGGTCGATTTCATCCACAAACCGATCAGCCCACCGATTGTGGCTGCACGGGTGCGCACCCATCTGGCCATGAAGCATTGGCAGGACTTCATGCGGGACAAAAACCATTGGCTCGAACAAGAAGTCCAGCGTCGCCTGTCGCAGGTACATCGCCTTCAGGATGCATCCATTTACGTCATGATCTCCCTGGCCGAGTTCCGGGACGAATGCACTGGCAACCACATCCGGCGTACCCAGGAATATGTGCAGCTGCTGGCACGGCAGTTGGCCTTGTTGCCTCGGTACACCACGCTGTTGACACCGGACTATGTGGAGATGCTGGCCAAATCCGCGCCGCTGCATGACATTGGCAAGATTGCTATTCCAGACCACATCCTGCTCAAACCCGGCAAGCTCGATGCCGCAGAGTTCGCCATCATGCAAACGCATGCCGAACGCGGCTACGACATTCTGCAGCGAGCCGACAATTTCATGGGCGATCAGGGTGAGTTTCTGGATATCGCTCTGGACATTGCCCGCCACCATCACGAAAAGTGGGACGGTTCCGGCTATCCGCACGGCCTGGCCGGCGAGGCCATACCGCTGACCGCACGTCTGATGGCCCTGGCCGATGTTTATGACGCCCTGCACAGTGCGAGACCCTATAAACCCGCGATGACACATGCCCAGGCAGCAGATATCATTCTGCAAGGTCGCGGTCGTCATTTTGATCCGGAGATTGTGGACATCTTTATTGCCAATGCGGCAGCTTTTGTTGAAATCGCCGACCGTTGGCCCGATGCTTGAGACCCATTACCAGCCAAATTCATCGCCCTCTCATCATGAAACCACTGCTGCTGGCACTGCTTGGCCCTTTGTTTTGCATCTTGCCCGGCACGGGCTATGCCGTGGACTTTGCCGTTTCCGGCTTTGGTACGCTGGGTTATGCCGTTTCTGACCAGCCGTTCAACTATCAGCGCTTCATTGATAACACCGGCACATTGACTCGGGACAGTCTTTTCGGAGTGCAGCTGGACACCCAGTTCACACCGCAATGGAGCACCACGGTGCAGGCCAAAGTGGCTCCGTCGATCAAGAACGACAGCCGTTGGGATGCAACACTTTCGTGGGCATTTCTCTCCTGGCGACCCAGCAATGACTGGTTGATCAGAGCTGGCAAATTGCGCGTTCCCGGCTATCTGAACTCCGAAAATCTGGATGTTGGCGCCACGCTGGATCTGGCCCGCCAACCTCTGGAGGTGTATGCAACCTCACCGATCGTCGATATGACAGGGGCCTCGTTCAACAAGACCTGGGGCTTCGAGAATAGTGAGTTGAGCCTGGACGGCTATTGGGGCAAGGGCAAGACCGAGCTGCGCATCCATGTGCGCGATGGCATTCCCGGCTTGCTGGCGGCAGGTGCGAATTTCACGCCCTTGAATGCTGAGGGCACAGGGCTTCTGCTGACCTATCGTCCTGGAGAGAGTGTGTACCGGGTCGGATATCACTTGGCTTCGGTTGAGCGCACGGATGGGCAGGAGTGGCTGGAAGATCCCAATTTTGTTGCCCTGGCACCCGGCATTGGTTACTACAACTTCCAGCCGGGTCCTGGAATCCGCAGTACCAAGAGCCTTGATTTCACACTGTTCAATTTGGGTGCCGATCTGGATCTCGGGCAAAATATTCGTCTGACCACCGAGTACGCACGCCGCCGCAGCACGACCGGAAATGGCGGTGGCATCGATACTGACGGTGGCTATGTGTCTTTGCGCAAACGCATTGGCAAATGGACGCCTTACCTTTATTGGGCCAGTTTGCGCACCGAAAGCGCTTCACTTGAGCGCTACCAAACCTTCAACACCACCACGGTGCCCGCAGCGCTTGTGGGGCCGGCGGCCGCCGTGATCAATGCATCGCAGCGGGCCGGCGCCGATTTTTATCAGGCGTTTGATCAGGTCTCCTGGGCCATTGGCACCTCTTATGCACTGAGTTCGACACAAAAAATCAAGACCGAATGGGTACGCACCCGTGTTGGGGTTGCCAGCAGTCTGGTCGATGCACCAGCAGGCGGCAATGTCAGCCATAAGAGCATCCATGTGTTCTCGCTGTCGTACAGTTTCGTGTTCTGAGGGGGCGGAACCATGAAACCATTCCGTCACCTCATGTTCACTGTGGCAATTTGCTGTGTCTCTGTTTCAGCCCTGGCGCAAAACGTCGCCGTCATTGGACACCCGTCATTGCGTAAGCTTGATTTGGTCACGATTCAAAAAATTTTCACTGGAAGGGTGATCGAGGTGAACGGCATCGCCATCGTCGCCGTCAATCAGGTGCCTGACAGTCTGGTTCGCAGCCAGTTTCTGGCGGCTTACCTCAGTCAGGACGAAGAAAAGTATCAAGCGTATTGGACCGTACGCAAGTTCATCGGCAAAGGAAGCCCGCCGAAAGACCTTGCAGCATCCAGTGAGGTCATTGACTTTGTCCAGTCGCACCCTGGTGCCATCGGCTACATTCTGGACAGCGATGTCAAACAGAATATCAACGTGCTGAGCCGTAAATAGCCTGGCAGGTTTGACTCAAATGCCGGTGTGTATCCGTCTTTGATCTGGCTGATGGAGCCAATCCAATGACGACGACCTCCATGCGCCTACAACTTCTCGACGATCACGACCCGATGTGCAGCGGGTGCCGGGCCTTTCGCTCGGTCTGCCCCCGCTGAAGGTGATGGACCCCACCTGCCCATGACCCCCAGTTTTGTTCCGCAAGAGTTTGACCGTGTCATGGGCTGCACGCCGGCTGACCTGTTGTCGTGGTTGCCGGGGGCATTACCCGCCGCCGTCTTGAAGCTGGAGCCAGACCATGCCCGCTGCAGCGCGACCTGGCCGGACGGTGTGTTGAACTTGTGTTGGGCGGTTTTGCCGGATGCGCGAATTGCCTTGTTGACGATACCGCGATTGAGGCTGTGTTTTACGTACAGCGGGCTCAACGATGCGCGGCGTTACCAGGTGCAACGCCGCTTTGATCTGGGCACCCAACGCGGCGGTGGGTGAATTGATTCACCCTGGGTGCATGTTTCTGGCCTATGGGTCGCCTGCCTTGCCGCCATCGGCGCGAAGGCCTTGCCCATCAGGTTGTCTCCTGCGCAGTGTAAGAAATGCAGGGTCATGCACGACTATGTCCGCATAAGGTGCGCATTTGTTGCCATCATCAGGTGAACTCCAAAGCCACCAGCCATGAAAAAAATTCTGATTCTCCTCACCGCGGTCGTGCTGGTTATTGGCTTCTTTGTGCTGGATCTGAACCAGTACCTGACTCTGGATGGTTTAAAGGCCAGTCTGGGGCAGTTTGAAGCGCAGCGTGCCGCGTCACCGCTGCTGGTGGGTTTGGGCTTTTTTGCCGTCTATGTGGTGGTCACCGCCTTGTCACTGCCGGGTGCAGTGATCATGACCCTCGCGGCGGGTGCCCTATTTGGCCTGGCGGTGGGCACCGTCATCGTGTCATTCGCCTCCAGCATCGGTGCCACTTTGGCTTTTCTGGCGTCTCGTTATGTGTTGCGGGATTCCATACAACGCCGTTTTGGCGAGCGGCTCAAGGCCATCAACGACGGCATGGCCAAAGATGGCATGCTCTATCTGTTCACGCTGCGACTGGTGCCAATCTTCCCCTTCTTTCTGGTGAATTTGCTCATGGGTCTGACCCCTGTGCGCACCCTGAGTTACTACTGGGTCAGCCAGTTGGGCATGCTGGCGGGCACCCTGGTCTATATCAATGCTGGTACCCAGTTGGCGCAAATTACCAGCTTGTCGGGCATTGTGTCGCCTGGTCTCTTGTTCTCGTTTGCGCTGCTCGGTGTGTTTCCCATGTTGGCCAAGCAATTCATGGGCTTTTTGCAAGGTCGACGGATCTACGCCAAATGGCAACGTCCGGACAAGTTTGATCGCAACCTGATCGTCATTGGCGGTGGTGCCGCTGGCCTGGTGACGTCGTACATTGCGGCGGCAGTGAAGGCCAGGGTCACCCTGGTCGAGGCACACAAGATGGGTGGCGATTGCCTGAACTATGGTTGTGTGCCCAGCAAGGCACTGATCAAGTCGGCCCGTATCGCCAACCAGATGCGTCACGCCGGAAACTATGGCTTGACGGCAACCGAGCCCGAGTTCAGTTTTGGCAAGGTCATGGCCCGCGTGCACGAGGTCATTGCGGCAGTGGCACCACACGACAGTGTGGAGCGCTACACCCGGCTGGGCGTCGAAGTGCTGGCGGGCTACGCAAAGATTGTCGATCCCTGGACGGTGGAAATCCACTTGAATCAGGGTGGCACCCAGCGTCTGACCACCCGTTCCATTGTCATTGCAGCCGGTGCTCGCCCCTTCGTGCCACCGTTGCCCGGCCTGGATGACGTGGGTTACGTCACCAGTGACACACTGTGGGACGAGTTTGCCAAGCTCGACACCCCACCGGCGCGCCTGGTTGTTTTGGGGGGTGGTCCGATTGGCTGTGAGCTGGCGCAGAGCTTTGCCCGCCTGTGCTCCAAGGTGACACAAATCGAGATGGCACCACGCATCATGATGCGTGAGGACATCGAGGTGTCTGACCTGGCGCGCGATGCTCTGACCCGCGATGGTGTTGCGGTGTTGACCAGCCACAAAGCCTTGCGCTGCGAGCGTGATGGCGAGCGCAAAGTCATTGTCGTGGAGCACCAGGGGCAAGAAAAACGCATTGAGTTTGATGCCCTGCTATGCGCCGTGGGTCGCGTGGCGCGGTTGCAGGGGTACGGACTGGAAGACTTGGGTATTCCCACCCAGCGTACCGTGGCCGTGAACGACTATCTGGAAACCCTGTACCCCAACATCTATGCGGCCGGCGACGTGGCTGGCCCGTACCAGTTCACCCACACCGCCGCGCACATGGCCTGGTACGCTGCGGTGAATGCGCTGTTGGGCGATTTCAAGAAGTTCAAGGTCGATTATTCGGTGGTGCCGTGGGCCACCTTCATCGAGCCCGAGGTGGCACGGGTAGGACTCAATGAACAAAAGGCCAAGGAAAAAGGCATCGCCCATGAAGTCACCCGGTACGGCATCGACGACCTCGATCGCGCCATTGCCGATGGCACAGCGAACGGTTTTGTCAAAGTGCTGACGGTGCCAGGCAAAGACCGCATTCTGGGCGTCACCATCGTGGGTGAACATGCCGGTGACCTGTTGGCCGAATTTGTGTTGGCGATGAAACATGGCCTGGGTTTGAACAAGATCCTGGGCACCATTCACACCTACCCAACGCTGGCCGAGGCCAACAAGTTTGCAGCGGGTGAGTGGAAGCGCGCGCACGCCCCACAAACCGTGCTGTCATGGCTGGCGCGGTTTCATACCTGGAAGCGAGGCTGATTGGCATGTTGAAGAGACTATTTTTTGCCCTGATGGTGCTCGCCGGTCAGGCCGGTGGGGTGAGGGCCGAAGGGCCAGACAGTGCCGCCTGGGACGGCTTGCTCAAGAAACATGTGCGAACCTTGCGCAATGGCCAGGCCAGCGCGGTTGATTACGCGGGCCTGAAAACCGATCGTGCCGCCTTGCAAGCTTATCTGGCCAGCGGCGCCAAAGTGAGCCGAACCGAGTTTGACGGTTGGGGCAACCCGGTGCAGCTGGCGTTTTTGATCAATAGTTACAACGCCTGGACGCTGGAACTGGTGCTGACGGCTTACCCGGGTGTCAGATCCATCAAGGATCTGGGCTCTTTTCTCCAGTCGCCCTGGAAAAAGCGCTTCATCCCTTTGCTGGGCGAAACCCGGTCGCTCGACGATATCGAACACGGCCTGATCCGCGGCTCGGGCCGCTACAACGACCCACGCATCCACTTCGCGGTGAACTGCGCCAGCATTGGCTGCCCGGCACTGCGTGCTGAAGCCTATGTGCCCGAACGCCTGAGTGCCCAACTGGACGACGCGGCGCAAAAGTTCTTGTCGGACCGAACACGCAATCGCCTTGAATCGGAAGCGCTCAAGGTCTCCAGTATTTTCAAATGGTACAGGTCAGACTTTGAACAAGGATGGCGTGGCGCCCATACCCTGGGTCAGTTTTTGGCGCTTTACAGCGGCGCTTTGGCGCTCACGGCCGACCGGCTCGGTCCATTGGCAGTTGGCAAGCTTGACATCTCGTTTCTGGACTATGACTGGCAATTGAACGACATCCGCCATGCCGTACCCGTGCTTCAACGCTGATGGCGTCGATCGGGGTGGGTGCGGTAACCACCACCCCACCCGGCCCATGCGCGCTGCAAGGCGGCACGCTCACACCTGGCCGCCTTGCCAGTCTGTGATTTCAATCACGCGACCCCCGGGCGGCACGTCGGCCGGGTCATGGGTGACGAGCAGGGTGGGAATGCGCAAACGCGAGATGTGCTCAAACACAAAGGCGCGAAACTGGGTTCGCAGGACGGCATCGAGCTTGGAGAAGGGCTCATCCAGCAACAAGGCCTGGGGTTCGGCCAGCAGCGTGCGCATCACACTGACGCGCGCCCGTTGACCACCCGACAGCGTGGCCGGATCCCGGTCCTGAAAACCAGCCAGACCCATGTCAGCCAGCGTGTCCACCACGCGCTGGCGGCGTTCATTGGCTGCCTTGAAGCGTGCCGGCAAGGCAAACGCCAGGTTGTGGCCGACACTCCAATGGGGAAACAACAGGTCGTCCTGAAACAGCAGACCAATGTGACGCGCTTCGGTGGGCAGCCGGTCGCAGCGTGTGCCGTTCAGCCACAGCTCACCGCTGGCAGCAAAGTGCGGGTCCAGGTCGCCAATCAGCCAGTTCAGGAGGGTTGACTTCCCGGAGCCCGACGCCCCGCTCACCGTCACGACCTCACCCGGCTCGACACGCAACGACAGCCCCGAAAACAAGGGGGTGGTGGCATGGGAAATGCTCAGATCGCGGATTGTCAACATGTCAGCGCAGTCCCTTTCGATGCCGCCCGAGCCCATAGGCCGCCGCAGCCGCCAATGCAAAAACCGCCATTGGCAGCGCAACTTGCAACAAAGCCTGCACCGCCAGCACGCGGCGGTTGCCACCCGCGCTCAAGGCCACCGCCTCGGTGGTGACGGTGATGAAACGGCCACCCCCGGCAAACAGGGTGGGCAGGTACTGCGCCACACTCACTGCAAAACCCACCGCCAGCGTGGCCAAAATCGGCCGTGCCAGGATCGGCCATTTGACGCGCAGGCAGGCGCGCCAGGGTGCATTGCCCAAGGTCCGTGCGCTGGTCAGCAGGCGCTGGTCAAACGCTCGGTACGGCCCGATCAGCGTCAGCACCATGTAGGGCAGCACCCACAACAGGTGACTCCAGACCAGGGCCAGCGCACTGCCGTCCAGTTGCAAATGCAGCAGGGCAGCGTATTGAGCGGCCACCAATGGCAAGGCCGGTACGATCAGTGGCAGGTAAAGCCACCCAGTCAAGCGCTGTGGACCCCATTCCAGCCAGATCAGCACCAGCGGCAAAGACAGCAGACTTGCCGCCGCGGCCAGCCACAGGGTAGTCCAGAAGGGCAGCAAGTCGGCCTGTTGCCAGGTGGCCATGGACACGGCAGCGGGCAGCAGGGCCGGGAAAAACCAGCTTTGCGCCACTGACCAAAGCAGCAGTACCGCCATCACGGCGTAGCCCACCCACACCAGGGGGATCGGCACCCAGAGCCAACGCCAGCCGGTCCCGGGCTGACGCTGCCCGTCCGGGTAAGGCCGATGATGTTGGCCCAACCACCACAGCGTCCGCACGCCGAGCACACCCAGCAACAACAGCCACAGCAAAACCATGGATGCAGCACTGCCGCGTGCCTGCATGGCGGGGTCAGGGTCGGTCAGCCAGCGCCACACCAGCACCGCCAGGGTTGGCGGTGTACCCGGCCCCAGGATGACGGCCATGTCCACCACCGACAAGCCATAGGCAAACACGGCCAGCAGCGGCCAGGCCATGCGTGGCAACACCTGGGGCCACAGAATCAGCCGCCAGGCTTGGCTGCGGTTATAGCCCAGCGAGCGCGCCATTGCCATCTGTCGGGCCACCGCCTGCTCCCCCAACACCGCAGCCAGCACCCAGAGCAAAAACCAACTCTCCTTGATCGCCAGCGCGAGTGCCAGACTCAAGGCATAGGGGTCTTGCACGGTGACCCAATCGGGTGGACTGGTCCAGCCAACAAAATGCGCGACAGCCCTTGCCAGCCAACCAGAAGGCGCTATCAAAAAAAATATTCCGACGGCAAATGCGGCGTGTGGTACCGACAGCAACAGGGGCAAGCGGCGCTGCAGCCGCATCCACCAGTGACCGGGGTAGTGCAGAGTAGCCAGCCAAACGGCCACCCCACCCGCCAGCATCGTGCTCAGCACGCTGGATAGCACGCTGGCCCGCAAGGCCAGCGGCCACTGCGTGTCGTGCCACAGCGCCAACCACACGCTGGCATCCATGGCGGGTGCCAGAGCCCAACCAAGCCCCGGCAGCAGCGGGGCAAAGATGAGCAGCACAGGCAAAGCCGCCAACCGCGCGCGTTGGGTGTCCGCTAGGGGCTTGTCCACAAGGCGAAGTACCTCACTTCAACGTGCGCCGTAACGTCTGAGCCATTCGGCCTCCAGGGCTTCCACCCAGCTGGCGTGCGGCTCCGGCAAGGTGGGCACCACTTCGGTCAGGGCGCCGGGCGCTGTCTGGCGGATCCGGGCCTGGGCGGCGGGCGGAAGTTTGCCGATGTCCAGCACTGTGCCGTCGCCCCAGACGGCAATGTCGGCCTTGTGCGTTTGCGCCTCGGCAGAGAGCAGAAAATTGGCAAACACCTGCGCGGCGGCTTTGGCGCGCGCATTGACAGGTATGGCGACGAAATGCACGTTGCCGATGGTGCCTGCGGTGAAACCAAAACTGTAGGCGCTGGCGGGCAGTTGTTGGCTGGCGATCAGATTGGCGGCCTCGTTGGGGTTGAAGGTGATCGACAGCTTGAGCTCCCCATCGCCCAGCATGCGGTGCATCTCGGCGGCGCTGGCGGCGAAGGTCTTGCCCGCTCGCCAGAGATGCGGGTGCAACTGGTCAAGGTAGGCCCACAGGGGCTGTGTGGCGGTGGCAAAGCCTGCTGGCGTAACGGCTTGTTGCAAGGGAGCCGAATTGGGCGTCAGCGCCAGCAGCATCTGTTTGACAAAAGTGGTGCCATGAAAATCCGGCGGTTGTGGGTAGCTGACGCGCCCCGGATTGGCCCGGGCAAACGTCAGCAGCTCGGCAGCTGAACGCGGTGGCGTGGGTGTTTTGGCCCGATCAGCGATGAACGTGAGCTGGGCGGTACCCCAGGGCGACTCGTAGCCCTCGGTGGGTACCGAAAAATCGGTTCGTACCGGTTTGTTCAAGTCCACCAGGCCCCAGTTGGGCAGACTCTGTGCCCATGGGCCGAACAGCAGACCGTTGTTTTTGAGGTTGCGGAAGTTTTCACCGTTGACCCACAGGAGGTCGATCGAGCCGTCGCGGGCTCGCCCGGCCGCCAGCTCGGTCTGTACCCGCTTGACGACTTCTGCCGCATCGGTGATCTTGACGTGCCGCACGTCGATACCATAGCGCGCTTTGGCTTCCTTGGCGGCCCAGGCAATGTAGTGGTTGCTGGCCTCGCTGCCCCCCCAGGCATTGAAATAGACAGTCTGCCCTTTGGCTTCCGTTTGAATCTGTGCCCAGTCGGCGCTGGCCCCGGTGGGCGCAACCAGACTGAGCGCGAGGGTGGCAAGCGTTAAAAATTTCATGCAGAATACTCCGTGGGTGAACGATTTTGCTGTTTGGTCGCCGAGACGAGGCAAAACCTTACAGTCGAGGGTGGAATCAGTGTCGATGATTCACCCCATTGTTGCCTGCCAGACGAATTTGCCCCTGCGCCAAGTTCTTGTCATCCAGCGTGCCAAATTTCAGTGCACGGTCCAAGCGTACACCCGCGTTTTCCGGCGGATTGGCGGACGCCAGGCGCTACCATAGCGACATGAAACAAGCTCAGGACGACATGGACAGTGATGCAAGCAGTTTTGCGCTCACCCTGATCACCACCCGCCAGACCATTTTGCCCAAGCGCCTGTTTGCACCCGGCCCCAGCGCGGATCAGGTGAGGGCAATGTTCCTTGCCGCTGCCGCAGCGCCGGATCACCGCACTGTTTTGCCGTGGCGGTTTGTGCTGGTACCGACCACGGCACGCGCCGCACTGGCCGAAGTTTTTGCGCAGGCCCTGATCGAACGCGATCCGGATGCCGCGGCGCAACAAGTTGAACAGGCGCGCGAAAAGGCCTTTCGGGCACCGTTTCTGGCGCTGGCAATCGCCCGGTTGGGGCCATGTGAACCCGATGTGGAGCCGCTGGAGCGCATGGTGTCACTGGGCGCGGCCATTCAAAACCTGTTACTGATGGCGCACAGCATGGGTTTTGGCAGCAGTCTGACCAGTGGCCTGGCCATGCGCAGCCAGGCGCTGCGTCAGCTTTTTGGCCTGGTCGACGGCGAGCAGGCGGTTTGTTGTGTCAATGTGGGCACTGCAGACCGACGCAAGCCGACCCGCCTGCGCCCCGACCCCGGCACCTTTGTCAGCAGCCTGTGATCGGACAAGAACCGCAGGACCACACCATGCCAACACCGGACTCAATCGTGGCTTTATCCGACCCCTGCGTCGACGGCGTCCCTGCCTGCCTGCCGGCGGACGACCCGTTGCGCGCTGTGCTGCACAACGAGGTCCACGCCCGACCCACGGCGCGCATCCATTTGCCGGCGCTGATCATTGACATTGCCGTCATTCATGATGCTGTCACCCGTGAGGCGGCGTGTGCCCACCTGCAGCGCTTGCCAGGCCATGCCGATCTGCAGCCAGCCCAGCTGCGTGACAACTTCCTGCGTTTGCGTGGCGAGCGCTTCAGCCTGCGTTGGGAGCGCCACACCGAGTTCAGTCGGTACACGCTGGTGCAAGCGCTGCCTGAGGCCGCGCAACTCGACGTGGCCGAGCCCGAGCTGATGTCGGCCTTGGCACTGCCGGCGGGCTGGCTGGCACAAATCCCTGGGCGCACCGTGTCGGCGGTGCAGCTGGTCATGCTCAACGCCGCGTTGGACGATCCGCAGCGTCTCATGGGCCGCGCCATGCGCTGGCTCGGTGCGCGCAGCGTGGTGGCATCGCTGATGGGCAGCAATGCGTTCAACGCAGCAGAGCAGGGCAGTGCGGGTCCGATCTCGCCGCATTACCGCCATCCACTGGGGCATTCATGGGTGCTGACGCAGTTCCAGCTGCAGCGCGACGGCTTCGAGCGCATGCTGGTGATTGCGCCTGAAGGTACCAGCCCGACCCGGGCCGGGCGCATCGCCAGCCGCTTGCTGGAGCTTGAAACCTACCGTTTGATGGCGCTGCGTGGCCTGCCGGTGGCCAAGGCGCTGGGGCCATTGCTGACCCGCTCTGAAACGGCGCTGGCCGAAATCACGGCGCGCCTCGAAAACAAAAGCGCGTCGGACCAGGAGCTGCTCGACACCCTGGTGGCGCTGGCCGCCGGTGTGGAGCGCGCCATTGCCGAGAACGTCTACCGGTTTTCCGCCACCCAGGCTTATTACGCCCTGGTGGGGCAGCGCATCGCCGAGTTGCGGGAAAAGGCCATTCCCGGTACCCAGATGATTGGCGAGTTCATGCAGCGACGGATGTCGCCAGCCATGGCCACCGTGGTGGCGACGCAGCAGCGCCTGACTTCGCTGTCAGAGCGGGTGGCGCGCACCAGTGACCTGCTGCGCACCCGGGTCGATATCGCCACCGAGGTGCAGAACCAGCAACTGCTGGAAAAACTCACCCGTGGCCAGGCGCTGCAGCTGCGCTTGCAAAGCACCGTGGAAGGCTTGTCCATTGCGGCCATCTCGTACTATGTGATCAGTCTGCTGTTGTATGGTGGCAAAGCCCTCAAAGCGGCGGGTGTGCCGCTCAACCCCGAGATGGCTGCGGGTGCCATGGTGCCGGTGGTGTTGTGGGCGGTCTGGCGGACCACCCAGAAGATCCACGCCAGATTGCACGATGGGCATTGATTTTGATGTGAAAGTGGCCTCTAGCCCAATAGCAGTGAGATATTATTGCTATGAATTTGCAATTTTTTCAGCAATCAACCAGGAGACAGGATGAAAGCCTTCCAAGAGTATTACCCGGAGAATCTCGCCCACTGTTACGGTTGTGGTGCCAAAAATGAGCACGGTCACCGTATCAAGACCTATTGGGATGGCGACGAAACTGTCACCCGATTTACTCCTGAGCCCTACCATACCGCCATTCCGGGCTTTACCTACGGCGGCTTGCTGGCCTCGCTGATTGACTGCCACGGCACCGGCACCGCCGCTGCGGCCATGTACCGCCAGGCCGGGCGCGAGATGGACACGCTGCCGGCGTTCCGGTTTGTCACCGGCTCACTCCATGTGGACTACCTCAAACCCACCCCCATTGGTGAAACGCTGGAAATTCGTGGCCGCATCAAGGAGATCAAAGGCCGCAAGGTGGTGGTGGAAGCGACGGTGTACGCCGCTGGCGTGGCCACCGCCAAAGGTGAGATTGTGGCAATCCAGATGCCGGATAATTTTGGCGCGGCTTAAGCCGTGCCCCCTCGGATCGCAGCCGCTTGATTTGCGTGGAAAGTGCTGCTTTACCCCTTGATGATTGGTTGACCCATCGGAGATCCCAAAATGAAGACAAATTTCGTCACCATGGCTGGCACGCTGATCGGTGCCACCCTGCTGTTGGGCCTGTCGGCACAGGCCGACGACGCCGCGCTGCTGGAGAACGCGCGCACCGTGGCAGGTGCTGTGCCACCAAAACTGCTGGATGTGCTGAACCAGGAAATTGCCAAGGACGGCGTGGTGTCGGCGATCACCGTCTGCAACGAAAAGGCCCCCCAGATGGCCAAGAACGCCTCTGAGCAGACCGGATGGGCGATTCGCCGTGTCAGCCTGCGCAATCGCAACCCCAAGGCAGTGCCAGACAGTTGGGAGCGTGCCGGCCTTGACGACTTTGACCGTCGTGCCGCTGCCGGTGAGGCACCTTCAGGTCTGGAAAAATTTGGTGTGGTTGAAACCGATGGCCGCAAGGAGTACCGATACATGAAAGCGTTGCCGGTTCAAAGGGTTTGTGTGGCCTGCCACGGCCCGGCGGCCTCCATCAAGCCCGAGGTGGCCGAAAAGATCAAGGCGCTGTACCCGGACGACAAGGGAGTTGGCTACGAGCTGGGCCAGATTCGCGGTGCCATCACCATCCGCAAGGCGATGTAGGGCGGTCAACACCGGGCGTCCCGCGGTGTGATGAGGGTCGCGGGGCGAGGCTCGTTCATTTCTTGCCACCGCCTCCCTTGCCGCTACCACCTTTGCCGCTACCGGAAGAACCTGAGCCCGATCCAGACGATCCAGACGATCCAGACGATCCAGACGATCCAGACGATCCAGACGATCCGGACGATCCGGACGATCCGGACGATCCGGACGATCCGGACGATCCGGACGATCCGGACGATCCGGACGATCCGGACGATCCGGACGATCCGGACGATCCGGACGATCCGGACGATCCGGACGATCCGG
>NZ_JAGPBB010000022.1:46464-47910 GCF_018063565.1 Rhodoferax sp.
ATGAGCCGGATGAGCCGGATGAGCCGGATGAGCCGGATGAGTTTTTACCCGATCCACTGGATAAGTCCGTTTCTTTGGACGATCCGGATTTGCTGTCATCAGAATCATCATCGGAGTCGCTGGAAGAACTCCCTGAGCTGTCGTCTGAATCTTTGCTGGTTTTGCTGTCGTCATCGACCTTTTGCTGACGCTCATCGGCATCATCGCTGTCCTGGTCGCTGCTGCTCCGTGAGACGCGTGTGCGCCCCAGATCGGAAGGCCCGGAGCGCACCTGGATTCGATCAACGGTCACGCCGTTTTTGGCATCCACGCGGCCGCTCACCTGAACGCGTTGGTTGACCGCCATCTGGCTGCGTGGGTCCATGCTGATGCGAGTCTCGGGCGCCAGATTCAGTACTTTGCCTCCTACGTTGATCTGATTGCCACGCAGCGCGTGCAAATAGCCCTCATACACAACCCGGGTCACTTTGGACAGACTGCGTTGCGCCGGGTCCATGCCAACCTGTTGTGCATGCAGGACCCGACCGTCCCAGCGGCCACGCACGTTGACCTCAGCGCCAGGGGCAACTGGTGGCGAGGCACCGTTGTCCATTCGTACCGACGCACCGTGGACCATAAAACCCAGCCCGTCAACGCGGCTGGCCTGGCCCATCAAGCTGGCCTGAGCCTGTGGGGCAATTGACTCCAGGCGCGAGGCGGAGATGTCGCCCGACGCCAGACGATGTCCACTGACCCGAACCCAGTCTCCTGCCTGAATCCGCGTGAGCGCTTGCGGGTTGCCAGCCAGCACAGTTTGACCCAGTACCTGCATGCGACCAGTGGCGTGGTCAACTTTCCCCACCGGTCCAACGGCTGCATGGGTGACCGCAATGTTGCGGGCTGACAACTGGTCTCCCGCGCCGGCGGCATGGACTGATACGACCTGGCCTACCGCCAGGGCACGCGCATGGATCGGCTGTCCGTCTGCTGTCACTGGCGTAGAGCTGTCGTAATGGACTTCGATGCCGTTCACACAAATGCTGGCGAAGCCGGTGATTACGCCCACCACACCAATGTCGCCAGCGCCGTCGAGTGCCAGACCAGTGCCACCGATACCGGGTGTCTGTGCGACCGCTGGTCCATTGCCACCGGGTGCCCTTGGCTGGAGCTCCGGCGCGCCCGTGCCGCCAATGCCGGGTGTCGCAAAGCCGCTGGGCGCACCTGTGCCGCCAATGCCTGGGGTAGCCAGCGCCGGGTTAATCAGAGAGGCGGCCCCGTTGCATGGATTTTGGGCCAGTGCCATCGGACTGGTGACGACCAGGCACAGAGGCAGCACGGCAAGGAGGAGCCGGGTGACAAGCCGCAAAGTCAGTGTGTGCATACGGGCTCCCATGGTTCAAGAGGTGTTGCCGTCGGTTGGCTCGGTATAGAAGTAAATGCCAAAGGTCATGCGTTGGCGTTGCTCCA
>NZ_JAGPBB010000165.1 GCF_018063565.1 Rhodoferax sp.
ATCTCGCAACGCCAGACAACTCTCACAACTGCGAAGCGCCAAACGAGGGCGAAACACAAGCAACCACGCCGCCTGAGCCACCCAAACTGCCGCTGGCCTTTACCGTCATCACCGGCATCCAACCGACACGCTTGACCAAGATCATTGGCCTAAACGCCACGGGCGGCATGCGTAAGGAAACCTCGGCCATGCTGAGCCGGGGTCAAGCGCAGCGTGTGGACGTGGCCGATCTGCTCGGCCTCAAATCGCACCTTGACACCCTCACCAGTGCGCAGGCGGTCACTTGGGGCGTGACCAAAGACGAAGGTGTGGCGGTCTGTACCCAGGCGGACCTGGAAGCACAACAAGCGGGTGCCATCGCCCGCACCCGCGAGAACTTCAAGTTCAGGGCCGCGCCGGGCGTGATGATGCTGGACCATGATGGTTTGCCAGACGGCGAGCTGTCGCCACTCCAGTTTCGTGACCGTTTGATTGCGGCTGCACCGGCACTGGCGGATGCCCCCATGCTCTGGCGGCCCAGTGCGTCTGCGGGTTGTGTTGACCCAGACGGCACCATCTTGTCAGGCTTGACCCGACACCGGCTGTACATCCCTGTGGTGGATGCCACGCTGATCCCTGAGGCGGGCAAGGCGTTGGAGGCCCTGCTGTGGGCCACGCCAGGCGATGGCTGGTGCGATGTTGGTGTGGCTGGCCAACGCTTGCCACGTTGTCTGGTGGACTTGTCGGTGTGGCAACCCGAGCGGCTGGACTTTGCCGGGCCGTCGGTGCTGGTGGACGGCGTTACCCGTGCCGGGGTTGACGGTGTCATCTATGGCGACGCAACGGCTCAGTTCAACCTGCGCCTGCTGATTGACAGCGCCACGCCCGCCATCAAGAAGCAAGCCCAAGCAGGACTCAAGGCAGCACGCGCAGCTGTGGTAGAGAAATGCGCCACCGCCCGGCGCAATTGGGTTAAAGACAAAGCCCCTGCCTTGGCGCAGCGCCGTGGCATCAAACTGGCACAGGCCACCAATGTGCTGGAGCGCGCTGTTGTGCATCAGGTGCTGATGGGTGACTTTGAGCTGACCTGCGCCGACGGCCAGGTGGTGAATGTGGCGCAGCTTCTGGACAACCCGCACCGCTGGCACAACACCCGGTTTGCCGACCCACTGGACCCGGACACTGACAAGCGCGTGGCCGTGGCCCGTCTGCTGAACGGCACCCGGCCAGACCTGTTTTCACACCGACATGGCGGCATGCGGTTCGAGTTGCGCCGCCAGTCGGCACGGGTGCAATTGGGCCGAGGCATGCGGGTGGACTCTACCGATGCCGTGCTGCAAGTCTTGCGCGACCGCAGTGAACTGTTTGACTTTGGCACCAATGCAATTGCCTTTGTCGCCGACGGCAAGGCCACGCCGGTTAGCCGCGACTGGCTGGTGGACCATGCGGGCCGGGTGGCCGAGTTCTACAGCGTCAAGACCGAGCACGATGAAGACGGCAACGTCACCTCCACGCGAGAAATACCGGAAGACGCACCCACCTACATTGCCAACGCCATCATTGCCAAACATGGCAGCCGCAATTTCAGGAAGTTGACGGCGGTCACCACCGCACCCACCTTGCGGCCTGATGGCAGCGTGTTTGACGAGCCAGGCCATGACGCTGTGACCGGGCTGATGTACGTCACCACCGAACCCTATCCGCTGGCCGTGCCGTCGGCCCCGACAGTGGCACAAGCCCTGGATGCCTTGGCAAAGCTGTGGCACCCGATTCGCTTGTTTCCGTTTGCCGACGAAGTGGCCATCGGTGTCACCTTGGCCGCCATGTTGGCCGCGTGCTTACGCCCGGCACTACCCACCTGCCCAGCCACCGGCTTTGATGCGCCAGCGGCGGGCACTGGCAAAACCTTGTTGGCAAAGTGCATCGGCGCACTGGCCACCGGCGGCGATGTCGCTGTGCTGCCGCCCACCAATGAAGAAGACGAATGCCGCAAGCGATTGTTCGCAGCCCTGCGCGGTGGCTCCAAGGTGCTGCTGTGGGACAACGTGCGCGAGCCTCTGGGCAATTCGGTGATCGACTCGTTTTTGACATCATCCTTATTTGCTGACCGTGTGTTGGGTGTCTCTGAGAACGTGGAGTTGCCCAACCGCTCCCTGTTTCTGGTATCGGGCAACAACTTGGTTTTGACTGGCGACACCCACCGCCGGATATTGCTGGCACGGCTGGATGCACAGATTGAAACACCCTTCAAACGCGAGTTCGAGTTCGATCCGCTGACCGAAGTCTGCAACAACCGCCAAGCCATCGTGGTGGCCGCGCTGACTATTGTGCGGGCCTACATCACCGCTGGAAGACCGAGAGTAGGCAAGGGGCGCACAGCGTCGTTTGAGTTGTGGGATGACCTGGTGCGCCAGCCCCTGTGTTGGCTCAGGGAGCGTGTGATGGAGTCGGCTCGGAAATTGACTGACTTGCCCACGTTTGTCGACCCTGCGGATTCCATCGACCGCGCTGCGTCAGAGAACCCTGAAACGTCAAAATTGGCAGCACTGCTGAATGCCTGGATAGCGACCTTTGGCACCACGCCAACCTCACCGGCGCAGGCCATCTCAAAAGCGACTGAAGTGTTTGGCGCTCAATCCGTGTTGTTTGATGCACTGGATGAGATTGCGGGCCAAAACAGCAAGCTCAACGTGCGCATTTTGGGCCGCTGGCTGGAGCGCCACGCCGGGCAGCTTTGCACCGGACTGCGCCTTGTGCTTGCCAACAAGACCAACGGCTTGAAACGCTGGACTGTAGTGCGCACTGTGGAGCGAGCTGCAACCGAAAAGGCCAGTCCAATAGTTGCGACAGTTGCGCCGAGTTGCGAGATTCAGGACGTTGATGACACGGCGATTGCAAGTCAGCTCGATAACGTGGAGATATTTTGATGACCGCACTGGCCGTAGAAACCGTGGTGGCCAAGCTATCAGACGCTGGCCTGAACCTCTCTCTGGCCCCCGCTGGCGGGCTGGCAGTGACACCGTCCAGCCATTTGACAGCCGACCTGCGTGAACTTATCCGCAGCAGCAAGGCGCTGCTGATCGACTGGTTGACGGCCTCGAACGAGGTTGCGAGCCATGTACCCGATCCGCCAGACAACCCGTTGGACTGGAAAGAGCTGACTGCGGCTTATCACGCACACCATTTCAGTTGCCCGATATGTATTGCCGCCGGGCGAGGCCCGCGCTACGGACAACGCTGCGGCGCTGGCATGGCGCTGTGGCGGGAGTATTGCGATTGATCTGAACCCAATTATTGAAAGCCCACCATGAACACCACCTCCGACACCGCGCCCCTGCTTTCCGTGGCTGACTCCACCCCCCAACCCTACGAAACCGTCCGCTTTAACGCCCTGAAGCACGGCATCCTGAGTCGCCTCACCGTGCTCAGCCACGAGAGCCATGCCGATTACGAAAGCCTGGTCAACTCGCTGATGGATGAACACCTGCCAGCGGGTGCCACGGAGCAACATCTGATCGAAGAGCTGGCCAGCGTCATCTGGCGCAAGCGCAGGGTGCTACAAGCGGAGGGGGCCACCATCAACAAAGGCTTGAAGGAATCCGCCCGCAGTGCCAAGACTGTCATTCCGGCGGCAGCACCGTTTGAAGTGGGTCTTTCAGGCGAGAACACCGATATTCGCAACCTCATGGATTTGAAACCAGCAGATGTGGCCGATAGCCAGCAGTCTGCCCAGCACGACATTGATGCGATCAACAAGGCCAGCGCCATTTTGCGCAAAGGTGGTGACCGCGCCTATGACAAAGCCCTGCGCGCCCTGCTGCCCGACACCCGTGAATGGTGGCAGGAGTATGTGGACGATGAGGAATACACCGCCGATGCCGCTGGCCTGGCAACATTCATCACCGAGCACGTCACGCCGTTCGTCTATCAGCAAGAAAAGGAGTCTCGCCACCACGATTCCATCGTGAACCAAACCCTTGGTGAAGGGCTGCAAGCCTACCGG
>NZ_JAGPBB010000166.1 GCF_018063565.1 Rhodoferax sp.
GGCCGACATGGCGCAGGTGTCGCAGGTCATTGAAGACTGCGCCCAGATCGGCGTGAAGTTTGCTTTGGACGACTTTGGCACTGGCTATTCGTCACTCACCTACCTCAAGCGCCTGCGCGTGGCACTGCTCAAGATTGACCAGAGCTTTGTGCGCGACATGCTCGACGACCCCAATGACCTGGCCATTTTGCAGGGTGTCATCGGCCTGGCCACCGCCTTCAAGCGCGAAGTGATTGCCGAAGGGGTCGAGACGGTGGCACACGGTACCGCTCTGCTGCAATTGGGCTGCGAGTTGGCACAAGGCTATGGCATTGCCCGGCCCATGCCGCCAGATCAGTTGCCCGCCTGGGTCGCCACCTGGCAGCCCGATGCGGCGTGGTGTGCGGCTCCGAATTTCGACAAGGGGTCTTGGTCTGGAAAAGAATAGGCTTACACAACAAGCTCCGTTCTCCGCAGTGGGCTATCGCTGCACTGGAGCCAGCCAGGTCAAGGAAACTGAAAACAGATTCTGAAGGGCAGTTTATGCCCCTTGGACAGTGACCGCGAAAGGCCGGTGCCGACTTTCACTGTTGACAACTTTGGGCACCTTGGAGACTGCCATGACCGCCAGCTTCCCGGCATTGGAAATTGTGAAGTCGAACTTCCAGATACCGGGCATTCGTGACCGACTCGTAACGCATTGCGGCCGTAACGCAGCGACCGAATTCGCGATGAATTGACTAACAAAAGAGCCTCTAGCTCAATATCTTAAAGCGTTAATAGATACAAAAACGGAAGCAATTTGCCCTCAAACCCTCACCGCGTCAACGCCATAAACAGCTTGGGCAATTGCTCAGGCAACCGGGCGATGTTGTCGATCACCGTATAGCGCTTGCCAAAGATGTCGGCCACGTAGGCGTCGGCGGCGGGGTCCAGGTTGATGCAATAGGTGAAGATGCCCTGGTGGTCCAGCTCGCGCACGGCTTCTTTGGCATCCTCAATCAGCAGGCGCTCGTCTTTCACGTCAATGTCGGCGGGTTGGCCGTCCGTCAGCACCAGCAGCAGCTTTTTGTCGGCAGCTTGCATTGACAAAGTGCGCGCCGCATGGCGCAGCGCGGCACCCATGCGGGTGCTGTAGGCGGCCTGCATCGCGGCGAGGCGGGCTTTGACGGTGTCGTCCCATGCTTCAGCAAAGCCTTTGAGGTGCAGGTAACGCACATCGTGCCGGGTGTTGGAGTGAAACCCGGCGATCGCCAGCGGGTCGCCCAGTTGCTGCACCGCCCAGGCCAGCAGCGAGACCGCCTCCTGGCTGAGCTGCAGCACGGTTTGCTCCGAGCCACGGGCTTTTTCGTTGAGCGACTCCGACAAGTCCAGCAGCAGCGTGGTGGCAATGCTGCGCCCGTCGGTGGTGTGGCTCATGTTGATGCGCATGTCGGGGTTGGAGCCGCTTTTCAAGTCGATCAGCGAGCGGATGGCCACGTCCAGGTCCAACTCGCTGCCTTCTTCCTGATAGCGCTGGCGCACCTTGTCTTGGGGTTTCAGGGCATCCAGCAGGCGTTTCAGGCGTTTGGCCAGCGCCGCGTGTTTGGCCAGCAGGTTGTCGATGTCGGCGGCGTTGCCACTGGGGTGCAGGCGCTCATACAGGCTGACCCAGTCCGGGCGCAGGCTCTGGCTGCTGTAGTCCCACTCGGGGTAGTGGCGCGGTGGCAGGGTCTGCAGCTCCTGGGCGGCCGTGGCGGTGGGCCGATCAAAGTCCTCTTCGTCGTCGCTGAGTTCGTAAAAGCGCCACAGATGGCGGTTGTCGTCGTGGTAGTCGACTTCGGTGTCCTCGAACCAGGTGTCGGGCAACTGGTCGCTTTGCAGCCGGGTTTTGCCCAGGTAGCTCAGCGCCAGCCCGGCGATGTCAGACGTGCTGGATTCGCCCAGTGCCATCAACCCAGAGAAGCGCTGCACCCATTCCTGCAACTGCGGGTGCTCAAAGCGTTTAGGCGGGTCCAGCAGCGCGCGCGACAGCATCACCAGCCGGTGCCTCAAGCAGGAATGTGTCGCAGGGTTACAAGCCCCATCAAGCGGTATCGGGTGCAAGGCCAATAAGTGGCGGCGCAGGCCGGGGTATTCGCGCAGCATCAGCGCATCGACCCGCGCATCCTCAAAACACTCGATCGCCAAGCGCTGCGCCGGGCTGTAGTTGTCGGCAAAAATCGGTGTGCTCCAGCGCCGATGGGCTGCCATGTGCGCCAGCGCGACACGGTAGCGGTCCAGGCCGCTCACACCATTGCGCTCGTCATACACATCGGGCAGACGCATGCCGTGCGCGTCAAAGTACGGCATGGGCTGGCGCTGCGCATCAAAGGTGGTGGAGTAGGGCACCAGCAAATCGCCATCTTGCCAAAGCGCGCGCAGCGTCAGGTCAAGCACACGGGTGTGGTCCATCAGCAGCGTGCCATGGCGTTCGCGCTGCAGCACAGCGCGGCTGTCGCTGCTGGCCAGGCTGAAAAACTCGCGCTGTTGCTCGGGATGGTGGTTGTAGTTGCGGATGCCGTAGTTGATCCAGTTGCTCAGGCCCTGCACGCTCAGCACTTCGAGCAGTTGGGGTGCCTTGTCAAAAAAAACGGCCAGGCTTGGGCTGGGGTAGGTTTTGTGGATGCCGTGGATGGAGCCGCTGGTGCGTTCCATCAGCATCACGCACAGGTCCAGGTAGTGTTGCAACTGCCCCTGGCTGGGCAGGCGCCGGGCCACGGCGGCCAGTGTTTGAAGAAATGGCGCAATCGCTTTGCCGTTGGGCGATTTGTTGAGGGTGCGCACGGTTTGCATCACAGCATCGAGCGCGTCTTCGCCCACAGTTTTCGCAATCGGGGGCCATTCCTGCAAAAAGATCAGCGCTGGCTCGACACCGCGGCCCATCTTGCCCAAGAAGCGCGCCTGCATCAAAAAGTCATCCAGCCCTTGGGCGCTAAGCAGCCCCGCTGCCTCGGCCATGCAGGCGGCAAAAACGTCGTCAATTTGGGCAAAGCTGCAATCGAGCTGGCGGCGCCAGGCTTGCAACTGGGCATCGTCAATAGCAGCAGAAGTGGTCAACACGCCGGGCCTCGCGGGGTGTGCGTCAAGTTGGACGGTGGCGTCAGGCAAACACGGCGTCAATCGCGTGGTCGAGTGTGGCGCGAATGTCGACGTCGTCGGTGATCGGACGCACCAGCGCCATGCGGCAGGCATCTACCGGATCCACCTCGCCTTTGATGAGCCTAGCGGCGTAAACCAGCAGGCGGGTGGAGATACCTTCGTCGAGCCCATGGCCCTTGAGCGCGCGCGCTGTTGCGCCTACTTTGACCAGACGCACCGCGTCGGCCAGCGGTATGCCGGCCTCGGTGGCGATGATGCTGGCCTCCAGTTCGGGGGCAGGGTAGTCAAAGTCAAAGCCGACAAAACGCTGTTTGGTGCTTTGCTTGAGGTCTTTCATCAGGCTTTGGTAGCCTGGGTTGTACGAGATGACCAATTGGAAATCGGCGTGTGCCTGGATCAGCTCGCCTTTCTTGTCCAGTGGCAACTGGCGGCGATGGTCGGTGAGTGGGTGGATGACGACGGTGGTGTCCTGGCGGGCCTCAACAATTTCGTCCAGGTAGCAAATGGCACCAATGCGCGCGGCGGTCGTCAGCGGGCCGTCGAGCCAGCGGGTGCCGTTGGCCTCCAGCAGGTAGCGTCCCACCAGGTCGCTGGCGGTCATGTCTTCGTTGCAGGCCACGGTGATCAGCGGTTTGCCCAGTTTCCAGGCCATGTATTCGATGAAGCGCGACTTGCCACAGCCGGTGGGGCCTTTGACCATCACGGGCAGCCTGGCCTTGTAAGCGGCCTCATACAGGGCCACTTCATTGGTCTGTGCTTGATAGAACGGCTCTTGGGTGATGCTGTATTGCTGGGCAAGATTCGTCATGGCGGATTCCTGTGGGGTCAACTTTACGGTCGCTGGGAAAAAAGGATGCCGGGTG
>NZ_JAGPBB010000023.1 GCF_018063565.1 Rhodoferax sp.
ACCTGGTGCTGCTTTCGTCGGTGGCGTTTGGCCTGTGGACGATTTTGCTCAAGTACAACCGGGTGGGTATGGTGACCGTCTTCAACTTCCTGATCCCGATCTTTGGGGCCATGCTGTCGGCAGTTTTTCTGGGTGAGCGCATTCTGGAGTGGAAAAACGTGATCGCTCTGGTGCTGGTGTGCAGTGGCATCTTTCTGGTGACACGTGACAGGGTTGGCGACTGACGGGCAAGTCAATGCGGTGCCTGGGTACGCCGGCGTACCGACACGGCGCGCTTGCCATTCAACAATGGAACTTCGCCCGTCGAGCCGGCAACGGACCGCGACGTTTGTCCCCTGTGTAGATCTGGAGAAATTTGTCATGAAACCTATTGACCGTGTGGTGGTGGGCTGGCCTGCCGTATTGTTGTTGGCCAGTGTGGTGCTGGGTGGTTGCGCCGGAATGACCACGCAAGAAAAGAATACGGCCACCGGCGCGGTGATCGGCGGGGTGGTTGGCAATTTGCTGTGTGGCGGTGTGTTGTGCACCGGTGCCGGTGCCGCCGTGGGTGGGGTGATTGGTCACGAAGTGGCCAAGTAATACCCATTGCCTCGCAAAACACCCAGAGGGCCGCCTTGCAGCGGCCCTTTTTGCGGGGACTCTACTGAGCCGGAACCGGCGTGACGGTGATGCTTTGGCGCAGAATGCCACCGCCGGCCACACTGCCCTGAATGGTGCTGTCGGCGCGCATGCGTGCTTCACACTGGGTGCGTGCATCACCCTGGTGGACGGCGCAGCGACGCAAGACATTCGCCTGGTAATCGACGGGCGGATGATTGAAGCCACCCCGTTGCGCTTCAGCCAGCGCGTGTTGGACTTCGAGCCGGCAATTGGCCGGGTCTTGCCGCGCATCGGGGCGCTCGCAGTCGGCCAGGTCCTGCCGATAGCGGGCCTGGGCCTCGGACAAGGTCAGCGCCGAGGCTGCCCATGCCGTGCTGGCGCAAAGCAGGACGGCCACCCTGGCAAGGGTTCGCCAGACCGGTTGCGCCGGGGTGTGGTGCATGGCACTCAGGGTGACCATGCTGCCTATACCTGCGACTTGAAGTAGCGAAATGAGTGGACAAACGCATCGCGCACTTTTTCGGTTTCGGCCACCATCGCGTCCCAGGTGTTTTCACCGGTGGTCTGCAAGGCATCGAGCTTTGCCAGTGCGAGCTTGGACTGCTCGTGCAGTTTGTCCATCTCGGCGCGGTAGGTGTCACGCACGTCTTCGCGGGCTTCCTGGGCGCGCGCTTCGAGCTTGTCCATTTGCACATTCAGTTCATCGAGTTGCAGTTTCATCTTGCTGATGTAGGTGTCTCGGCTGGTCATGGTTGTTTCTCCTTGGCTGACAAACCTCTGGCCAGATTTGACCAGAGGGCCGACGCACAGCAACCCGGGGGCGCTGGTGTCATACCAGTTGAGCTTAGAGCGGCGCGCCAGGGGCGTCTGTGCGCTTGCACACCCTCTGGGGGCCATGACCCAATGTCCGCAAGCGCACAGACGGTCGCGGGTTGCGACCCTAAAGTGGCCGGTGAGTCTGAGGTCGCTCGGGCTCAACTTCAATTCAACACCACAAAGGAAATCTCATGAACAAGGATCAAGTCAAGGGCAAAGTCAAAAACATCGCCGGCCATGTGCAGGAGGAGGCGGGCAAGCTGGTGGGCAATCTTGCACAGGAGGCCAAGGGCATCAAGCTGCAAGTGGAAGGCCGGGCGCAAAAAAACCTGGGCAACGCCAAAGCCCTGGTGAAAGACGCACGCCAGGCCGTCAAAGAGCGTGCCAAGTCTGCCGCGTAAGGCCAGGCCAGAACCCACTTCTTAAGAACGGACAAATCCATGAATTATCTTGAGCGCGACAGTTTTGGCATGTATGCGGTGTCTTCCAGCGACGGGCCCGGCCCGCGGTTGATGGGCGCCGATACCCTGCTGGGCAACGACGTCTACAACCGCGTCGGGGAGGACCTGGGGGATGTGAAAGAGATCATGCTCGACGTGCCCACTGGTCGGGTGAGTTATGCGGTGCTGTCCTTTGGCGGCTTTTTGGGTATGGGCGAAAAGCTGTTTGCCGTGCCATGGGCCGCGCTGACACTCGATACCGAGAACAAGCGTTTTACCCTCGATGTGGCCAAAGACCGGCTGGTCAATGCACCTGGCTTTGACAAAGATAACTGGCCCGATATGTCGGATCAGACCTGGGCCAATCAGGTTCACGGCTACTATGGCACCAAGCCCTACGCAGGCGACATGCGTTAGCCGCTGGTTCCCCCCGTTCTCCCTTGCTTGTGACCCGGGCGGGGAGTTTTCCAATTATTGGGAGTGTGCCGTATGCCCCGGCTGAAATTCACGATCGAGCTGAACTACGAAACCGCCGAGCCTGGCAGTGATTTTATTTTCTGCATTCACGCGGCTCAGACGCGTTTTCAGCGGGTGATCCATGAAGCACTGAGCCTGAACCAAGCGCTGCTGCAGAACCACTATACGGACCCGGCAACCCACACCCGGTTCTTGCGGGTGAATGCACGCGCAGGACCACTTTGCCTGTTGTACGACGCCACCGTGGACCTGAACCATTACACCGCGCCACCCGGCCAGATTGGCGAAGTGGCGGTGGCTGACTTGCCCGGTGAGGTGTTGCCTTACATTTACCCGAGCCGCTATTGCCAGTCCGACCGGCTCGGGCGGCTGGCGATGAACGAGTTTGGCCATCTTTGGCATGGCTATGGTCGCGTTCAGGCGGTGTGTGATTGGGTGACTGAGCGGGTCACCTTTCGCTCCAACAGTTCCAACAGCAATACCACGGCGGTGGATACGCTGGTGGAAAAAGTGGGCGTTTGCCGCGACTTTGCCCATCTGATGATCGCCTTGTGCCGGGCGCTCAATATTCCGGCGCGATTTGCCACGGGAATCGATTTTGGTGCATCGCCCACACTGGGTCCCACCGATTTTCATGCCTATGTTGAGGTTTACCTGGCGCACCGATGGTTCATCTTTGACCCGTCCGGGGTGGCGATCCCGATGGGTTTTCTGCGCTTTGGCACCGGCCGTGACGCTGCCGACGTGGCCTTTGCCACCATCTTTGGCGATGTGCGTGGCTCGGCTCCGGTGATCACCGTGGCCGCCGTTGCCGATGGTCAAGGCGTGCTGGTGATGCCTCACAAGGTGGACTGGGCACTGTCCACCGATGCCCACCCGGCATCGGAGATGTTGCAAACCTTATAGCTGTAAAACTATACAGATAAAGCGCTAGCGGTTCATGACGTGACCGCTCTCGTCTGACAGGACGATCTCCACGCGGCGATTGAGCTGGCGGTTTTGAGCGGTTTCGTTGTCGGCCACCGGGTAGCGTTCGCCATAGCCATGGGTGGCCACCCGTTCGCGTCCGATGCCCATCTCTTGCAGGGCTGTCAACACGGCGTTGGCGCGCCGCTCGGACAGTTCCAGGTTGTACGCGGTGCTGCCGGTGCTGTCGGCAAAGCCCTCCACCAGCACGGTTCGACTCGGGTTGAGCTGCAACAGCTTGGCGAGTTTTTGTGCGCTGACCTGACCTTCGGGGTTGAGTCGGGACTGATCGGTGCCAAACAGCACGTCACCGAGGGTGATCACCATGCCCCGGTCAGTTTTTTGTGCCGCCATGTCGGCCAGTTGCGCCTCCAGTTGGGCATTGCGCACGTCAGCGTCTTGCGCCGAGCGCTGGGCCTTCTGCGCCTGGTCTTGTAAGCGCAGCGCGTTTTGCTGCGCACGCTCGGCATCGTCGCGCGCCAGCATGGCGAGCAGGCCAGACTGGTTGGCGCGGATATTGGCGGCGTTGGCTTCATTGGTGCGCTGATCCAGCAGCAACTGGTTGCGCGCCTGGCCCGCGTTGGCGATGTCAGCCTCGGCCATTTTCTGCTTGGTGAGCTCTTGGGTCAGGGCAATTTTCTGCCGGGCCAGATAGGCCAGCGCATCAATTTGGTCACTGCTGGCGCGGGCATTGGCCTGCGCATCGGCTTGTGCCACAGCGTCGCCTGCCTGTGCCAGTGCCAATGGCGCATAGGTGGCGACATTGGGATTGTTCTGCGCGATCCGGTACTCGCTATGGGCCTGGTCAAGCATGGCGGTGGATTTGGGGGTGGACCCGCAGGCGCCCAGCAGGGCAGCGACGGCGATGAAGGTGGCGCTAAGGTAAAGGTTTTTCATGGGGTTTCCAGACAGTGAAGGGGCTTACAGGTTGCGTTCGAGCTCGTTGCGCAGCACGCGGATATCGTCTTGCAGGGCATCCGCAGCCTGCTGTGCTTTGGCAGAGTTGGCTTTGGCCTGCGCGAGTTTGGCGTCGGCCTGGGCCTGGTTGGCCAGGTCGCGTGCCCGCTGGTAATCACGCGACGCCATGGCCTGGTTGGCAAGTGCCAGTTTTTCGCGGGCGGTGTTCATCTCCAGGGGCGCAAACTGGGCACCACCGGCACCAGCGGCGTTGTCAACCGCGGCTTTGGAGACGGCGACGTCGACGGTGGCGGGTGTCTTGAGACTGGCGCAGCCGACCATCAGCATGGCGCTCACGCCGCACAGAAGGGCCAGCAGTCGCCTTGGGGTTCTTGTCATCTTCGATCTCCGGTAGGGTTACCGGGCATGGAATCAGGCCCGATATCACCGGTTATAGGCAGATGACCCGCAGGGGTCTGTTCGCTGGCGTACCCGCCCGCGTCAATGAAAGAGTGACAACCGCTTAGGCAGCACCAATCAGAGGCACCAGGCTGCCCGCGTCATGCCCCTGCTTGAGGGCAGCGGTGAACGCCAGCATCCGGTCAATGGGCAGGCGCGCGCGCGGGATGATGGCCGGCTCGACGTGAATCTCTCCGGCACCGCTTTCGAGCACCCGCGCCACGTCGGCCAGGCCGTTCATGGCCATCCAGGGGCAATGGGCACAGCTTTTGCAAGTGGCGCTGTTGCCGGCGGTGGGGGCTTCCAGGAACAGTTTGCCCGGGTTGAGGGTGCGCAGCTTGTGCATCATGCCGTTGTCCGTGGCGACGATGAAGACCTTGGCCGGCATTTCGTGCGCGGCTTTCAGAATGCCCGAGGTGGAACCCACCGCATCGGCCAATGCCACCACGGCCTCGGGTGACTCGGGGTGAACCAGCACTTTGGCGCCAGGGTGCTCGCGGATCAGGGCTTCAAGTTCATAGGCCTTGAATTCATCATGCACGATGCATGAGCCACCCCACATCACCATGTCAGCACCGGTTTCGCGCTGGATATAGCCGCCCAGATGCCGGTCGGGTGCCCACAGGATCTTGTGGCCCTTGTCCTTGAGCGCGCGTACCACGTCCAGTGCACAGCTGGACGTGACCAGCCAGTCGGCACGCGCCTTGACGGCGGCACTGGTGTTGGCGTACACCACGACCGTGCGCTCGGGATGGGCGTCGCAAAAGGCACTGAATTCGTCGTGTGGGCAGCCCAGGTCGAGCGAGCAGTTGGCGTCCAGATCGGGCATCAGCACGCGTTTGTGCGGCGACAGGATCTTGGACGTCTCACCCATGAAACGCACCCCCGAGACCACCAGGGTGGTGGCAGGGTGATCACGACCAAAACGCGCCATTTCAAGCGAGTCACTGACCAGACCACCGGTTTCCTCGGCCAGGTCCTGCAGGTCGGGGTGGACATAGTAGTGCGACACCATCACCGCGTTGTGTTGCCTGAGCAAGTGCCGTATACGGTCTTTCAACGCGGCACGTTCGACGGCTGAGGGCTCCACCGGCACCCGGGCCCAGGCGTGCTTGGTGGCGCACACGGATCCGCTGGCGGGTTGCTCGTAGTCCACGGCTTTGCGGGCCGGCGCGGGTTGGGTCATGTCAACTCCTGTCCTTGGGGTACTGGGGGCGGTGGGCGCTTACTGCAGCTCGTTGACAAAGCGCATGGAAAAGTCGATGGCCTTGACGTTTTTGGTCAGTGCCCCGATCGAGATGCGGTCCACGCCGGTCGAGGCGATGGCACAGACGCTGGAGAGGTTGACACCACCCGAGACCTCGAGCAATGCGCGCCCGGCGGTGATGTGCACCGCCTCATGCAATTGCGACAAGCCCATGTTGTCGAGCAGGATCATGTTGGCCCCCGCGGCCAGTGCTTCACGCAGTTGATCGAGCGTTTCGACTTCGATCTGCACAAAACTGGCCTGCGGTGCCACCTCGGCGGCCCGTTGCAATACCTGCGTGACCCCGCCGGCAGCAGCAATGTGGTTCTCCTTGATCAGCACGGCGTCGTACAAGCCCAGCCGATGGTTGACGCCACCGCCAGTGCGTACCGCGTACTTTTGTGCCAGTCGCAAGCCGGGCAGAGTCTTGCGTGTGTCGACAATGCCGGCGCGCACCCCCGGCACTTCGCGGATGGCCTGGACAAAGGTGTGGGTCTTGGTGGCCACGGCGCTGAGCAGTTGCAGGAAATTCAGCGCGGTGCGTTCAGCCGTCAACAGGCCGCGGGCCTGTCCGCGTACTTCGAGCACGGTCTGGTCGGCCCCGCAATGCTGTCCTTCGGGGATGCGCCAGGTCAGCTCTGCACGCGGGTCAACCTGCAAGAAGGCTTCCTGTACCCAGGGTGTGCCGCAGATCACGGCAGGCTCGCGGGCCACCACGGTGGCGCGGGCGCGCCGGTCAGGATCGACCAGCCCGGCCGTCAGGTCGGCTGCACCGACGTCTTCAGCCAGCGCACGGGCCACGTCAAGACGCGCCAGTTCGGCCACGGCGGAGGGTGAAAAAATGGATTCAACAGTCATGGTTATCTCCTGTATTGATACGCTTACGCACTGCCAGCACGCTCGATCGTGGGTTCTCGCCCCATCAACTGCAGCACCGCCTGTCGGGGCGTCGCCTGTCCGTCCAGCAAAGCCAGCACGGCTTGCGCGATGGGCATGTCAACGCCCAGGTAGGCGGCGCGCTGTACCACGGTACGTGCACTGTAAACCCCTTCGGCCACATGTCCAAGTGCTGCGGTGGCCTGCTGCAAGTTGCTGCCACGGGCCAGCGCCAGCCCGACCTGGCGATTGCGCGAAAGATCTCCGGTGGCGGTCAGCACCAGATCACCGAGTCCACTCAGGCCCATGAAGGTGTCGGCACGTGCGCCCAGCGCCATTCCCAAACGGGTCATTTCAGCCAGGCCACGGGTGATCAGCGCCGCACGGGCGTTGAGTCCCAGCGCCAGGCCGTCGCACAAACCGGTCGCAATGGCCAGCACGTTCTTGACCGCCCCACCCACCTCGACACCGGTGACGTCATCACTGGTGTACACCCGCAGGCTCGGGCTGTGAAATGCTTCAACCAGGGCCAGCCGCACCCGCGCATGGGTGCTGGCCGCCACCAGCGCGGCCGGCTGTCCACCCGCAACCTCTTGCGCGAAACTCGGACCACTGAGAACGCCTGCTTCCAAATAAGGAGCTATCTGAGCTTGTATTTCATGCGCTAGGAGGCCAAAAGTCTCAGATTTGGCGGGTTCAAATCCCTTGCAAACCCAGGCCAGTGGCAGCCCGCACGTGTGCAGGGCCGTGAGACTGTCACGCAGCGCGGCCATCGGGGTTGCCACCAGCAGCAATTGCGCATCCGGGTGCTGCTGGAGCATCTGGCTCAGCGGCACTGCGCTGATGGTCAGCGACGGCGGGAGAGCCAGCCCGGGCAGGTAACGCTGGTTTTCATGCTGCGCCTGCAGCGCCTGCGCGTGGGCCGGGCTGCGCGTCCACAACACCACCTGATGTTGTGCGGCCACGTTGTTGGCCGCACTCAGCGCCAGCCCGGTACCCCAGGCACCTGCGCCGATGACCACGATCTTCATGGTTGTTTACGCAAGAATCACCGGGGCGGGGCACCCAGCACCATGCCGTTTACTGGGTGAGGTTGCTGCCTGCCTGCTCAACCTGAGCCGCTTGGGCGGCATTTTGCTGCTCGTACATGGCCTGAAAGTTGATCTCGGACAGGTGCACTGGCGGGAAGCCGGCGCGCTGCACCAGGTCAGCCACGTTGCCGCGCAGGTAGGGGTAGACGATTTGTGGGCAGGCGATGCCCATGATCGGACCCATCTGTTCCTGCGGCAGGTTGCGCACTTCAAAAATGCCGGCTTGTGTGGCTTCGACCAGAAACACGGTCTTGTCCTTGACCTTGGTTTGCACCGTGGCGGTGACGGACACTTCGTAAATGCCGTCGGCGACAGCGCTGGCGTTCACACCGAGCTGGATGTCCACCGTGGGCTGTTCCGGCTCCAGCAGGATCGCAGGTGAATTGGGTTGCTCCAGCGATGCCTCCTTGAGGTAAACGCGCTGAATCTGGAAAACGGGATCTGGGGTCTCGGACATGAAGTTCTTTCAGTTAAAAATAGCAGACCCGGCGCAAGAAGCACACCGGGCCCAGTCAGACAGCGACGGATTATCTCAGGCCGCAGACAGCAGCGGCATCAGGCCACCACGCCCGTCGAGCGCGATCAGGTCATCGCAACCGCCGACATGGGTGTCGCCAATGAAAATTTGCGGCACCGTGCGACGACCGGTGATGCTCATCATGGTGGCGAGCTGTTCGGGTTGCAGGTCGATGCGGATCTCTTCGATCTGCAGGACACCGCGTGCCTTGAGGAGTTGTTTGGCGCGGATGCAATAGGGGCAGACCGCGGTGGTGTACATCTTGACGGGTGACATGCGACAGGGACTTTCTTGAAATCAGGCTTTTTCGACCGGCAGGTTGGCAGCACGCCAGGCGTTGATGCCACCCGAGAGTGACAGGGCTTTTTCAAACCCGAGTTTTTTGGCGATCGACACCGCCCGATTGCTGCGAGCACCCGAGTAGCAGACCATGATCAGCGGGGTGGCCTTGTTTTTGACCACGGTGGTCAGCCGTGTTTCCAGCTGGCCCAAGGGGATGTTCTTGGCACCGACCACGTGCCCGTTGGCGTATTCAGCCGTTTCGCAGACATCAATGACCACCGCTTTTTCGCGGTTGATCAGCTGGACAGCGCCATCGGCGGTGAGCGCGCCGGGGCCGCCTCCACTCAAGGCCGGCCACAACAACATGCCACCCGCCGACAGGGCGACGGCGATCAGCATCCAGTTATCGAGAAAAAATTGCACTTGGTAATCCTTCGGTTCAGGGGCATGGGACAGGGCCGCATTTTAGAATGCCCGCGCTTTGCCAGGCGGCGCAAGCGGGAATACCTTGAAGAAACTTGTAACCCTGATGGCGGTGGCCCATGCCAAGGTGCTCAAGTGCGCCAAACGGCCACGCGATCCGTGCCGTGGCCCGGGCCTTGACCACATTTCGAACACGCGATCGTGGGCCGGAACATTCCCCATGGCAGGGTGCTGGTTGATGCGCTTGACACTGCGCTCAACGTGATCCGGCATTACCATCCGCGGGCGGCCCAAGCAGCGGCCAACCCGGCGCGGGGCAATCACTGAGCAATTTACAATTGTTTACGGAACCCTCTGGTCGGCGCGGGCTCCAATTGGCTCACAGGTAGGCGCCGTTTTGGCGTTGTTGGCACGTTCTGGAAGCAATATGGGTCAAAAACTGAAGATTACTGGCTGGATTTCGATCGGTGTACTGGCAGGGGCCATGACCACGGTGTCGCTGCAAACCGTGGCGCGCGGCACACTGGCACCTTTGCCGCTGGAGGAGTTGCAGCAACTCGCCGCTGTCTTTGGCATGGTCAAAAGCAACTATGTGGAGCCGGTGGACGAGAAGAAGCTCATCACCGACGCGATTGCCGGCATGGTGGCAGGGCTGGATCCGCATTCGGTCTATCTGGATAAAAAAGCGCTGAAAGATTTCAACGAGGGCACCACCGGCAAATTTGTCGGTGTCGGCATCGAGATTTCCCAGGAAGACGGCCTGATCAAGGTGGTGTCACCGATTGAGGGTTCGCCGGCTTTTCGCGCCGGACTCAAGCCCAATGACCTGATCGTCAAGATTGACGAAACGCCGGTCAAGGGACTCACGCTGAATGAGGGTGTGAAACGGATGCGCGGTGAGCCCAATACCAAGGTCGTGTTGAGCATCTTTCGCAAGGACGAGAACCGCACTTTTCCGGTGACCATCATTCGCGAAGAAATACGTACCCAGTCGGTGCGCAGCAAAGTGATCGAGCCAGGCTATGCCTGGATTCGCGTCAGCCAGTTCCAGGAGCGCACGGTGGCCGACTTTGCGCGCAAGGTGCAAGAGATCTACAAGCAGGAGCCCAAGCTGAAAGGTTTGGTGCTGGATTTGCGCAATGACCCGGGTGGTTATCTGGATGCCGCCGTGGCCCTGTCGGCGGCCTTTTTGCCGCAGGACGTGACGGTGGTGTCGGCCAACGGCCAACTGCCAGAGAGCAAGTTCACCTACAAGGCTTCACCGCGTTTTTATGCCCGGCGCGGTGCCGATCCCTTGGCGCAACTCGATGACATGACCCGTGAGGCCTTGCGCAAAGTGCCTTTGGTGGTGCTGGTCAATGAAGGTTCCGCGTCGGCCAGCGAAATTGTGGCCGGGGCACTGCAAGATCACCAGCGTGCCAAGTTGCTGGGAAGCCAGACCTTTGGCAAGGGTTCGGTGCAGACGGCGGTGTGTCTGGATTCGGCGTTTCGCATGGACAACTGCCCCAGTGCGGCGCTCAAACTCACCACCAGCCGCTATTACACGCCCAGCGGCAAGTCGATCCAGGCCAAGGGGATCGTGCCCGACGTGATGATTGACGAAAGCGAGGAGGGCAACCTGTTTGCCGCCTTGCGCACGCGTGAGGCCGATTTGCAGAAACACCTCAACAGTGGCCAGGGCGTCGAAGTGAAGGACGAAGCGCGCGAAAAGGCGCGTGAAGAAGCGCGCAAGAAACTGGAAGAAGAACTGAAGAAGCCCGCTGCCGAGCGGCGTGCCCCTGAATTTGGCTCCGACAAGGACTTCCAGCTGACGCAGGCCTTGAACCAGCTTAAAGGTATGCCGGTTCTGGTCAGCAAGACCCTGGTGGAGCGCGAAGAAGAGAAGAAAGAAAACTAGCGCCCCACAGCCAATGGAAGACGCCGATCTGCTGCGATATTCGCGGCACATTCTGCTCAACGAGTTGGGTATCGAGGGGCAGCAGCGCATTCTGGATGGTCGTGTCCTGATGGTGGGGGCGGGCGGACTGGGGTCTCCGGTGGCCTTGTATCTGGGCTCGGCCGGGGTCGGCCATATCACCGTGGTCGACGACGACACGGTCGACCTGACCAACCTGCAGCGTCAGGTTGCCCATACCGAGGCGCGGGTCGGGATGCCCAAGGTGTTGTCGATCCAGCGTGCCATTGCCGAACTGAACTGCGGCGTGCGTGTCAATCCGGTGCAGGCGCGCGCTGATGCGGCTTTGCTGCACACGCTGGTGGCGCAGGCCGATGTGGTGGTCGATTGCTGTGACAATTTCAAGACGCGTCATGCCATCAACGCGGCCTGTGTGCGCCATCGGGTACCGTTGGTGTCAGGTGCGGCGGTGCGTTTTGACGGGCAGCTTGCGGTCTACGACCCGCGTGACGAACTGTCGCCCTGCTATGCCTGCGTGTTCCCGCAGGAGGCAAGTTTTGAGGAAACCCTTTGCGCCACGATGGGCGTGTTTGCGCCACTGGTCGGCTTGGTGGGCTCCATTCAGGCAGCGGAAACACTCAAGCTGCTGAGCCAGGCCGGACGCTCCCTGACGGGTCGGCTGATGATGATCGACGGTCGCAGCATGGAAATGACGGAACTCAAAGTAGGTCGTCGTGCCGATTGTTCAGTGTGTGGGTCCAGAACTTAGGGTGTGACGCGGATCAACGCGGCGGGTGGCAACTGCCGTGGCGCTTGCGGAAGTCGGCCGGATTTTCCGGCGTGGGGTGTGCAAACAGGCCCAGACCGGCCTGCCGCGCCAGTCGCTCCTGAGTCGCGTAGGGTCCGGGGCTGCGACGCCAGCGGTAAGACCAGGCGTGGCCCTTGCTCACCAATACTGCGCCCAGGTCCTGCCCGGTGACGCGGATACGCGCCAGGCCGCGCCCGTAGTCATCCACATGACGCACTTCGATGTGGAGGGTGGTATTGACGACCAGTTGCTGCAAGGCGTGGCGTGCCGCATCGCCACCGACTTGGCAGATCTCGGGTGCATCAATGCCCTGCAGGCGCAATTTTTGCGGGGCACCACCCGCCTCGGGTTGAACCCACAGTGTGTCACCGTCTGGTACTGCGGTGGCGCGGGCGGCAAATTGGCGGGCGCTGGCGGATGTGCTCAATGCGCACAAGGCGCCCACCAGAAGGGCGCAAAAACGGTAGCGCCAGCGGCGTTGTGTTGTGCTTTCAGTCACAGCGTACATCGGGTTCTGTTGAAACGACCGGTATGCACGACGGCATGGGCCTTATTCCGAGTATCGGGGCAAAAGTGAACCTGTTAGACTCGAATTTTGATGATCATTGCCTGTCTTGAAGACCCCTCCAGCTTCTTCTGCGGTTGAGATGAGCCAGTTGCGTCTGGGAGACGCGCTTGCTTTGCTTGAGCACGCCCATCAGGACTTGCCTGCACCGCAAGCGGATGCCGTGGCTTATCTGCAAGCCGTTGTGGACAAGCTGTGCGAGCTGTCCTTGCGCGACCCGCTGACCGGCTTGTCGAACCGGCGGTATTTCCAGACCATATTGAGCCGTGAAATCGAGGTGGTGGCGCGCTCTGGCGAGCCTGCGCTGCTGTTGATGCTCGACATTGACCATTTCAAGAAGGTCAACGACAGCTATGGGCATCCCGCCGGTGATGCCGTGTTGCAGGCGGTCGCCAAAACCCTGGCCGGCTGCGTACGCCCGATGGACACGGTGGCCCGTTTTGGCGGTGAGGAGTTTGTCATCATCCTGCCCAGTTGCCAGGGTTTGTTCGGCCATCAGGTGGCCGAACGGATTCGCGAGGCGGTCAGCGCCTTGACCGTGACGGTGGCATATGGTGTCAGCCTGAAGGTCACGATCAGCATTGGCGGCGCCTACGCACCGCGCTGGGTGCGGTCGTCGCCGGAGTTGTGGATCGACCGTGCCGATATCGAACTCTATCGGGCCAAGTCTGAAGGGCGCAACCGGGTCTGTATCGAGATGCAGCCGATCCTTGCCGTCAGCGCTGAGGAGAAGAGTCTGCTGTTTGGCCCTCTGTCCATGAGTGACCCGGCCTGGATCGACAACATGGGCAGTGATGGCGGCGTGGCCCATCGGTCGGTGCAATGAACAAAGTGATGACAAATGAGTGACCCGAGTACTTTTGTGGCGGCAGAAAAAGAGGCCAGTGCGGCACAGATGGGACCGCTGGGCAAAGTTCTGGCTGTCACCAGTGGCAAAGGGGGCGTGGGCAAGACCTTTGTGTCGGCCAACCTGGCGGCGGCTCTGGCCAAACGGGGACACAAGGTGTTGGTGCTGGATGCGGACTTGGGTCTGGCCAATCTGGATGTGGTGCTGAACCTCTATCCCAAGGTCACCCTGCATGACGTGTTTACCGGCAAAGCCAAGCTCGAAGAGGCCATTGTGCGTGCACCGGGGGGGTTTTCGGTGCTGCTGGCGGGTTCCGGCATGGTCGAATACTCGCGTCTGACACCCAATGTGCGCAATGACTTTTTGCAGATCATGACCGGGCTGCTGCCGTATTACGACATCGTGCTGCTCGACACCGGTGCCGGGATTTCCGACGTGGTGCTGTTTGCCGTCTCGCTGGCGTCCGAGGTGCTGGTGGTGGCGACGCCGGAGCCAACCTCGCTGACCGATGCCTACGCCACCATCAAGGTGTTGGTGGGCGAGCAGCAGCGCCGCGTGATCCGCATGGTGGTGAACCAGACCGCGCGCATGGGCGACGGGCGGGCCATCACCACCCAACTGCAGCAGGTGCTGGACCGGTTTGTGGTGTCCAAACCGGGCGACAAAGTGCGCCTGGTGCACATGGGAGATATTCCGGCCGATCCATCGGTGCGGCAGGCGGTGATGCGTCGGCAACTGCTGTTGCAGTCGGTGCCGGGATGCCCGGCGTCACTGGCCATTTCACAGCTGGCCGGCAAGCTCGAAGAGACGCTGATCAGCAAACCTGGCTGAGTTCATGCTCCGAAGGAGGCATGAGGACGGTCAAGCGCTGACAATCCAGCCTTCAAGCGGGTCCATGTCAGGTGGCAAGCCGTACGCTTTGTCACCCCGTTCAAATTGCCTTTGTGCCCACGCCGCCTGCATCAGGCACAAGACGGCGTCGAGTCGGTCGCCTTTGGCATCATCGGCCAGTTGATCACGCTGAGGGTTGCTGAGCTTGAGCCGCAGGCCGAGGCGGGTCCTGGCCTGTTCCAGAGCGTTGATCAGGTCCTTGCGGGCGATCAGGCGCTCTGCATTTTGCCGGCCTGGATCGTCACTTTTGTAACTGCGTCGCCCCAGCAACTCGCGCGCCAGCAAAGCGGGGTATCCCTCCAGCGCGATACGCTGCGCCTGTCCGTCAGCATTTCGGTTGCTGCTGGCACCCGGATCGAGTCCGGGCAGGGTGATGCCGGCGGCCAGCAGGCGGGGAACACCGGCATGCAACATGAAGGCAACCGGCGGATTGACCCATTTCATGCTGGGGCTTGAAGCGGCGGGACGGTCGGTAGCGCGGTGGGCAAACTTGCCACCAGCGGGTCGTCGGGCACAAAAGCTGGCGAAGGTCTGGCGAATCTCGGCGCGACTGAGCTCGGCGTAATGGCTCATGCAGGCGCGCCAGTCGAGCGGCCATCCCAGTGACTGAACCAGTTCGCGTGGCAGTCCGAAGGGCAGATCAAAGGCGCCGACCCATGGCGACGGTTCAGCCAGCCACGCCGAAAATTCCGGCAAAGACCTGCATTCCACAAAGCCGCAGAGCGAAACACATTCGCCCGACAAGGCGCCAATGGCGAAGACGATGGGTTTCTTGGGGGTGGGTGCACTGGAAAAATCACAGCCCACGACCCGGGTCGGTGGCGCCACGGTTGGGGCTTTTAGGCCCGCCCGATGACCGAAGCCGTGGCCATCAGTTCTTCCAGCAAGGCCAAAGACACTTTGCCCGAGACCGAATAAGGGTCAAGCTCGGGCTTCTCGGCGTACTTGAGCAAGATGGACGCATTGATGCGGTTCATGTTGACCTCGCCCATGGTCCAGCCGCCGAAGCGGCGCTCCGAGATCTCTTCATAGTGCAGCAACACCACATCTTTGTGGCGTTTGTCGCGCTGGATCTGGTTGTACAGCTCGCTGATGACCATGCGCCCGCCTTCAATGGCCTGCAGAAAAATGCCACCGCCATAACACAGCACACCGGTGACGCCACTGTTGGGGTTGCGGCTGCGGCATTCGTGAAGAATGCCTTCGATGGCGTCGGTGCTGGGGTCGACCGCGCGGCTGGCATACAACAAACGTACCAACATGATTAACCTTTCTGGGGAATGAGTGACAAAAATTCGCGGCGCAAGTTGGCGTCCTTGAGGAAGCTGCCGCGCATCACCGAGTTGATCATTTTGCTGTCCATGTCCTTGACACCGCGCCAGCTCATGCAGAAGTGGCTGGCTTCCATGACGATTGCCAGGCCATCCGGCTGGGTCTTGCGCTGGATCAGATCAGCCAGTTGCACCACCGCCTCTTCCTGGATTTGCGGGCGACCCATGACCCATTCGGCCAGTCGGGCGTATTTGGACAGACCAATCACGTTGGTGTGTTCGTTGGGAAGCACACCGATCCAGATCTTGCCAAGGATCGGGCAAAAGTGATGGCTGCAGGCACTGCGCACGGTGATCGGGCCGACGATCATCAGCTCGTTCAGGTGTTCGGCGTTAGGGAACTCGGTGATGGCAGGGGCCTTGACATACCGCCCCTGAAACACTTCCTTGAGGTACATCTTGGCGACCCGTCGGGCCGTCTCATCGGTGTTGTGGTCGTTGTCGGTGTCGATCACCAGACTGCTGAGCACACCTTTCATTTTGGATTCGACCTCATCGAGCAGCAGTTCCAGTTCCCCGGGCTGGATAAATTCGGCGATGTTGTCGTTGGCGTTGAAGCGCTTGCGGGCGGACAGAATACGTTCGCGGATTTTTACCGAGACCGGTACCCCTGCGTCAGAGTCACTTGGATTCATGGTTGGTGTTGCTGTAAAGAAGTGAATGGTCCATCGTACCAGTGTTTCATGAGTAGGGTTATTGGCATCCAGCCCTTATAAATGAAGCACTAATAGCTATAAATTCAGTATCGCTTGCCATTGACAAACAGCAGCAGGCGCATCAGCAGCAGTGCGCTGCGATCGAGCAGTTTCTGCCGCCATGATCGCTGCCGGTGTTGCTGCAAGTCAAGTGAGCGCGCACCATGCTGGATGGCCTGCTCCAGTTCATGGCGCAACTGGCCTGCAAAATTGGCATCATGCACCACCACGTTGGCTTCACGCGCCAGCAACAGGCTCAAGGGGTCCATGTTGGATGAGCCTACCGTCGCCCATTGTCCGTCGATGACGGCCACCTTGGCGTGAAGAAAACTGACGGTGTACTCATAGATCTCGACACCCGCTTCGAGTAGTCCGCCATACAGGGCGTGGGCGGCATGGTATTGCATGAAATACTCATAGCGTCCCTGCAACAACAGCCTGACCCTCACACCACGTTGGGCCGCATGGATCAGTGCGCGACGGATCTTGCGCCCTGGCAGGAAGTAGGCGTTGGCCAGGATGATGTCCTGCCGTGCTGCTCCCAGTGCCAGCCGATAGGCACGTTCGATGCGGCTGCGGTTGAGCAGGTTGTCACGCAGAACCAGGCCGGCGCGGGCCTGGCCGGTCGCGGCCGGCACTCGGTGAGCCTCTGTTGCCGCTGCTGTCGCTTTTTGCAACGACTGCCAGGCCTGCAGCCAGTGCACCTGCCGGGCGCTTTCGACCGCCTGCAGCCGCCACCAGAACTGGGTCATGGCGGCGTGCGCGTCGCGCACCAGCGGGCCCGATACGCGCACCGCAAAATCAAAGCGTGGTGCTGTCAAGGGGCCATGATTGAGGTCAAACCAGTCGTCTTGCAAGTTGATACCACCGCAAAACACCACCTGACCATCGATCACACACAACTTGCGATGCAATCGCCGCCAACGGCTGGGCACCAGCAAGCCCAAACGTCCCAGCGGGGCGTAAATGTGCCAATGCACCCCGGCGGCCTTGAAGCGTGCCTGCCAGTCAGCGGGCAGGTTGGGCGTGCCGACGCCGTCGACCACCAGTGTGACGGCGACACCGCGTTGCGCCGCACGAATGAGGGCGCCGCCGACCGGTTCGGCCGCTTTCTCCAGGTGAAAAATATAGGTTTCCAGCCGTACTTCGTGCAGCGCGGTGTCGATGGCAGCGATCAGCGACGCAAAATACTCGGCAGCTCCGCGTAACAGCAGCAACTCATGGTCGGCTTGCATGGCACTCACCGGGCGGACTGCGTTGTCATGCGGAATTCTGCAATCAGCGGCAGGTGATCCGACATCCGCCACCACAGTCGTCCGCGCGGCACCGACACGTCAAGCACTTGCAGGCCGCGTGCAAAGACATGATCGAGTTGAGCCAATGGCAGACGCGATGGAAAGGTGGGCACCGGTTTTCCGGACCAGGCGTGCAAACCGATGGTGGAGAAACTGTTGGGGACCAGCGCACTCCAGTCATTGAAATCGCCCGCCACCAGCACCGGTGCTGTGGCAGGGATTTCGCGCTGCACAAAGTTCACCAGTTGGGCCAGTTGCCGCACCCGGCTGGCGCGGATCAGCCCCAGGTGCACCACCAGCACGTGAACGGGCAGTCCGTGAATCAACAACTCGACATGCAGCAGGCCGCGTTGTTCCAGTCGGTGGTCTGACATATCCTCGTGTTGACTGGACAGAATGGGCCAGCGCGACAGCAGTGCATTGCCATGTTCTCCATGGCGCGTCACGGCGTTGGTGCGATACACCGCCTCGAAACCCGGTGGTGTCAGCACTTCGGCCTGTCCCTCCTGCGGCCAAAGTGGAAAGTGCTTGGCCTCACGCCGGTTGTGCTGGCGCACCTCCTGCAGGCACACCACGTCGACATCCAGGGTGCCAATGGCGTGGGCCAGGTTGTGAATCTCCAGTCGGCGCGCTGGCCCCAGGCCCTGCACACCTTTGTGGATGTTGTAGGTGGCGACGCGGATCCGTGTCATTCCAGATCACCAGGCTTAATAAATCGTGGCAGCAGCAGGCATGCTTCTGCGTTGGAAGGGGAGTAACAGCGGTCGGCGGCCGCGGTCCAGGGCAGCCAGCAGTAGTCGGTGTGTTCGCGCGGACTCAGACACACGCCGATGTCGCGCGGCACCTGCAGACTAAAAACCCGCTCTGTATTAAATAGCACACCAGGCGCGTAACGCCAGCGCCAGTGGGGGTAAATCTCATAAATGTTCTCCAGTTGCCAGTCAACAAGCTGGCTGGCCAGAGGCGCGCCAGGTCGGCAATCGATGCCGGTCTCTTCGAGTACTTCGCGCTGCGCGGTCTGGGCAAAAGTCTCCTGCGGGTCGTCCTTGCTGCCGGTCACCGACTGCCAGTATTCCGGTGCGTCCGCGCGCCGAATCAGCAGGACCTCCCGCGCAGCGCTGTGAATGACGACCAGCACGGACTGCGGGATCTTGTAGACAGGCATTGACTCAGGCACGGCTCGCTACCAAGCAAAAGGGCGCCATAAGCGCCCCGGTTGGGAGGTCAGTCACACACACCCGCAATGGCCATGATCATGAAGCCTTGGCCGCATCCACATTGCGCAGCCGGATGTGCAACTCGCGCAATTGCTTTTCGTCGACCGGGCTGGGTGCCTGGGTCAACAGGCACTGCGCGCGCTGGGTTTTCGGGAAGGCGATCACGTCGCGGATCGACTCGGCCCCAGTCATCATGGTGACGATGCGGTCCAGGCCGAACGCCAGACCACCGTGCGGCGGAGCACCGTATTGCAGCGCATCAAGCAGGAAGCCGAACTTGAGCTGGGCCTCTTCCGGCGTGATCTTGAGCGCATCAAACACTTTTTGCTGTACATCGGCGCGGTGGATACGCACCGAGCCGCCGCCCATTTCCCAACCGTTGAGCACCATGTCGTAGCCCTTGGAGATGCACTTGCCCGGGTCCGTCACCATCAGGTCCTCATGGCCGTCCTTGGGTGCTGTGAACGGGTGGTGCACCGCCATCCAGCGGTCAGAGTCGTCGTCGTACTCGAACATCGGGAAATCGACCACCCACAAGGGCGCCCAACGGTCCTCGAACAGTCCGTTTTTCTTGCCAAACTCGCTGTGGCCAATCTTGATGCGTAGTGCGCCAATGGCGTCGTTGACGATCTTTTCCTTGTCGGCGCCAAAAAACAGCAGGTCGCCGTCTTGCGCGCCGCTGCGTTGCAGCACCTCGGCAATGGCGCGGTCGTGCAGGTTCTTGACGATCGGGCTTTGCAAGCCGTCGCGTCCTTTGGCCAGGTCGTTGACCTTGATCCAGGCCAGGCCCTTGGCACCGTAAATCTTCACAAACTCGCCGTAACTGTCGATCTCGCCGCGCGACAGGCCAACCCCCTCGCGCGCGCCACCGGGCACACGCAAGGCGACCACGCGGCCGCCCTTCATGTTGGCCGCACCGGAGAACACCTTGAAGTCCACGTCGCCCATCAGGTCGGTGAGTTCGGTGAACTCGAGCTTGACGCGCAGGTCGGGCTTGTCGGAGCCAAAGCGCAAGGCGGCCTCCTGGTAGCTCATCACCGGGAACTCGCCCAGATCGACGTTGATCGTGGCTTTGAACACCGTCTTGATCATGCCCTGGAACAGGGCGCGGATGTCTTCCTCTTCGAGAAAAGAGGTTTCAATATCGATCTGCGTGAATTCGGGCTGGCGATCGGCGCGCAGGTCTTCGTCACGAAAACATTTGGTGATCTGGTAGTAGCGGTCAAATCCGGCCACCATCAGCAGCTGCTTGAACAATTGCGGGCTTTGTGGCAGCGCGAAAAACATGCCGTCGTGCACGCGGCTGGGTACCAGGTAGTCGCGCGCACCCTCCGGCGTGCTCTTGGTGAGCATGGGGGTTTCGATGTCGACAAAGCCGTTGGCGTCGAGAAACTTGCGCACTTCCATCGCCACGCGGTAGCGCAGCATCAGGTTGTTTTGCATGTAGGGGCGGCGCAGGTCGAGCACCCGGTGCGTCAGGCGGGTTGTCTCGCTTAGGTTTTCTTCGTCAAGCTGGAAGGGCGGTGTGACCGAGGGGTTGAGCACCTTGAGTTCGTGGCACAGCACCTCGATCTGGCCGCTCTTGAGCTTGTCGTTGGTGGTGCCACTGGGGCGTGCACGGACCAATCCCTTCACCTGGATGCAAAATTCATTGCGCAGGTCTTCGGCGACACCAAACATCTCGGGGCGGTCGGGGTCGCACACCACCTGCACATAACCCTCGCGGTCGCGCACATCGACAAAGATCACGCCACCATGGTCGCGTCGGCGATTGACCCAGCCGCACAGAGAAACAGTTTGACCCAACAGGGCTTCGGTCACCAGACCGCAATAATGAGAACGCATGGCCATACACAGCTTTCAGGGCTCACCCAAAGGGGTGACGGGTTGACAAAAAAACTAATCGGTTTTGCTGGCCGGGGCACCTGTGGGTGCAACCGAACCCATTGAAATCACATAGGTCAGCGCTTCATCGACACTCATCTTGAGTTCGATCACGTCAGCGCGTGGCAGCATCAGAAAAAAACCGCTGGTCGGGTTGGGTGTGGTGGGCACATAGACGCTGACAAGGTCGTTGCCCAGGTGTTGGCCCACCTCACCCACCGGTGTACCGGTCTGGAACGCAATGGTCCAGGACCCGGCGCGCGGATACTGCACCAGCAAGGCGGTGCGAAACGCATTGCCGTTGCTGGAGAACAGCGTGTCGGATACTTTCTTGACGCTGTTGTAAATCGACTTGAATACCGGGATCTTGGCCAGCAGGTTATGCCAATGGTTGAGCCACCAACGGCCGGCGACATTGGAAACCAGCGCACCGGTGATCAGCAAACTGGCAAAAACCAGCAGCACACCCAGGCCCGGGATATGTTTGACGTGCTCCCAGGACGCCGCGATGGAGCCGGGCGACACCGCCTGAATCATGGACACCAGTGCCATGAAGATGCCGTCGAGCAACTCCATCACCCACAGCAGCACCCAGACCGTGATGGCCAGCGGTAGCCAGACCAGCAGGCCGGTGAGCAGATATTTCTTGATGGGCACGGCGTCGTCCTAAGCAGCGTCAGGCATGGCAGGCACAGCCACCGCCACATCCGCCCGCTGCGGCTGCGGGCGTGTCGACTTTGGCTGCCGGTGCCTCGGTGGTGGCTGGCGCGCTGACCGTATCACTGCCCGCCGCTGGCGCGGGCGTCGCGGCGCTGCTGCCACCCTTGAAGTCAGTGGCGTACCAGCCGGAACCTTTGAGCTGAAAACCGGCTGCGGTCAGTTGTTTGGTAAAACTGGCTTGTCCACAAGCGGGGCATTCGGTCAATACCGCATCCGAGATCTTTTGCAACACGTCCTTGGCAAACCCGCAGGACCCGCATTTGTAGGCATAAATTGGCATGATGATGAAGGGGTTGTAGAGGCGGCAAAGCCGCGAATTATAAAGTGGCCCTGGCGCAAGGGCTGCCCCGGGCGGGGTCAGGTTCAGAACAGCCGGACCCGAACCAGAATCTGCATCGCCACCAGCCCCAGCACAAAGCCAACACCGCCGTACAAAATGGCAGACAGCAAACGGTTGGTCTTCTTCTGCTCGGCGAGCAAGGCCAAGGTCTCTTTGCCAGGACCACGGGCATGGTTGTGCAAAAAGTCAAATAACAGCCGCGGCAGTTCCGGCAGCAATTTGGCGTAGCGCGGTCCCTCGTTGCGCAGCTCGTCCATCAACTTTTTCGGACCAATCTGGTTCAGCATCCACTGCTCAAGAAACGGTTTGGCGGTGTGCCATAAATCAAGATCCGGGTCGAGCTGGCGGCCCAGACCTTCGATGTTGAGCAAGGTCTTTTGCAACAACACCAACTGGGGCTGGATCTCCACCTGGAAGCGCCGTGAGGTCTGGAACAGCCGCATCAGCACCATGCCCAGCGACAGTTCCTTGAGCGGCCGGTCGAAGTAGGGCTCACAGACCGAGCGCACCGCAGATTCAAGCTCGTCGACGCGGGTGCTGGCGGGCACCCAACCCGACTCGATGTGCAATTCAGCCACCCGCTTGTAGTCGCGGCGGAAGAACGCCGTGAAATTTTGCGCCAGGTATTCTTTGTCAGTCTCGGTCAGGGTGCCAACGATGCCAAAATCCAGCGAGATATAGCGGCCAAAGGTGGCCGGGTCCAGGCTCACCTGGATGTTGCCGGGGTGCATGTCGGCGTGGAAAAAGCCGTCGCGAAACACCTGGGTGAAAAAAATGGTGACACCATCGCGTGCCAGTTTGGGGATGTCGACCCCGGCGGCACGCAAGCGCTCCACCTGGTTAATGGGCACACCTTTCATGCGCTCCATCACCATCACATCGGGCATGCAGTAGTCCCAGAACATCTCGGGAATCAGCACCATGTTGAGATCCGCCATGTTGCGGCGCAGTTGCGCCGCGCTGGAAGCCTCACGCACCAGATCGAGCTCGTCATGCAGGTATTTGTCGAACTCAGCCACCACTTCACGCGGCTTCAGGCGTTTGCCGTCGTCGGACAGACTTTCCACCCAGCCGGCCATCATGCGCAGCAGGCCCAGGTCTTTATCGATCACGTCAAGCATGCCCGGGCGCAGTACCTTGACTGCGACGTCGCGCTGGCGCCCGCTGCGCTCCTTGAGCACGGCAAAATGCACTTGGGCGATGGAAGCACTGGCAATGGGCTGGCGTTCAAACGAGACAAAAATGTCGTCGACCTTCTTCTTGAAAGCGCTCTCGATGATGCCAATGGCCACTTCACTGGGAAAGGGAGGGACCCGGTCTTGCAACAGTGCGAGTTCATCGGCAATGTCGACCGGAAGCAGGTCACGCCGTGTTGACAGCACCTGCCCGAACTTGACAAAGATAGGCCCCAGGCTCTCCAGTGCCTGGCGAATACGTTGGCCTCGCGGCGCATCAAGCTTGCGGCCAACGCTGAGAATGCGTGCCAAGCGCAACAGCCAGGGCTTTTTGAAGCTGGTCAAAACCAGTTCGTCAAGCCCATAGCGCAGCATCACCCAGACGATGAAGGCACCGCGAAAAAGACGGGTCATCGGATGGCGATCAACTGGATTTTCCAGGCACCAGGCTGGCAGCCTTGGCAGCAAACTGGCGCACGCCAGCCACCAGGCCGCTGACCATCTGACTCAGCGTGTGGGCCGGTACATCGCCGATCAGGCGTGCCAGGTCTTCTTCGAGGTCCCAGCGCACGTGGTCGGTGAGCCAGCTGACTTCGGCGGCCAGTTGCACGTCACCTTCGATGCGCACCGCAGGTTTTTCACCCCGCAGGGTGGTTTGCAGCAGCACCAGAGGTGACTCGTCAGTGACAGTGAGCACCAGATCAGCGCTTGCGCTGGGTTCGGCAATGTCCAGCAAACCGGCGGGGGTGGCCACCAGCTTGAAGTTGACCGAGCGCCACTGCACCAGGATGACCCGCCCGCTTTGCCGCGTGAGTCGTGCTGTCGCTTCGGACTCCTGCATCAGCACATGGTTGAGCAGCAGGACGATACGTCGCTGTACCTCGTCAACCGCCCAGGCCGGGGGCTGCAGCTTGGGCAGCGGGAGTTTCTGGAGTGCGTCTTCCAGCAAAGAAAAAGGGGACTGTGTTGCCATAGTCCCCCGATTATTCCCTGAATTTGTGTAATGGAACTTACTGCAGGGCCTGAACCCCTGCAACCAGCCAGCCGCTACGGCCATTTTTCGGCTTGATCATGTTCCAGACTTCACGGAACGGGCTCGGACCCGCCGAAGGCTCCTCGCGGATCATGCCGGAAAACTCGACGCTGGCCATGTAGTCATCACCCAGGTCTTCGATACCCAGCGGGTGCGCCTCGATCATCACCACGTCGGTCAAATTGACCGGGCCGCCCGTATGTGCCTCTCGCTCGGCCAACTGCACCTGGATTTCTTTCAGCATGGTGTCGGTCATCATCACCCGCAACGCCGGAATATCGGCTTTGTCCCAGGCCGCTTGCAGCGAGACAAAATTGGCTTTGGCCGACTTGAGAAAACCGTCGGTGTCAAAACCAGGCGGAATGCCCCAGCTTTGGGAACCGGTCAATCCGGAGCCGATCATCGAGCCAGCACTGGTGCCACCGGACATATTGGCGGTGTCAAAAGCTGTCGTACTGCGCTCCCACGGGCGCGCTGAAGCGTCATTACCCACATTTTCCGGGCGGTAACTAGCCGGTGCACTGGCCTGGCCAGGTGTTCCCGCACCCTGGAATGCAAACGGTGACGAGGCGCGTGCTGCGGGTTGTGACTTGCGGGAGCGCATGAACCAGCCCACGGCCATCATGATGACCAGAGCCAACAAGGCAAACATCATGAACTGAGCCATCTCTTCGCCAAACCCCAGGGAACTGGCCAGCCAGGCCAGACCCAGCCCGGCGGCCAGACCACCCAGCATGGCACCCCAAGGCCGTTTGGGCGCAGCCGCTGCCGGTGCCGCCGGGTTTTTGACCGCCGCATTGTTGCCAGCCTGCGTCGGCGCAGCCGGAGCGGGTGTGGCCTGGCGCTGCGTCACGTTGCTGGACTGCTGCCCAAATGACTTGCCCCCACCAAAGCGCTTGGCCGCTTCTGCCTGACCGGCAAACAGCGCCAGACTCATGGTCACCAACCACAACCAACGTTTCATGTCATCTCCAAAAAATAGTGTTACGGCTCAATTGATCTGTTGATGCCCATCAACATTTGATTCCCACGTGCAAGGCTACCAGACCTGCGCTGAGATTGTGATAATCCACGTGGCCAAAGCCATTAGCTTTCATCAGGGTTTTGAGTTCTTCCTGCCCGGGATGCACACGAATGGATTCGGCCAGATACTGGTAGCTGGCCGAATCTTTGGCCACCAGCTCACCCAGCTTGGGCAAGACTTTGAAGGAGTACCAGTCGTAGGCTTTCTCCAGCGGCTTGGCCACTTTGGAGAACTCCAGCACCAGCAGTCGCCCACCGGGCTTCAGGACCCGATTCATCTCGGCCAGCGCCACATCCTTGTGCGTCATGTTGCGCAGGCCAAACGCCACACTGACCAGATCAAAGTGGTGCTCGGGAAACGGCAGCTTTTCGGCATCACACACCGCTGTCGGCAGCACGATACCGGCGTCCACCAGGCGGTCCCGTCCGGTGCGCAACATGGCTTCGTTGATGTCGGTATGCACCACGCAGCCACTGCGGCCTACTTTCTTGGCAAAGGCCATGGCCAGATCGCCGGTGCCACCGGCAATGTCAAGCACCCGATCACCCTCGTGCAGATTGGCCACGGTGACGGTGTAGGCCTTCCACATCCGGTGCATGCCCATGGACATCAGGTCGTTCATCAGGTCGTACTTGGGCGCGACCGAGTCAAACACGCCTTTGACGTGGCGCGCTTTTTCGCTTTCGTCGACGCTGCGGTAACCAAAATGCGTACTGCTCATGCTCGGTCCTGGTTCAGTGGCTGGCGCAACTGCTGCCTGTTTTGTCGGCCATGGGTGCATCGCGGTCTACACCGGCGGCTTTGAGTTGTGCTTCATAGTCCTGCCACAGCTTGCTCTGCTGCGAGCCCAGAAAGTACAGATAGTCCCAGGTAAAAATGCCGGTGTTGTGGCCGTCCGAGAAGGTGGGTTGCACGGCGTAGTTGCCCACCGGCTCGATGGCGCTGATGTCCACCAGGCGTTTGCCGGTTTGCAGGGTTTCCTGGCCCGGGCCGTGGCCTTGCACCTCGGCTGACGGTGAGCACACACGCATCAGTTCAAAAGGGATGCGAAACGAGGCACCGTCACTGAAGCTGATTTCCAGCATATGGGATTGACCGTGGACGGTGATGTCGACCGGGGTCGCTGTGGTGGTTTGGCTTGCTGTCATGCATAGTCTCCTGAATTCAATGAAAAGTTGTCCCGGGCGCATCAAACCAGCACCCGCTCAATGCCGCCGTCATTGGCGAGTTTCACGTATTTGGGCAGCCACTGCGCGCCCAGGATCTGATTGGCCATTTCGACCACAATGTAATCGGCCTGCAACAGCCCGTTTTGCAGGTCGTCGCCATAGCGGCTCAGGCCTTGCAGGCAGGCCGGGCAGGAGGTCAGTATCTTGACATTGTCTTTGGCACCCAGCGCTCCGTTCGCACGCAACGCGGCCTCGCCCTTGAGGATCTCTTCCTCCTTGCGGAAACGCACCTGGGTCGAAATGTCGGGCCGGTTGAGCGCCAGCGTGCCGGATTCACCACAGCAGCGGTCTGACTGAATCACCTGAGGACCCAGCAGGGCCTTGACGGTTTTGAGAGGCTCCTGCAACTTCATCGGACTGTGACAGGGGTCGTGGAACAGGAAGGCTCCGGCATTGGCCAGGGTGATGCCTTTCTCCAGCAGGTACTCGTGGATGTCGATGATGCGGCAGCCGTCAAAAATGTCCTCAAACTTATAACCCTGCAACTGGTCATAACAGGTACCACAGCTCACCACGACGGTCTTGATGTCGAGGTAATTCAGCGTGTTGGCCACCCGGTGGAACAGCACCCGGTTGTCGGTGATGATCTTCTCGGCCTTGTCAAAGTCGCCGCCGCCGCGCTGCGGGTAACCGCAACACAGGTAACCCGGCGGCAGCACGGTTTGCACACCGGCGTGCCACAACATGGCCTGGGTGGCCAGGCCAACCTGGCTGAACAGGCGTTCCGAACCACAACCGGGAAAGTAAAACACAGCCTCGGTTTCGGCGCTGGTGGTTTTGGGGTTGCGAATGATCGGTACGTAGTTTTTATCCTCAATGTCCAGTAAGGCGCGCGCGGTGCGTTTGGGCAGGCCACCGGGCAGCTTCTTGTTGACGAAGTGGATGATCTGCTCTTTCATGGGAGCTGTACCCAACGTGGCCGGCGGTGACTTGGTTTGAGCTCGACCCGCGACGCGGAACAAGTCCACGGCAAACCGCTGCGCCCGAATGGCCAGGTTGACCATCACGGCGCGCGCAACTCGGATGGTCTCGGGACGGGTGGCGTTGAGCAGGAACATGGCCGCCGCGCCGGCAGGGCGGAAGCTCTTTTGCCCCATTTTGCGCAACAGGTTGCGCATGGCCATCGACACATCGCCAAAATCGATCTTCACCGGACAGGGCGACAGACATTTGTGGCATACGGTGCAATGGTCGGCCACGTCTTCAAACTCCTGCCAGTGTTTGATGGACACCCCGCGGCGAGTTTGTTCCTCGTACAAAAATGCTTCCACCAGCAAAGAGGTGGCCAGAATCTTGTTGCGCGGGCTGTACAGCAGATTGGCGCGCGGCACGTGGGTGCTGCACACGGGCTTGCATTTGCCGCAGCGCAGGCAGTCCTTGATGCTGTCGGCAATGGCACCAATGTCGCTTTGCTGCATGATCAGGGATTCATGCCCCATCAGGCCAAAGCTCGGGGTGTAGGCATTGGTCAGATCGGATTTAAGTGAAAAACTGGCCTCCAGCGCTTTTCCAGATTCAGCTGGAAGCTCTCTAATTCGTAGCAGTTTACCCTTGTTGAAGCGGCCTTCCGGGTCGATTCTGGCTTTGTACTCGGTAAACGGCGCCAGGTCAGCGTCGCTCAGGAATTCGAGCTTGGTGATGCCGATGCCGTGCTCGCCCGAGATCACACCGTCCAGACTTCGCGCCAGCACCATGATGCGTTTGACCGCACCGTGGGCCGCTTGCAGCATGTCATAGTCATCGCTGTTGACCGGGATATTGGTGTGTACGTTGCCGTCGCCAGCGTGCATGTGCAAGGCGACCCAGACGCGCCCTTTGAGCACACGCTGGTGGATCGCAGTGCACTCGTTCAGGATGGGCTCAAACGCCGCACCGCTGAAGATCTGCTGCAAGGGCTGGCGTAGCTGGGACTTCCAGCTGGCGCGCAGGGAGTGGTCTTGCAGTTGGGCAAAAAGGGGCTCGACATCGCGCAGCCAACTGGCCCACAGGATACGCACTTGGGCAATCAGCGCTTGCGCCTGCGCGACCCGGTCTTCAAGCAACTCGGCTGATGAAATTTCGCTGGCATCGCCCTGGCGACCCAGTGGCAGCCTACCCTGGCTGAAGTAATCGCTGAGCGCGTCACACAGCGCCAGCTTGTTGTGCAAGCTCAGCTCGATGTTGATGCGCTCGATGCCATCGGTGTACTCGGCCATGCGGGGCAACGGGATCACCACGTCCTCGTTGATCTTGAAGGCGTTGGTGTGTTTGGAAATTGCTGCCGTGCGTTTGCGATCAAGCCAGAACTTTTTGCGTGCCTCGGCGCTGATGGCGACAAAACCTTCGCCATTGCGCGAGTTGGCAATGCGCACGACCTCCGAAGTGGCCCGCGCTACGGCGTCAGCGTCATCGCCGGCAATGTCACCAAACAGCACCATCTTGGGCACGGTGATGGTCGAGCCTGGCTGCGCCTGGGCGCCGCGTTTGGATTTGGTGGTGTAGCCGACCGCTTTCAGATAACGATCATCGAGATGCTCCAGTCCGGCCAGCAGCACCCCGCTGCGCTTGGCTTCGGCGAACATGAAGTCTTTGATCTCGACAATGCTGGGCACGGCGTCCCTGGCATTGCCAAAAAACTCCAGACATACGGTGCGGGTGTGCGCCGGCATCCGGTGCACGATCCAGCGCGCGCTGGTGATCAGGCCGTCACAGCCTTCTTTCTGGATGCCGGGCAGGCCGCTCAAAAACTTGTCGGTCACATCCTTGCCCAGGCCCGCTTTGCGAAAGCGATTGCCCGGGATGTCCAGCCGTTCGCTGCGAAGCAGGGTTTTACCGTCGGCCTTGAAATACTGCAGATCAAAGCTGGCAAGCTCGGTGTCGTGAATTTTGCCCAGATTGTGGTTGACGCGGGTCACTTCCAGCCACTCGGCCTGTGGTGTTACCATGCGCCAGCTGGCCAGGTTGTCCAGCGCCGTTCCCCACAGCACGGCTTTTTTGCCGCCGGCGTTCATGGCGATATTGCCGCCAATGCAGGAGGCCTCCGACGAGGTGGGATCAACGGCAAACACAAAACCGGCGCGCTCGGCGGCGTGCGCCACCTGATTGGTGATGACTCCGGCCTCGCTCCAGACCGTGGCCACATCAAGGTCAAGACCGGGCAGGCGGCGCATTTCGACTTCGCTCATGCGCAGCAGCTTTTCGGTGTTGATGACCACGCTTTTCCAGGTCAGCGGAATCGCGCCGCCGGTGTAGCCGGTGCCGCCACCGCGCGGGATGATGGTCAGCCCCAGCTCGATGCAGCCTTTGACCAGTCCGGCCATCTCGGCTTCGCTGTCGGGGGTGAGGACCACAAACGGGTACTCCACCCGCCAATCGGTGGCGTCAGTCACATGGCTGACGCGCGACAGGCCGTCAAACTTGATGTTGTCCCTCGCGGTCAGGCGGCACAGCGTCCGCTGGGCCTCGCGTCGCAACGCCGCCGTTTCAACAAAGCTGGCGTCAAAGGCCTGCACCGCCCGGTCAGCGCACGCCAGAAGTTGTCCCACCAGCGCATCACGCTCCGGGTCGGCCTGAGGGTTGCGGCGTTTCTCGATCTCGTGCAGCCGATGCCGCAACGCCCCCACCAATTGCGCCCGCCGCTTCGGGTTGTCCAGCAGGTCGTCTTGCAAGTAGGGGTTGCGTTGCACCACCCAAATGTCACCCAGCACCTCGTACAACATCCGTGCCGAGCGCCCGGTGCGTCTTTCATCACGCAGGCGGTTCAGCCAGACCCAGGCCTGCCCACCGAGCAGGCGTATGACGATTTCGCGGTCAGAAAACGAGGTGTAGTTGTACGGGATCTCGCGAATGCGCTCGTGCGCGTGCGGCAGCGGCATGGCCGCTGGCAGGATCTGGCTGATCGGAATGGGAGCGTTCATGGGGGCAATGGTGTCAGCCAAAACGGTGCGTCAACGCCGCCTGAATGGCCTGTAGCGACTCGGGGCGCGATGTTACCGCAGTGCAGCATTGCCCTGTTGGGGTGATGGAAACCCTGATGTGCAAGCCTCAGGTTTCTGCGTTTAATCAAGAACTGTGCAAATTGCCTTGTTTCTGTCACAAAAACTACAAATTTGTTGACTATGCTCTGCGCACTCAACCTCGAGGAGACTTTATGAACCTGAAACTTGCCGCCGTGGCTGTTGCCGCCGGCTTTACCCTGTCTGCCCACGCCGTCACCGAAGTGCAATGGTGGCATTCGATGACCGCCGTGAATGGTGAATGGGTCAATGATCTGGCGAAGAACTTCAATGCCAGCCAGACCGAGTACAAAATTGTGCCGACCTACAAAGGCACCTATGACGAGTCGATGACCGGCGCAGTCGCGGCATTCCGTGCCGGCAATGCACCGCACATCCTGCAGGTTTTTGAGGTGGGTACTGCCACCATGATGGCGAGCAAGGGCGCCATCGTGCCGGTCGGCAAGGTCATGAAAGATGCTGGACAAAAATTTGACCCCAAAGCCTACATTTCGGCTGTGGCGGGTTACTACACCGCGCCCAGTGGTGAAATGCTGAGCATGCCCTTTAACAGCTCCACCACGGTGTTCTACATCAACAAGGATGCCTTTAAGGCCGCCGGTCTGGATACCAACAAGGCTCCGACGAGCTGGCCGGAGGTGGCCCTGGCAGCAGCCAAACTCAAGGCCAATGGTCACAAGTGCCCGCTCACGATCGCCTGGCAAGGCTGGACCCAGCTGGAGAGTTTTTCTGCCTGGCACAACGTTGAGTTTGCCACCAAGGCCAACGGTCTGGGCGGCATGGATGCACGCATGAAGGTGGATTCGCCGCTGCATGTACGCCACATCGACAATTTGTCGAACATGGCCAAACAGGGCTTGTTTGTCTACAAAGGCCGTGCCAACGTGCCGGAAGCCACCTTCATTTCCGGTGAATGCGCCATGATCACCACCTCAGCGGGCTTTTATGGCAATGTGAAAAAGAACGCCAAGTTCAATTTTGGTCTGGCACCACTGCCCTATTACCCGGATGTTCCCGGCGCACCGCAAAACACCGTGATTGGCGGAGCCAGTCTGTGGGTGATGGCAGGCAAGAAGCCTGAGGAGTACAAGGGGGTGGCGGCATTTTTCAACTACATCTCCAGCCCTGAAGTGCAGTCTGCCAGCCATAAGCGCACCGGGTATTTGCCCATTACGACCGCCGCCTATGAGCTGACCGAAAAATCTGGTTACTACAAGGAAAATCCGGGTACCGATGTGGCAGTGAATCAGATGATCCGCAAGGTCACCGACAAGTCACGTGGCATCCGTCTGGGCAACTATGTGCAGATCCGTACCATCGAGGACGAAGAACTCGAACAGGTCTGGGGTGGCAAGAAGAGTGCCACCGAGGCCTTGCAGTCCATCGTCAAGCGTGGCAACGAGTTGCTTGAACGCTTTGAGAAGGCCAACAAGAAATAAGTAACGCTGCTTAAGTTTTGGAAAAGCGCGTTTTCTTTCGATCCAGATGGCTACCTTGGGTGCTGATTGCGCCCCAGGTGATCATCATTGGCCTGTTCTTTTTTTGGCCAGCGGCTCAGGCCTTGCTGCAGTCGGTGCAGCAGTCGGACGCTTTTGGAACCTCGGTCGAGTGGGTTGGGCTGGAGAATTTCCGCAACCTCTGGAATGATGAGACCTATCTCGCGTCGTTTTACACCACGGCCATATTTTCGTCACTGGTGGCGGTGGTGGGTATTGGTGTGTCGCTGCTGCTGGCCGTGTTTGCGGATCGTGTCGTCAAAGGGGCGCTGGCTTACAAAACCCTGCTGATCTGGCCCTACGCCGTAGCACCAGCTGTGGCTGGCGTGCTCTGGCTGTTCATGTTTGCGCCCAGTGTGGGCGTGGTGTCTTATGGTCTGCGCGCCTTGGGGTTCGACTGGAACCACCTGCTCAATGGTCGCCATGCGATGACTCTGGTGGTGATGGCGGCCGTCTGGAAGCAGATCTCTTACAACTTTTTATTTTTTCTGGCGGGATTGCAGTCGATCCCGAAGTCCTTGATCGAGGCCGCTGCCATTGATGGTGCCAGGCCCTGGCGGCGTTTCTGGACGATTGTGTTTCCTCTGCTGTCGCCCACCACGTTTTTCCTGCTGGTGATCAACATTGTTTACGCGTTCTTTGACACCTTTGCCATCATTGATGCTGCAACCCAAGGTGGACCTGGCAAAGAAACCGCGATTCTGGTCTACAAGGTCTACTTTGACGGTTTCAAGGCCATGGATCTGGGCGGGTCCGCCGCACAGTCGGTGGTGCTGATGGTGATTGTGGTGGCACTGACCGTGGTGCAGTTCCGCTTTGTCGAGAAGAAAGTGAATTACTGATGGTTGAACGTCGGCCGTTTTTGAGCTTTCTGTCCCATGCTGTGCTGATTCTGGGTGTGATGGTGGTGGCGTTCCCGCTGTATTTGACCTTTGTCGCCTCGACCCAGACGTCGCAGGCCATTGTGCAAACGCCCATGCCCTTGCTGCCAGGCGGACATTTTTTTGAAAACTACAGCGCTGCCTGGAATGGCACCGGGGGTGGCTCGGGTTCCAAGGCGCCAGTGGGCCAGATGATGATGGTCAGCCTGGTCACGGCGCTGGTGATTTCCATTGGCAAGATCGCCATTTCACTGTTGTCGGCCTTTGCCATCGTGTATTTCCGCTTTCCGCTGCGCATGTTTTTCTTTTGGGCGATCTTTATCACCCTGATGCTGCCGGTGGAGGTGCGTATCGGGCCGACCTACAAAGTGGTCTCTGATCTGGGCATGCTCAATACCTATGCCGGGTTGACGGTGCCGCTGATTGCATCAGCCACGGCCACGTTTTTGTTCCGGCAGTTTTTTCTGACGGTGCCCGAGGAACTGGTGGAGGCTGCACGCATCGACGGTGCCGGCCCGATGCGGTTTTTTTGGGATGTGCTGGTGCCCTTGTCCAAAACTTCGATCGCCGCGCTGTTTGTCATCCAGTTCATCTACGGCTGGAACCAGTACCTGTGGCCGTTGCTGGTGACCACCAGTGAAGACATGTACCCGGTGGTGATTGGCATCAAGCGCATGATCTCCGGGGGCGACTCCGAAATGCAATGGAACATTGTCATGGCCACTGCCATTCTGGCCATGCTGCCACCCGCACTGGTGGTGATGCTGATGCAGAAGTGGTTTGTGAAAGGGCTGGTCGATACTGAAAAATAATAAGCTTGCGGGACAGACCAAGATTTGCGCAGCAAATTTGCTCTGTCCCCAACTGACGAGACGCTCGAAAACTATGGCTTCCATCACACTAAAAAACGTCATCAAGCGCTACGGTAGCGGCAAAACCGCCAATCAGGTCATCCACGGTGTCAACGCGGAGATCCATGACGGTGAGTTTGTTGTCATCGTCGGCCCGTCGGGTTGCGGCAAGTCGACGCTGCTGCGCATGGTGGCGGGGCTCGAGGAAATTACCGAGGGTGACATCTCCATTGGCAACCGGGTGGTCAATCAACTCGAACCTTCGGAGCGCGATATCGCCATGGTGTTCCAGAACTATGCGCTGTATCCGCACATGAGCGTGTTTGAGAACATGGCTTATGGCTTGAAGATCGCCAAAGTGCCGCCCGCCGAGATCCGGGCTCGGGTGGACAAGGCGGCCAAAATTCTGGAGATTGGCCCTTTTTTGGCGCGCAAACCGCGCGAGTTGTCGGGCGGGCAGCGTCAGCGGGTGGCCATGGGCCGGGCCATTGTGCGCCAACCCCAGGTCTTTCTGTTCGACGAGCCGTTGTCCAATCTGGACGCCAAACTTCGGGCACAGACGCGGCTGGAAATCCAGAAACTGCACCGTGAGCTTGGTATCACCTCGCTGTTCGTGACCCACGATCAGGTCGAGGCGATGACGCTGGCGCAGCGCATGCTGGTGATGAACGCGGGCGTGATGGAGCAGCTCGGCACGCCTGAGGAAGTCTATAACCGTCCGGCGAGCACCTTTGTGGCGGGCTTCATGGGCTCACCGCCGATGAACTTGCTCAACAACGCGCCGGGCGCGCCGCCAGCCACCATCGTCGGGGTGCGCCCCGAGCACCTTGACATCACCGTCACCGGCTGGACGCTGGTGGTCGAGGCGGTTGAAATGCTGGGGGCTGAACGCCTGACCTATGGTCGCTGGACGCACGGTAGCGCCGATGAACTGGTCATCATCCGCACCGAAGAGGGGCACGTCGCGCCGACAGTGGGCAGCACGCTGTGTGTCACGCCAAGGCCCGGGAAAATCCACCATTTCGACGCTGGCACCGGCAAGCGCAAGGAGATTCAGCCATGAGCAGTGCCGTGTCGCTGGGTAAGCCCTGGCCGTATCCACGCTGGGTTGCCCACCGGGGCGCGGGCAAGCTGGCACCTGAAAACACTTTGACCGCGTTTCGCTGTGGGGCGGCTCACGGCTACCGCATGTTTGAATGCGACGTCAAGCTCAGTGCGGATGGTGTGCCGTTTTTGTTGCATGACGACACCCTGACGCGCACCACCAACGCCACTGAGGCACTGGGTGCGGGTTTGAGTGCTGTGGCTGGTGAACATCCGTGGAGCACGCTGTCGCTGCTGGATGCGGGTAGCTGGCATTCGCGCACCCACGTGGGCGAACCCTTGCCGACCTTTGAGTCCATCGCCCGTTTTTGCCGCCAGAATGCTTTTGACCTCAATATCGAGATCAAGCCTTCGCCTGGCACCGACGACCATACCGGCCAGGTGGTGGCGCAGCACGCCGCGCGGCTCTGGCATGGCGCGGATGTGCCACCGTTGTTGACTTCGTTTTCCGTGTCATCGCTCGAAGGTGCGCTGCGAACCCAACCCGAACTGCCACGCGGTTTGCTGCTGGAGGGCTTGTGGGATGGTTGGTTGGAGACGGCTCAACGTTTGGGCTGTGTGGCGGTGGTGTGTGACCATGTGCTCTGGAAGGCCGAAAGTGTTGCATTGGCCCGAGGTGCCGGACTGCGTACGCTGAGTTACACCGTCAACGATGCGGCAGATGCACAACGCCTCTGGGCATTGGGTACCGACGGCATCATCACCGATCGGGTTGACTTGTTCCCACCGGGGGCGTGAAGCCGCAGATCAACGGCTGCCGCGCTGCAACCAACCCTGAACACCTGCGCCCACCAGCACCAGTGCGGCATAGGTGAGCATCTTGCCGTCCCTGCCAAACACCACCAGACCGGTCACCAGCACGCCGCTGCATGCAGCAAAAATAATAGCTATCTGTGCAGTTGGTGTTTGGGCTAGAGCCCCTTTTTTCATAAAAATGCGCGATACCAGTGTGAGCCCGAGAGCGAGCCACAAGGCGGGTGCCAGAAAGTTGATCACATGGGTGAACAGTGCCAAGACGCCCATTAAAGTCCTCCCGGCTTATCGTCAAAATGATTTAGATCAAATGCCATGGGCATGATTTTATAATTCGGACATGGCAGTCTGGGCACTAGGCATCAATCACACGACCGCACCGCTCGATCTGCGCGGTCGCTTTGCCTTTGCCATCGAACAAATCGAGCCCACACTCAAGGCCTTGCGCAGCGCCCTGCACCGCCAGCCCGAGGCGGCGCTGATCTCCACTTGCAACCGCACTGAGATTTACTGCGCCTGCGAGCAGCCACAGTTGCAGCCCACCCTGGACTGGTTGGCGCAAAGCGGCGGTGTTTCACCAGATTTGCTGCGTGCGCATTCCTACGCGTTGCACGACGGCCATGCCGCCCGCCACGCGTTTCGGGTGGCCAGCGGCCTTGACTCGATGGTGCTGGGCGAGCCGCAGATTCTGGGCCAGATCAAAGACGCGGTGCGTGCCGCGAAAGCTGCCGGCAGCCTTGGCACCACGCTGAGTCAGTTGTTCCAGCGCTCTTTTGCTGTGGCCAAAGAGGTCCGTACCTCGACCGAAATTGGCGCGCATTCGATCAGCATGGCCGCCGCCGCAGTGCGACTGGCGGGGCAATTGTTTGAAGATCTGGGGCAGGTCAAGGTGCTGTTTGTCGGTGCCGGTGAAATGATTGATCTGTGCGCCACCCACTTTGCCGCCAAGAACCCCAAGAGCATGGCCATTGCCAACCGCACCTTGTCGCGCGGCGAAGAGCTGGCTTGCAAGTTTGGTGCCGAGGTAATGCGATTGGGGGAGTTACCCGACCGCCTGCACGAGTTTGACGCGGTGGTGAGCTGCACCGCGAGCACGTTGCCGATCATCGGCCTGGGCGCGGTCGAGCGGGCACTGAAACGTCGTCGGCATCGGCCCATGTTCATGGTCGACCTGGCGGTGCCGCGCGATATCGAGATCGAAGTCAAAGCACTCGAGGACGTTTACCTCTACACCGTGGACGACCTGGCGGGCGTGGTGCAGACCGCCCAGGCCAACCGCCAGGCCGCCGTGGCACAGGCCGAGGCGATTGTCGACGCCGGGGTGCAGAATTTTCTGCACTGGCTGGAGCAACGGGCCACGGTGCCGCTGATCCAACAGCTCAATGCACAGGCCGACGAGTGGCGCGCCGCCGAAATTGCCCGTGCCCGCAAGCTGCTGGCGCGTGGCGAGGATGTGGATGCGGTGCTCGATGCCTTGTCGCGCGGCATCACCCAGAAAATGCTGCACGGTGCCATGGCCGAGCTGCGCGCCGGTGACCTGGCCGCCCGTGAGCGCGCCAGTACGGCGGTGCAACATTTCTTTTTGCGTAAAGAGCGTTAGCTGCGCTGACGATTTCCGCCGCGTCGTTGTGGCGCAACGGTGGTGGCCCGCAGAAGGGGAGTCAGACCCCTTTTCGGGGCGACGCCATTGGCCCCAACCAGCCTCGTCGGGCCGAACTGCGATCCCACCCCCGCATCTGCTACCGACCGCGCCCGACTGATTTTCGCTTGCCTGATGGATTGAACCACCCATGAAACCGTTTCTCCGCCAACAACTTGCCCGCTACGCCGACCGCCTCGGTGAACTTGAATTCTTGCTGTCGCGTCAGGACATCATGAGCGACATGACGCAGTTTCTGGCCTTGTCACGCGAACACACCGACGTGGCGGCGGTAGCCGTACGCTGGCAGCGCTACCAGCAGCGCGAGGCCGATCTGGCTGGCGCGCAAGCCATGTGCCTGGAGGCTGCCGAAGACGCCGACATGCTGCAAATGGCGCAAGAGGAAGTCGACGCCGCCAGCGCCGAGCTGCACCAGCTCGAAGCCGAACTGCAACGCATGCTGCTGCCCAAAGACCCGGACGACGAACGGCCGGCGTTTGTCGAAATCCGCGCCGGCACCGGCGGCGACGAGTCGGCGCTGTTTGCTGCTGATCTGGCGCGCATGTACCTGCGCTACTGTGACCGCAAGGGCTGGAAGCATGAGGTGATGAGTGAGTCGCCCAGCGAACTGGGCGGGTACAAAGAACTGGTGCTGCGCATTGAGGGTGAGCAAGTCTACGGCGCGCTCAAGTTCGAGTCCGGTGGCCACCGGGTGCAACGCGTGCCGGTGACTGAAACACAGGGTCGCATCCACACCAGTGCCGCCACCGTGGCGGTGATGGCCGAACCCGATGAGGCCGAGGCGATCAAAATCAACCCCTCCGACCTGCGCATCGACACCTATCGCGCCAGCGGTGCCGGGGGCCAGCACATCAACAAGACAGATTCGGCGGTGCGCATCACCCACTTGCCCACCGGCATCGTCGCCGAATGTCAGGACGGGCGCAGCCAGCACAGCAACAAGGCCCAGGCCCTGAAGGTGCTGACCGCGCGCATTCAGGAAAAAGACCGTTCTGAGCGCGCTGCCAAGGAGTCGGCCGAGCGAAAAAGCCTGGTCGGCAGTGGCGACCGCAGTGACCGCATCCGCACCTACAACTTTCCGCAAGGGCGCTTGACCGACCATCGCATCAACCTCACCTTGTACAAACTGTTGACCATCATGGAGGGGGATCTGGATGATGTCGTCCACGCCTTGCAAGCCCATGAAGCCGCCGCACAACTGGCAGCATTGGAGCTCAATGTCTAGGATAAGCTTGAAATTGGCCTTTAGCGCAATATCCATATGTACTTGTTGCTATGAATAGTGGATGCAAATCAATGACCAGCTGCAACACCATTGCCGAGCTACAAGTTCAGCTGCAAACGCAAGGTCTTGACCGGCTGGACGCGCAGCTACTGCTGCTCTATGTGCTGGGCAAGTCGGAGCATCAGCGGGGTTGGCTGCTGGCGCACGATTCGGAGCGTGTGGCAGCCGGCCCGCTCACCACCTTGCTTGGCTTGGCACAGCGCCGCAGGGCTGGCGAACCGCTGGCGTATCTGACCGGCTGTAAGTCGTTTTACGGGTTGGCGCTACAAGTCGATGCCGCCGTGTTGGTACCACGCTCGGATACCGAGGTATTGGTGGATTGGGCTGTGCAACTGCTGCCCGAGGCGACCGGTGAGCCGGTGCTTGATTTGGGCACCGGCAGTGGCGCCGTGGCGCTGGCCATCAAAACCCATCGGACCGGGGCTTGTGTCTGGGCCAGCGACCTGAGTCAAGCGGCGCTGGCGCTTGCCGCCGCCAATGCCCGGAGTTTGGATGTTGCCGTCAGGTTCTGTCAGGGCAGCTGGTGGTCGGCCTTGCCTGTCGACGCTCCGCGCTTTGCCTGCGTGGTGTCGAACCCGCCCTACATTGCCGAACACGATCCGCACTTGCCGGCGCTGCGCTTTGAGCCTGCTTCGGCCTTGATCAGTGGCCCTGATGGCCTGGATGCCATTCGCCACATCGTCGCCCATGCGCCGGACCATCTGCTGCAAAGTGGATGGCTGTTGCTTGAACACGGGTTCGACCAGGCCGTTCAGGTGCGGCAGCTGTTGACACAGCGCGGTTTTACCCGCGTGCAGTCCCGCAGAGATCTTGCCGGTTTGGAGCGGTGCAGTGGTGGTCAGTGGACCCGCTTTAGCACCTGACCTGCCTTTTCAATCCACCCACACCATTGCCACCATGCCGAATTCTGAAGACCGATTGACGCAGCTGGAAATCAAGGCCAGTTACACCGAAGACCTGCTGGACAAGCTGGACGCCATCATCATCCGGCAGCAGGGCCAGATTGACCGCCTGGTGCGCGAGCTACAGCAGTTAAGGCAGACCAGCGTGGCAGACGGCGGCCCGACTGAGCGCCAATTGCGCGATGAACTGCCACCGCATTACTGACCGTGCGCTGGCAACCCCGTCATTGACAGGGTCATGCGAGGGCACAAGCGTCCGGAAAGTGAAATAATCGCCCCCTTTTCACACTTCGGCAGACACATACCATGAGCGACACCCAACAACGCATCGACGATCTGGTCAAAAACAACGACATCGTGTTATTCATGAAAGGCACGGCGAGCTTCCCGCAATGCGGGTTTTCCGGGCGCGCAGTGCAGGTACTCAAGGCCTGTGGTGTTGACCCCAAGGCAATTACGGCGGTCAATGTGCTTGAAGACGCCGAGATTCGCGAAGGCATCAAGGGCTACAGCAACTGGCCCACGCTGCCGCAGTTTTATCTGAAAGGCGAGTTCATCGGGGGCTCCGACATCATGCTGGAAATGTACGAAAAGGGTGAGCTGCAGCAGATGTTGGGCGCAAGCGCCTGAGGATTCAGGGCCGCATCTGCCACTGGCTTTGTGCGGCAAACACAGCCTGAGGGTAGGCTGGCTTGCCACGTGAGCCGTTGTAGCGGCCCAATGCCATGAACAAGTCGCCGTTTTCCCGCTCGATGTAGTGGCGCAGGATGACGCAGCCAAAACGCAGGTTGGTCTGCAGGTGGAACAGGGTGCTGGCGTCGCCATTGCCGATCACCCGTGCCCAGAACGGCATGACCTGCATGTAACCACGGGCACCGGCGCTGCTGACGACAAATTTGCGGAAGTTGCTCTCGACCTGGATAAGCCCCAGCACCAGAGACACCTCGAGCCCGGCGCGTCTGGCCTCGTACCAGACCGTCTGCAGAAACTCCTTGCGGGTGGTGAAGTCAGGTTTGCGGGTCTTGAGTCGATCACTCGTGCTGCCCAACCAGCGCAGATACTGCAGGCGCGACTCGGTATCAGAAAACTCGGGCACCGGCGGCGCATGATTGGCGATGGCTGAACTCAGCGCCGTGCGCACCGAATCGATCAGCGGTTCTTCAACTTGTGCACCCGCCCAAGCCTTCCCGGTCAACAGCAGCAACTCTGTCGCGCCCAGTGTGGGCAACAGGCTGAGGGTGAGCCAGCGGCGCGAAAGGTTCGGCACCGCCGTGTCGTTGACGTTCACCCGCTCAGCTTGGCAAGCAGATGGGCGGCAATGTCGGTCAGTGGCACCGGGCTGGCACTGGCGTCGCGGCGGTGCTGGTATTCGACATTGCCTTCCTTGAGCGCGCGGTCACCAATGTTGACGCGGTGTGGTACGCCAATAAGTTCCCAGTCCGCAAACATGGCGCCGGGGCGCTCGCCGCGGTCGTCCAACATCACATCAACGCCGGCGGCAAGCAGTTCGGTATACAGCCGCTCAGCGGCGGATTTGACCTCAGGTGACCGCTCGGCGTTGATCGGGCAGATCACCACGGTGAACGGTGCCAGCGCATCGGGCCAAATGATGCCGCGCTCGTCGTGGTTCTGCTCGATGGCGGCGGCAGGCAGGCGGGTGATGCCGATGCCATAACAACCCATTTCCATCAGCTGCGGCTTCCCATTCTGGTCAAGAAAGGTGGCTTTCATGGCCTGGCTGTATTTGGTGCCGAGGTAGAACACATGGCCGACCTCGATGCCGCGCTCGATCGACAGCACCCCTTGGCCGTCGGGAGAGGCGTCGCCCGCCACCACGTTGCGCAAGTCGGCAATCAGATCTGGTTCGGGCAGGTCGCGGCCCCAGTTGACGCCGGTGATGTGAAAGTCGGGCCGGTTGGCGCCACAAACCCAGTCGCTCATCACGGCCACTTCGCGGTCCACCACCAGTTTCACCGGCTTTTGCAGGCCGATCGGCCCAAGATAACCGGGTTTGCAGCCAAAGTGGTCTTCAATTTCAGCCACCGTGGCAAAGCGGAAAGCACCCAGACCCTGCAGTTTGCCGACCTTGACCTCGTTCATGTCGTGGTCGCCGCGCAGCAGCAGCAGCCAGACCTGGGTTTTGAGCACCTCACCCTTGTCGCCCAGGGTGTCGGTAGCCAGTACCAGTGATTTGACGGTAGTTTGCAGTGGCACACCCAGCATCTCTGCCACGTCGGCACAGGTGCTTTTGCCCGGGGTCGGGGTTTGCGTCATGGGTTGCGAGGCCGCAGCGCGTGGGCTTGCCGGGGCCAGCGCTTCGGCTTTTTCCATGTTGGCGGCGTAGTCGCTGCCCGGGCAATAGACGATGGCATCTTCGCCGGTGGCGGCAATCACCTGGAACTCTTCGCTCAGATCGCCGCCAATGGCACCGCTGTCAGCCGCCACGGCACGGTAGCGCAGACCAAAGCGGTCAAAAATGCGCCGGTAGGCTTTGGCCATCACCTGGTAGCTGGCCTTGGCTGAAGCCTGGTCGCGGTCAAAACTGTAGGCGTCTTTCATGATGAACTCACGCCCGCGCATCAGGCCAAAGCGCGGGCGGCGCTCGTCGCGGAATTTGGTCTGGATCTGATAAAAATTCTTCGGCAGCTGCTTGTAGCTCTTGATCTCCTGGCGGGCGATGTCGGTCACCACTTCTTCGCTGGTGGGTTGCACCACAAAGTCGTTGCCGTGGCGGTCCTGGATGCGCAACAGCTCTGGCCCCATCTTCTCAAACCGTCCGGTTTCCTGCCACAACTCGGCGGGTTGCACCACGGGCATGGTGAGCTCGACGGCCCCTGCGCGGTTCATTTCCTCGCGCACGATCTGTTCGACTTTGCGCACCACGCGCAGCCCCATCGGCATCAGGGTGTAGATGCCCGCACCGAGCTTTTTGATCATGCCGGCGCGCATCATCAGCTTGTGGCTGACCACTTCGGCGTCGGCGGGGGCCTCTTTGAGGGTGGAAATAAAGAACTGGGAGGCTTTCATGGCGGCAATCTGGAAATAGTCAGGGTTGACACTCTTGATGCAAAGCAAAGGCTGTGCATAATGGTCACAGTTTAAAAATTTGGGGTTTGATTATGCTTGACCGAGACGGCTTTAGGCCGAACGTCGGCATCATCCTGCTCAACCAGAAAAATCAGGTGTTTTGGGGCAAGCGTATTCGTACGCACTCCTGGCAGTTTCCGCAAGGTGGTATCGATCGGGGAGAAACGCCCGAGCAGGCCATGATTCGGGAACTGCACGAAGAAGTCGGGCTGCAACGTGAGCACGTGCGCATTGTGGCCCGCACCCGTGACTGGTTGCGCTATGAGGTGCCGGACCGTTTTATCCGCCGGGATTCGCGCGGGTTTTACAAAGGACAAAAGCAGATCTGGTTTTTGTTGCAACTGGTGGGTCACGACTGGGATTTGAATCTGCGTGCCACCAATCACCCGGAGTTTGATGCCTGGCGTTGGAACGACTATTGGGTTCCGCTTGAGGCGGTGGTGGAGTTCAAGCGTGAGGTGTATGTGATGGCGCTGACCGAACTGTCACGTTATGTGCCGCGCAGTGACCATCGCAACCGTTTTTTGCGCCAGGGTATACGGCCACTGGAATCCGAACAAAGTTATGGTGACATTCCTGACGCCTGCTTTGAACTGCCGCCGGGAGCGAGTTTTCAGCCTGATCCGCTGTCGGGGAACGAGCGTGGCTAAACAACACATGATGATTTGGTTGCGCCAAGTCTTCGTCCTGGCCCTGCTTGGAGGCAGTTCCTTGGCGCAGGCGCTGATTGTCGATATGGACCCGGATTGGCAGGAGACCGAGGTGCCAGCGCCACCGGCCTTCAGCCGAGACAAGTTGCTGCCGCTGGAAATGCCGCCCTACGTCAGCCTGCAGTTTGGTATTGATCCTGCGAGCCTGGCTGTCACGCCTGATGGTATCGTGCGTTATGTGGTGGTCGCCCGCAGCACCAGTGGTGCCGTGACGGCGTTTTATGAGGGTATCCGCTGCGCCACTGCTGAGTTCAAAACTTATGCGCGGGCCAACAACGAGGGTGTCTGGACCCGCCCCAATAGCGTCGAGTGGCGTGCCCTCAGCGCCAATGTGCCCTCCAAACACCCCATTATTTTCGCCCGCCAGGCCGCGTGTGATGGGGCAACGGCCGCCAGCTCGGTGGCCGATATCATCCGTGCCCTGAAGAGGTAAGTCGGCTTAGCGACTCAGCACCAGATTGTCGCGGTGCACCATTTCGGGCTCAGCCATGTAGCCCAGCAGCGCTTCAAACGCGCTGGATGGCTTGCGACACAGCAAGCGTGCCTCGGCACTGGCATAGTTGGCCAGGCCCCGCGCCACCTCGGTACCGTCGTCGGCACGGATGGCAATGACATCGCCGCGAGAAAAGTCGCCATCGACGGCAGTCATGCCCACCGGCAGCAGGCTTGAGCCGCCACTGCGCAGTTTTTGCACCGCACCGGCGTCCACCGTGACCGAACCGCGCATCTGCAGGTGGTCAACCATCCACTGTTTGCGTGCCTGGGTTTTTTGCGTTGGTGCCACCAGCAGGGTGCCGATCGACTCGCCCTGACTCAGGCGCAGCAGGACATCGGGCTCGCGACCCCAGGCGATCACGGTTGAGGCACCCGAACCAGCAGCGCGCTTGGCGGCCAGGATTTTGGTGATCATGCCGCCTCGCCCCAGGCTGGAGCCGGCACCACCTGCCATCGCCTCCAGCGCCAGGTCCCCTGCGCGCGCAACACGGATAAATTGTGCCGCCGGGTCCTTGCGCGGGTCGGCGCTATAGAGACCACGCTGATCGGTCAGGATCACCAGTGCGTCCGCCTCCACCAGATTGGCGACCAGGGCACCGAGGGTGTCGTTGTCGCCGAACTTGATTTCATCATTGACGACGGTGTCGTTTTCATTGATGACCGGCAGCACGCCGAGCTTGAGCAGCGTCAGCAGGGTGGAGCGCGCATTCAAATAGCGCTCGCGATCGGCCAGATCCGCGTGGGTCAGCAGCACCTGGGCGCTGCCCAGGCCGTTTTCGCGCAACTTGGTTTCGTACATCTGGGCCAGGCCCATCTGGCCCACTGCGGCTGCGGCTTGCAACTCATGGATTTCGTGCGGCCGGGTCTTCCAGCCCAGACGTTTCATGCCTTCGGCGATGGCACCACTGGAGACCATGATCACCTCACGACCCTGCAGCACCAATGCTGACAACTGGCGTGCCCACTCACCAATGGCGGACTCATCCAGACCACGCCCTTCGTTCGTCACCAGGCTGGAGCCCACCTTGACCACCACGCGGTGCGCATCGCGCAGGATGGAAGCATCGAAAATATTTGGCATTTTCAGGCCTTAGCCCTTATTTTAAAAGCGGATGCAGCTATAAAAATTATTGAGATTGATGGGGGTCCGTGTCGACTGCAAAACGTGGATCAATGACTTCAGGCGCCAGCTCGATCTTTTGCTGGGCGCTGATGTGCTGGTACACCGCTTTGATCAGTGGCTCGCAGCCTTCACGCGTCAAGGCCGAAATTTCAAACACCGGGCCCTTGAACTTGAAACGCTTGATAAAGTCTTTGATCAGCGCCGCGCGTTCTTCAAGTGGCACCATGTCAAGCTTGTTGAGCACCAGCCAGCGTGGCTTGTCGTACAGTTTTTTGTCGTATTTTTTCAGCTCGTTGACAATCGCCTTGGCCTGCGCCGCAGTGTCAATGGCATCGTCAAAGGGGGCCATGTCGACCACATGCAAAAGCAGGCGGGTACGCTGCAAGTGGCGCAGAAACTGGTGCCCCAGCCCCGCCCCCTCGGATGCACCTTCGATCAGACCCGGCAAGTCAGCCACCACGAAACTCTGCTCTGGCGCTACGCGGACCACTCCCAGATTGGGGTGCAGGGTGGTAAAGGGGTAGTCCGCGATACGGGGTCGCGCATTGGAAATGGCGGTAATCAGTGTGGACTTGCCGGCATTGGGCATGCCCAGCAGGCCGACGTCAGCCAGCACCTTGAGTTCGAGCTTGAGGTTGCGCTTTTCGCCTGGCCAGCCAGGTGTTTTCTGGCGTGGTGCTCGGTTGATCGCACTTTTGTAACGCAGGTTACCAAAGCCACCGTCGCCGCCTTTGGCGATGGTGATGACCTCGCCCGGGTTGAGCAATTCAAACAGCACTTCGCCCGATTCAGCGTCGGTGATGATGGTGCCCACCGGCATTTTCAGCGTGATGTCATCGCCGGCCGCACCAAACATGTCGGAGCCCATGCCGTGCTGGCCGCGTTGCGCGTCGTAGCGGCGCGAAAACCGGTAATCCACCAAGGTGTTGAGGTTGGGGTCGGCCACCGCAAACACGTGACCACCGCGACCGCCGTCACCCCCGTTGGGTCCGCCAAATTCTTTGTATTTTTCGTGCCGGAAAGAGACGCAGCCGGCACCGCCGTCTCCGGCAGAGACGTCAATGTAGGCTTCGTCGACAAATTTCATAAGGTTCGATCGGGTTTCAGAAACAAAAAACCCCGCGCGTTGGCGCAGGGTCCTGCTGGGTAAAAGCCGCGGGCCAGATCAGGCAGCTGCCGTCACACTCACGGTTTGTTTGTTCAATGCGCCTTTGGTGGCAAAAGCCACATGGCCGTCCACCAATGCAAACAGCGTATGGTCTTTGCCGATGCCGACATTGGAACCAGGGTGGAACTGGGTGCCACGCTGGCGCACGATGATCGAGCCCGCGCTGATCAGCTCACCACCGTAAGACTTCACACCGAGCATTTTGGGCTTGGAATCGCGCCCGTTTCGCGTAGAGCCGCCGCCTTTTTTGTGTGCCATGATTCTCTTCCTAAGATCAGCCCGAGATTGCGCCCACCAGCAGTTCGGTGAACTGCTGACGATGCCCTTGACGTTTTTGATAGTGTTTGCGACGGCGCATCTTGAAAATGCTGACCTTGTCGTGTTTGCCATGCGACACCACCGTGACGCTGACCGTTGCACCGGACACCAAGGGCGTACCGACTTTGAGTTCAGCACCGTTACCGACTGCCAAAACCTGGTCGAACACAATCTCCTGGCCAACGTCCGCAGCAATCTGTTCTACTTTAATTTTTTCGCCAGCAGCAACTCTGTATTGTTTGCCACCGGTTTTTATGACCGCGTACATAAAGAACCTCTTGAAATGAATCTTCGCAAACGAATTTTTGCGAAGCCCGGCATTATGTCACAGATCAACCGGGCGAATAGGCGCAACTATTGGCCAGGTTCGACATCGACCCCGGCTGACAATCTTGGATAATCTGCGCATTTAATCGGACCATTTGTCTTGCAAGCCACCAACAAAAGCACATCGTCGTTGCTCTCGATCATTGCGCCAGACATGCAGCAAGTCGACCGGGTCATTGCCCAGCGACTTGATTCTGGCGTGCCATTGGTGGGTGAAGTGTCGCGTTACATCATTTCTGCCGGTGGCAAACGTTTGCGGCCGGCTTTATTGCTGCTGATTTGTGGTGCTTTGCGGTATACCGGCACGCAGCATTTCAATCTGGCGGCAGTGGTTGAATTTATTCACACTGCCACACTGTTGCATGACGATGTGGTGGATGCGTCGTCGTTGCGGCGCGGCAATGCCACCGCCAACGAGACCTTTGGCAACCCGGCCAGTGTGCTGGTGGGAGACTTTTTGTATTCCCGTGCTTTCCAGATGATGGTGGACGCCAACAGCATGCGCATCATGCAGGTGCTGGCCGATGCAACCAATATCATTGCCGAAGGCGAAGTCATGCAATTGATGAATATGCATAACGCCGGGCTGGACGAGGCGGGGTACCTGCAGGTCATCCGGTCCAAAACTGCCAAACTCTTTGAAGCCAGCGCGCGCGTCGGTGCCATTCTTGCGGATGCATCCCCCGATCTGGAGGCCGCTTGCGCCGAGTACGGTCAAGCCATGGGGACGGCATTCCAGGTGATTGACGATGTACTTGACTACACCGGCGATGCCGCCGTGATGGGGAAAAACCTGGGCGACGATCTTCGCGAAGGCAAGACCACTCTGCCGTTAATCGCCGCCATGCGGCGTGGCAACGACCAGGAGCGAGCGCTGATCAAAAATGCCATCGAAACCGGTGACGTGGTGTTGATTGACCAAGTGGTGCAAGTGGTCAGGAGCACGGGCGCCCTTGAGGCCGCGCGACTGGCTGCTGCAACGGAAGCCGAGCGTGCCATTGCCGCTGCGCGCCGTTTACCGGCGGGCGACCACACCGCCTGTTTGCTACAATTGGCCGCTCAGTTGCTAGAGCGCCAGTCCTGACGGGATAAACGCAAAACAATTCGGAATGTAGCGCAGCCTGGTAGCGCACTTCGTTCGGGACGAAGGGGTCGGAGGTTCGAATCCTCTCATTCCGACCATATAAATCAACGGGTTAGCAGCTTTTAATTGCTAACCCGTTTTGCTTTAC
>NZ_JAGPBB010000024.1 GCF_018063565.1 Rhodoferax sp.
TCAGCACCGGCACTATGTGGCGCGGGCTGGAAGTGATTTTGCGGGGCCGTGACCCGCGCGATGCCTGGGCATTTGTGGAACGCATCTGCGGTGTCTGCACCGGCACCCACGCGCTGACCTCGGTGCGCGCGGTGGAAGACGCGCTGGGCATCAAGATCCCGAAAAATGCGCACCTGCTGCGCGAGATTTTTGACAAGACGCTGCAAGTGCATGATCACGTCGTGCATTTTTATCACCTGCACGCACTCGACTGGGTCGATGTGGTGTCTGCCCTGAAAGCCGATCCAAAAAAGACCAGCGAGTTGCAGCAACTGGTATCCAGCGCACACCCCATGTCATCGCCCGGCTATTTCCGCGACATCCAGAACCGGCTGAAAAAGTTTGTCGAATCCGGTCAGTTGGGCCCGTTTTCCAATGGCTACTGGGGCAGCAAAGCCTATGTGCTGCCGGCTGAAGCCAACCTGATGGCGGTGGCGCACTATCTGGAAGCTCTGGACCTGCAAAAGGACTGGGTCAAGGTGCACACCATCATTGGTGGCAAGAACCCGCACCCCAACTTCCTGGTCGGTGGCATGCCCTGCGCCATCAACATGGACAGTGATGGAGCGTCCGGCGCGCCGATCAACATGGAGCGGCTGAACTTCATCAAGGCTCGCATCGACGAGATGAACACCTTTGTCGCCAATGTTTATCTGCCCGACGTGCTGGCCATTGGCACCCTGTACAAACACGCGGGCTGGCTACATGGTGGCGGGCTGGCGGCCACCAACGTGATGGACTACGGCACATTTTCCAAGGTCAACTATGACAAGAGCACCGACCAGCTGCCCGGCGGCGCCATCATCGGCGGCAAGTGGGATGAAATCCTGCCGGTCGATCCGCGTGACCCCGAGCAGATTCAGGAATTCGTCACCCACAGCTGGTACAAGTATGGGGATGAGACCAAGGGCCTGCACCCTTGGGACGGTGTGACCGAGCCTAACTTCGCGTTGGGGGCGAAGACCAAGGGCACCAAAACCAACATCCAGCAGATCGACGAAGAGGCTAAATACTCTTGGATCAAGGCACCACGCTGGCGCGGCCACGCGGTTGAGGTCGGCCCGCTGCCGCGTTACATCCTGGCCTATGCGCACGCGCTCAAGGGCAACAAATACGCCCAGCGTCCGAAAGAGCAGCTGGAGTTCTCGGCCATGATGGTCAACAGTGGCATCCCCAAGGCGCTGGGCCTGCCCGAGACCCAGTTCACCCTGAAGCAAATGCTGCCTTCCACCATCGGACGCACGCTGGCACGCTGCCTCGAAGGGCAATACTGCGCCGAAATGCTGGTGGACGACTTCAACGAATTGGTCGCCAACATCAAGGCCGGCGACAGCGCCACCGCCAATGTTGAGAAATGGGACCCGACGACCTGGCCCAAGGAATGCAAGGGTGTCGGCACCACCGCAGCACCGCGCGGCGCGCTGGCGCACTGGATCAAGATCAAGGACGGCAAGATCGACAACTACCAGTGTGTAGTGCCGACCACCTGGAACGGCAGCCCGCGCGATGCCAAGGGCCAGATTGGCGCGTTTGAAGCCGCACTCATGGGCACACCCATGGTGAACCCCGAGCAGCCGCTGGAGATATTGCGCACGCTGCACTCGTTTGACCCCTGCCTGGCCTGTTCGACCCATGTGATGAGTCCGGACGGCCAGGAGATGGCCAAGGTCAAGGTCCGTTGACCTGAGCGTCCGCCTAAGCAACCCTATAAGCATTGGAGAGGTTCATGAAATTTTCAACTCGTTTCTCGCGCCCAGTCGCGGTCGTCGGCCTGGGTTTGCTGGCCGCCACGGCACAGGCCCACACCGGCCATGGCACGTCAGGTCTGGCCGAAGGGCTGGCGCACCCGCTGGGCGCAGACCACCTGCTGGCCATGCTGGCAGTGGGTGTCTGGTCGGTGTCAGCGCTGCCCGCTGGCAAGACCTGGTGGGGGCCGGCGGTCTTTATGCTGTCCCTGGCAGTCAGCGCTGCCTTGGGCGCGGCGGGCGTCAGCCTGCCGTATCTGGAACAGATGATTTCACTCAGCGTGGTGCTGTTTGGAGTGATGCTGGTGCTGAGCCGGTACAAACTGCCGTTCGCGCTTGGGCTGGGTCTGGTCGCGTTGGCCGCCTCGCTGCATGGCCTGGCACACAGGGGCGAGACGCCTGAGTCCGGCTTTGCAGCTTATGCCGTCGGTTTTCTGGCGACCACCGCAACGCTGCACCTTGGCGGGGTGGCTACTGGCCTGAGTCTGCGAAAACTGCTTGCAGAGAAAGCCGCCTGGGCCATGGCCGCGTTGGGCACGCTGTGCGGTGGTGCAGGCTTATACCTGTTTGGCCAGCTCTGATGCATCTGCAGCGCCCGCCCGGCCCCTAAGGAGACACCATGAACTCAAGCGCAACCCCCGCCGTGGAAGAACTCCACGCCGCTTTGCCCTCCGAAGAACAGGAGATGTCGCACAGCCAGTCAATCAAGTCGGTTTATGTGTATGAGGCGCCGGTGCGCCTCTGGCACTGGGTCAACGCCCTGTCGATCACCGTGCTGTGCCTCACTGGCTACTTCATCGGCTCGCCGCTACCCAGCATGCCGGGTGAAGCCAGCGATCACTTTCTCATGGGTTATATCCGCTTTGTGCATTTCAGCGCCGGCTACATCCTGGCCATCGGTCTGCTCGGGCGTACCTACTGGGCACTTGCTGGCAACCACCATGCCCGTGAACTGTACTGGGTGCCGCTGACGCAGCGCGCCTATTGGCACGAAATGGTCTCCATGCTCAAGTGGTACGCCTTCATGGGGCCACGTCCTGGCCCCTACATCGGCCACAACCCGATGGCGCGTTTTGCCATGTTCTTCATGTTCATGTTCACCGCCGTATTCATGATCTTTACTGGCTTTGCCATGTACGGCGAAGGCGCGCAAGCGGGTTCGTGGGCACATACGATGTTTGGCTGGGTGATTGCGGCCATGGGCCAGTCGCAGGACGTGCACACCTGGCACCACATGGGCATGTGGGTGATCGTGATCTTTGCCATCGCGCACATTTACGCCGCCATCCGCGAAGACATCATGGGCCGCCAGAGCGTGGTCAGCACCATGATCTCGGGCTACCGCACCTTCAAGGATTGAACCGACCATGGCGCGCGACAAACATATTCTGGTGCTGGGCATTGGCAACGTGCTGTGGGCCGACGAAGGTTTTGGCGTGCGCTGTGTCGAGTCTCTGCAACGGGAATGGACTTTTGCGGACCACGTCGAGCTGATGGACGGCGGCACCCAGGGCCTCTATTTGTTGCACAACGTACAGTCGGCCAGCCATCTGCTGATTTTTGACGCGATCGACTACGGCCTTGAGCCCGGCACACTCAAGCTGGTTGAAAACGACGACGTGCCTCGCTTCATGGGCGCCAAAAAAATGAGCCTGCATCAGACCGGCTTTCAGGAAGTGCTGTCACTGGCGCAGTTCACCGGACATTTCCCTGAGCAAGTGTTGTTGATCGGCTGCCAGCCTGAAGAGCTGGAAGACTATGGCGGCAGTCTGCGCCCGATCGTGCGCCAGACCATGGTGCAGGCGCTTGAACGTGGCCTGGAGCGCCTAAGCGCCTGGGGTGCCGAGCCGCAACGCCGCGCCGTGCCGTTGCCCGAAGACGCCACCCTGACCGGTGCCATGCTGACGCTGGACCGCTACGAGAGTGAGCGCCCCAGCGCCGAGCTGGCTTGCCGCATTGGTGATGACCGCTTTATGCCCGACGGCGTCGCTGCGGCAACGGCGGCAGTGAGCTAAGTCATGTGTATCGGCATCCCCATGTTGGTGACCGCCACCGAGCCCGGTTTTGCCCAGGTGAGTGGTCGCGGTGAGCAACGCCGCATCACCACCACCCTGATTGGCGACGTGTGCACCGGACAGTGGCTGCTGGTGTTTCTGAACGATGCACGCGAGCTGCTGACGCCTGAGCGTGCGGCCGAAGTCAACGCCACGCTGGACTTGCTCGCCGCCGCCATGGGCGCTGGCGATGTGCAGGATGCCAGCGCAGATGCAGCGTTTGCCTTACCCTCAACGATGGACATCGATACCCTGCGCAGCCTGACCGGGCTTCAGGTCTAGACTTTAAAGCTATTTTGCCTTCCAGCTCTTATAGGACAAACGATGACAGCTATCGACATTGAAGCACCCGTATTGCTGCGCCAACTGGTGGACAAACACCAGGCATGCTGGGTAGAGCCCGACAACATTGACACCTGGCTGGCCGGACAACCTGGCAACCAGGTATTGCTGTTTGCCGGTGATGCGGTACGTTTTCCCGAGGGTATGGACGTGGCGGTGGTGTTGCCCGAGCTGCAGAAAGTCAGCGCGGCGACCGGCAAGCCCTTTGGCATTGCCGTGGCAGTGCCAGAAACAGCCGAAGACCTGGCCAAACAATTCGGCTCGAATCGGTGGCCCACCCTGATGTTTTTTCGCGATGGCCGGTATGTAACAACCGTGTGCGGCATGCACGACTGGACCGACTATCTGGCGCTGGTGGCCCAGGCCCTCGACGCCCCCATCAGTCGGGCGCCAACCATTGGCATTCCTGTGGTCAGCGCCGTGGCCAGCGGTAGCCACTGTCATTGACCTGGGTATGACGCGCATGAACCGGTCTGACGTTCGCGAGCACGAAATGCGCGTTCATCGCGCGTTCTCTGTTTCGGCGGTGCGCTGCGCGGATTCAGGGCGCAGCGCTCGCAACAGCACAACCCGGCCCAACCACCATTCGTGATGACGACGTTCGGTCACCCAGAAAATTGAATCAAACATTCCCTGTCCACAGACCCGAGGCCAGCAGCATATGAACTTTACCCGCGACATCAAGCCCTTCCCCATCCCGGTGGTGGCCAGCGGCGGTCCTGATGACTTTGGCCAAGAAGATGGGCTGGACTACCTGGCCATGCCCAAAGACATGGAAACCTATCGCCCGCCACAGATGCCCGAACCCGAAGACATCGCCCAACACGCCGGCGCGGTGCAAGTGCTGCACCAGGTGCTGGCTGCGCTGCGCCAAGTGGCTGACGGTGGTGCGCCAGCGCGACAAACGCTCAGTGTCTCGCTGTCGGGCTTATCGCCGAAAGATCTAACTCTGATCAACCAGGTGCTGGGCGAAGGTGAAGTCAGTGCCCAGGTGCTGGCCGGCCAGGAGGCACCCACGGTACAGATTCAGGAATCTGTATTTGCCGGTGTCTGGCGGGTGATAGAACTGCTCAGCGATGGGGCGGTGCGTGACAGCATTGAGGTAGGTGCGGTGCCCGAGGTGTTGCGGCACACGGCACAGGTCGATGGTCAGCAGCTTTCAGCCGACCCAGCCGAAGTGCCGCCGCAGGTGATGAACGTGCCCAGCGTGCTGGTGGAGCTGCGCGACCAGCAGCAGAACTGGCAGGCCGGGCAATCGGTCCATGTGGTCAATCTGAGCCTGCTGCCGCTGTCGCCCAGTGACATCGCTTTTCTGGACCATCGGCTGGGCACCGGGCGCGTGCTGATTTTGTCGCGCGGGTATGGCAACTGCCGCATCACCAACTGCTGCGTGCCCAAGACCTGGCGCGTGGTGTATTACAACTCGCAGGACGCGGTGATTTTGAACTCGGTTGAAGTGACCGACATGCCCGAGGTGGCCTGCGCTGCCCCCGAAGACCTGCAGGACTCCGTGGATCGGCTGACAGAAGTACTGCAGTGGGTGAACCAGGCGTGAGTGGAATTAGCGGCCAGCAGTTTGAGGGCAGCTACCTGGGCGACCGCACCCGCCTGCCCGTGGATGCGCGCCTGGAGTGCAAGATCTGTTGGTGGGTGTATGACCCGGCCGAGGGCGACCCGCAATGGCAAATTGCACCGGGTACGCCGTTTGCCGACCTGCCAACGCATTGGCGCTGCCCCCAATGTGACGGCGCGATGGATCAGTTCATGGTGGTGACGTGAGTGATGGGGCAGCCAGTGCAGCCACCTTAGGGCTGGCTGACGCGCTGAGGCAGCGGGTGGCCGCACTGGAGGCGCTGTTTGACGACATTTCAAACACCCGGATGGCCGGTGTGCCAGTCAAAAACCCGGCGCTCAAGGTCCAGGCTGTTGGTTTTGCGCCGGTGCCACATCAGCCAGACATGTTGCAGGGGGTGCTGATCACGCCGTGGTTCATGAACCTGGTGCGCCTGCCGCTGCGCAATGAAACCGCCTCAGACCGGGTGCTGGCAGAGCGCCAAAAAGCCACGCGCCAATTCGGCAACACCGACTTTGAATTCATCGGGTCTTTCGAGGTGAGAATCGGCGCTTTTGAAGTCTGCTCGCTGTATTCGCCCATGTTTGAATTTGCCGACCACGCCGCCGCAACGGCCACCGCGCAAGAGGTGTTGAACCAGTTGCATCGGCCAACGCCCGGGCCCGCCCGCACTGCGCCAGCGGTGCCGAGCCGGCGCGGCTTTTTGCTGGGTCGCAGCGCGGGCGGCGCGCCGGGCGACCGCACATGAGCGGTTTTGCCGGCTTGGCGGGCAGCTACACGCTGCATCCGGGGGCAGCTGTCAGCATCACCGGTCATCGTCCGGTCCTGGGTCAGGGTTTGCTGACACGCCTGTTGCGCGGGCAAAGTGGTGACCAGGTGGAGCGCACGTTGGCGGCGCTGTTTACGCTGTGCTCGCACGCGCACCGACGCGCGGCGCGCCTGGCTCTGAATGCAGCGCGCTTGCCAGATCAGGTGGCGCTATCGGAACCGTCGGCACTGTTGCTGACACCGGAAACCGTGCGCGACCATCTGCGCAGCATAGCGCTGGACTGGCCGCGTCAATTGGCCCAGTTGGACCTGGTTAACGGCGAAAATTACATATCAAATCAGCCTCTAGCCCAGGATGGTAGTGCGCCAAAAGATATTGATAGTGAAGCACTGAACTGGCTCAGGGCCTGCCCACTGCCGCTGGCGCAGCCTGCTCAGGCGCTGAACGAAGTGCAGACGCAAGAGGTGCTGATGGCGCTGCACGCCTGGCTGCAAGATTGCGTGTTGCATCAGCCCCTGGAAGACTGGTTGGCTCACCACCGTGCACCTGAGGTGCTGGCGCACTGGTGCCACAGCCGGACTGCCGACCTGCCACCGGCGCGCTTTCTGGCCGCTTGTCATACTCAAGCCAGTGCTTTGTCGCTGCAAGGCTTGTCGCTGGAGGTACTGGATCTGGATGCGCCTACTCAAGCCGTGCTGCTGGCTGACCTGGCACAACACATCACCACCCAAGCCGGTTTTGCCCAGTTCCCGACCTGGAGTGGCCAGTGTCAGGAAACCGGCCCCTGGACGCGCCTGCGCCATCGTCTGCCATCCACCGATGGTCAGAGCGCCGCTGCGACAAGCGCCTGGACCCGCCTGGCCTCACGCTGGCTGGAGTTGATCGAGCTGGTCTTTCTCGGCACTCAGCGCGCGCACGATGCAGGTTTTTTAGGGTCGGATTCCAATTTCCATGCGAAGCATCTGCCGCCTGCACCACTCGCAAGCGGCGCCCTGAACCTCGCCCCCGGCCAAGCCATCGCCTGGGTCGAGATGGCGCGCGGCCTATTGCTGCACTGGGTACAACTCGATGAGCAGGGCAAAGTGGCCGACTACCGCGTGATCGCCCCCACCGAATGGAACTTTCACCCCGAAGGCGCACTGGCCCTGGCACTGAGCGCTTTGCCCCCCGATGACGCGGCTTCGGCATGGGTTTTGGCCGCTGCTTATGATGCGTGTGTGGAATGCAGCGTGGCGGTCAGCTCAACTTAGAACGATCAAGATAAGGAAGACAACATGTGCGTAGTTTGTGGATGCGGCAATACCGCTGATGCGTCGGGCACCCCGGGCGTGACCGTACAACCTGGCACCGGTGACCTGCACTTTGGCGCAGGGGCGGCCAAGGTATCGGTACCCGGCATGAGCCAGGAGCGTGCCATCAAGCTGGAGGCCGATGTGCTAGGCGCCAACAACGCCATTGCCGCACAAAACCGTGCCCACTTTGCCTCGCATGGCGTCACCGTCTACAACCTGGTCTCCAGCCCCGGTTCTGGCAAAACCACGCTGCTGTGCGCCACCATCGAAGCCCTGCGCCAGCGCCAGCCCGAACTGGCCGTCGCCGTGATCGAGGGCGACCAGCAAACCAGCTTTGATGCCGACCGCATCCGCGCAACCGGTGCGCCCGCCATTCAGGTCAACACCGGCAAAGGCTGCCATCTGGACGCGCCCATGATCGCCCAGGCGTTCTCCAGGCTCGATTTGCATACCAGCGGGCACCATCATGACCACAGCGGACACGGCCATGTGCACAGCCACCCGCACGATCACGAGCACGCTGAGCACGCGCATGGCCATGAACACGGCGAGGTAGCGCACACCCACGCTCACCCGCATTCGCATCAGCACACGCACGATGACGGCCACGATCATGCCCATCCCCATTCGCACTCGCATCACCAGGAAGATGGTCATGAACACGCTCATGTGCATCCACATCAGCACGACCATGCCCACGAAAAGCAGGCGCTGCTGTTTGTCGAAAACGTCGGCAACCTGGTCTGTCCGGCGATGTGGGACCTGGGCGAGAAGGCCAAGGTGGCGATCCTCTCGGTCACCGAAGGCGAGGACAAGCCGCTGAAATATCCCGACATGTTTGCCGCTTCCAAACTGATGGTGTTGAACAAGATCGATCTGCTGCCGCATGTGTCGTTTAACGTAGCACGCTGCAAGGAGTTTGCGCGCCGCGTCAACCCGGGCATTCAGATTCTGGAGTTGTCGGCCACCACGGGCGAAGGCATGGGCGCTTGGCTGGACTGGCTGCTGGCGGAACCGTCTGCAGCTGCGGCCCCTGTTGAAGCGGTGGCTGCCCGGATTGCGGCGCTGGAGGCTGAGCTGGCCAAGTTGCGCGCGTTACCAGCCTGACGCTTCTTTCGACTTGGATTGATGATGTTTTTTGGTTCTAGCACTTATCTGAACTGCGCTTATCGCTACGTTTTTGAAAGCATTTGCTTGGTCAGTGCTATAGCAAAACTGGGGTCAGATCCCGATTCGGCCCCATGCCATCAAGTTCGTGGGATCGGCTCATTCGAACCAAGCTCTGACCCCAATTTTGCGTGCCATCGTTCACAAAACTCGCAAAAACCAGAGATTTCGACTAGGAAAGTCCGGCCATGGCACTGATCCTGGCTTTTGGCGCTTTCCTGAAAAACACCGCCTGCTTGTTGGACACGCAGGCGCCAAAAGATGTGCGCTGGTCTGCCGTCCACGGTGACCTGTCCGACCCAGCGGCCTGCGGTGCCCTGCGCGATTCAGTAACACGGCTACTGGCGCAAGCGCACAGCCCCATCGACGCCGTAGCGCACGATCTGCACCCTGACTTTTTCAGCACGCATCTGGCACTGCAAACTGCCGCCGAACTGCAGGTACCCGCTATTGCCGTACAGCACCACCACGCGCATGTTGCCGCGGTCGTGGCCGAACACGGTTTGAGCCAGCTGGTACTCGGCCTGGCGCTGGACGGTGTCGGCCTGGGCAGTGATGGTTTGGCCTGGGGCGGTGAACTGCTGCGTGTTGACACTGCCGGGTTTGAAAGGCTGGCACACCTGCTGCCGCTGGCCTTGCCCGGTGGCGACGTTGCAGCGCGCGAACCCTGGCGCATGGCTGCATCCGTCTTGCACGCGCTTGGAGCAAGCGATCAAATCGTTCTGCGTTTTGGTCCGCCGGTGGGCGATCAAGCCGCTAAAACGATTTCCACCATGCTTCAACGAGGGCTGAATTGCCCACAAACCACCGCCGCTGGCCGCTGGTTTGACGCGGTGGCGGGGCTATTGGGCTTAAGCGTGCGACAAGAATTTGAAGCCCAAGCCGCCATCGCGCTAGAGCAAGCCGCCGCACGCCACATGCAACGTCATGGGGTCGCCGCGGTCGATCCGGCTCTCTGGCACATTACCCCGGACGGTACCATCGACCTGCGACCTTGGGTGGGTGAGCGCCTGTTGCAGGTGGACACGCAAAACCCCGCCGACGTGGATGAAGCTGCGCTGAGCTTTCACCTGACTCTCGCGTCTGCCTTGTGCCAGCGCACCATTGCCCTGGCACGAGCCCACCAGATCACCCACGTGGCGTTGGGCGGTGGTTGTTTCTTCAACCGCATCCTGACTGATTCCACCATCTCGCAGCTGGAGCAGGCGGGTTTGAATGTGCTGCAAACCCGAAGCCTGTCATGTGGCGACGCGGGGCTGGCGCTCGGGCAGGCGTGGGTGGCCAAGCATGTGCTGACGACGGGGCTGGACCCAAAGCAACAGAAAAATACGGCTTTAGCGCATGTGGAACATGCGCAGAAAGCTCCTTACTTGATAGCGCAATGATGTCAACCCTTAAGATCACTGAAATCAAGGCGTTTGTTCCCTCAAAGGACTTCGAGCTTTCCAAGCAGTTCTACAAGGATCTGGGATTCACGATGGCCTCTGAAGGGGGTGGCATCGCATACTTTCATTTTGGTCATGTCAGTTTCCTGCTTCAGGACTTCTGCGCAGAATCATTTGCTGAGAATTTCATGATGCATATCCTCGTCGAGGATGTGAACGCATGGTGGAATCATGTCCAAAAGAGTGGCGTGCTCACAAAGTACGGGGTCAGAATCACGGCGTTGGAAGACCAGTCGTGGCGTATGCGGGACTTCTGCCTCTACGACCCGTCGGGTGTTCTATGGCGCATTGGACAGAATACCGACTAAATCGGAATTGAATCCCGTGTTACCCATAACAACCATCCCGTCCTTCCAACGGACCGACTCGGTGGCCGCTCAATTCCAGCTTTGAATACATCCAAAAGGACCCCATCATGTGTCTAGCCCTCCCCGCCCGCGTGGTGGAACTCTTACCCAATCAACGTGCCGTGGTCGATCTCGGTGGCGTGCGCAAAGAAGTGTCGATTGACCTGGTCGATGACGCGCAGGTTGATGACTACGTGATCATCCACGTCGGTTACGCCATCGGCAAGATCGATCCTGAAGAGGCCGCGCGCACACTGGCGCTGTTTGCCGAGCTTTCTGATGCTCAAACCACCAATCAGCCCATATAAACACAGCGCGAACCGCTATGAAATACATTGATGAATTCCGCGACGGTGCCGCCGCCCGGCGTGTTGCCGACACCATTGCCGCTGAGGCCAGGCCGGATGTGGCCTACAACTTCATGGAGTTCTGCGGCGGCCACACGCACGCCATTTCGCGCTACGGCATCAGCGGCATGTTGCCCGCCAATGTACGCATGATTCACGGCCCGGGTTGCCCGGTGTGTGTGCTTCCGATTGGCCGCATTGATCTGGCTATTTCGTTGGCGTTGGACCGGGGCGTGATGCTGTGCACCTATGGCGACACCATGCGGGTGCCGGCATCCGAGAATCTGTCGCTGATCAAGGCCAAGGCGCGCGGGGCTGACATTCGCATGGTTTATTCCGCTGCAGACGCGCTGAAACTGGCCGAACAGCACCCGGACCGCGAAGTGGTGTTTTTTGCCATCGGTTTTGAGACCACCACGCCACCCACCGCCCTGGTGCTGCGCGAGGCACAGGCGCGCAACGTGCCCAACTTCAGCGTGCTGTGCTGCCATGTGCTGACGCCTGCGGCCATCACCCACCTGCTGGAATCTGCCGAGGCACGAGAACTCGGTGCCGTGCCCATTGACGGTTTTATCGGCCCGGCGCATGTCAGCATCATCATTGGCTCTGAGCCTTATGTGCACTTCGCCAAGACTTACCACAAGCCGGTGGTGATCACCGGCTTTGAGCCACTGGATGTGATGCAGGGCATTTTGATGCTGGTGCGCCAGATGAACAGCGGTCGTGCCGAGGTTGAAAACGAGTTCTCACGCGTCGTCACGCCCACGGGCAACCAAGCGGCCCAGAAAGTCATGGCGCAGGTGTTCGAGCTACGCCAGAGTTTTGAGTGGCGCGGCCTGGGCGAGGTGCCCCACAGCGCCCTGAAAATCCGCCCCGAGCTGGCGGCCTGGGACGCTGAAGTCAAGTTCGGCCTGACCTACGCCAGCGTGCCCGACCATAAACAGTGCGAATGTGGCACTATCCTGCGCGGGATCAAGCGCCCGGCCGATTGCAAGCTCTTTGGTACCGTCTGCACGCCCGAGACGCCCATGGGCTCGTGCATGGTGTCCAACGAAGGCGCGTGCGCCGCGCATTACTCTTATGGACGGTTTCAGGACATGGCGGTGGTAACAGCATGACATCCAAGAAAAATTACCTGCGTCCGATTGACTTCAAACACGGACGCATCGACATGACGCACGGCGCCGGTGGCCGGGCTGCGGCGCAACTGATCGACGAGCTGTTTGCCACCGCGTTTGACAACGACTATCTGCGCCAAGGCCACGACGGTGCCTTGCTGCCGCAGCCGCAAGGCCGGCTGGTGATGGCCACCGACGGCCATGTGATCTCACCGCTGTTCTTCCCCGGTGGTGACATTGGCTGCCTCTCGGTGCACGGCACGATCAACGACGTGGCCATGTCGGGTGCCCAGCCGCTGTACCTGGCGGCAAGCTTCATCATTGAAGAGGGTTACCCGCTGGCGGATCTCAAACGCATTGTCGAGTCCATGGCCGCCGCCGCGCGTGAGGCGGGTGTTCCAGTCGTCACCGGCGACACCAAGGTGGTCGAAAAAGGCAAGGGCGATGGTGTCTTCATCAGCACCACCGGCGTTGGCGTGGTGCCCGATGGCTTGTTGATTGACGGTCGCCAAGCCAAACCAGGTGATGCGATTCTGGTGTCGGGCACCTTAGGTGAACACGGTGTGGCGGTGATGTCGTTGCGCGAGTCGCTGGAGTTTGAGACCGCCATCATCTCCGACACCGCCGCGCTGCACACGTTGGTGCAGGCCATGCTCGCGGCGTTACCCACCCCGGGTGACTTGCATGTGCTGCGCGACCCAACCCGTGGCGGGTTGGCCACCACGCTCAATGAGATTGCGCGTCAGTCCCAGGTCGGCATGAGCCTGGTCGAAGGCGACATCCCGGTGCTGCCGCAAGTCGAAGCCGCGTGCGAGCTGCTGGGCCTGGACCCGCTGTATGTGGCCAACGAAGGCAAGCTGATTGCCATCTGCGCCCCCGAAGTGGCCGACACCCTGCTGGCCGCGATGCGTGTTCACCCGCTGGGGGCAGCGGCCAAGCGCATCGGCACGGTGACCGCAGATGACAACTGCTTTGTGCAAATGGCCACCCGATTTGGCGGCCGACGGGTCGTCGATTGGCTCAGCGGCGAGCAACTGCCGCGCATTTGCTGATTGGCGTGATGTGGTGAACGTTGCTATGTTTGGTGAAGCTTGTAGCGCAATGTGCCGAATCGGGATCCGACCCCATTTCAGCTACACCGGGGCGCATTTGACAAATACCAGCCGTATCCAGTCCGTCGTGCAACACGCGGCTAATTACCGTAGCCGGCCAAATAGGGCTGTTCAGCTCCCCCGCGCCCGGCGGGGCGAGGGGGCCGCGGGGAGTGGGGGGAAAACCAAACTCACCATCTACCCCAACCAGCAGGCGCAGCAACAAAGTCCGAACTCATGAATCCGCCGTCCGCATTACCCTGCGTTCTGGTCGTCGACGACGAAACCCGCTCGCTCGACGCCATCCGCCGCAACCTCGACGAAGATTACACGGTGCTCACCGCCACCAGCGCCGACGAGGCCCGCGGACTGCTGCAGCGCCACGAAGTCAGCGTGATCCTGTGCGACCAACGCATGCCTGGCATCACCGGCGTGCAGTTTCTCAAAGACGTGCGCGACCAGTGGCCTGACGTGGTGCGCATCATCATCAGCGGCTACACCGATTCGCAAGACATCATCGCCGGCATCAACGAAGCCGGCATTTACCAGTTCATCGCCAAACCGTGGATGCCCGAACACCTGTTGGCCAGCGTTGGCAACGCCATCGAAGCACGCAGCCTGCAGTTGCAAACCCAAAGGCTGAGCCTGGAGCTGCGCACCAGTGCCCCGGTGCTACGCCAGCGCAAGCAGTCGTCGCAGGCGAGCGCGCAGGCGGCGTTTGGCTTTGAATCGATGGTGCGCGCACCCGGCAGTCCGCTCGACGATGTGTGCGAAATGGCGGCGCGGGTGGCGCGCTTCGACCTGTCGGTGCTGGTCACCGGCGAATCCGGCACCGGCAAGGAACTGCTGGCCCGCGCCATCCACTACGCCAGCCCGCGCAGTGAACGCGCGTTTGTGATGGAAAACTGCGCCGCGATGAGCGACACGTTGCTGGAGTCCGAGCTGTTTGGCCACAAACGTGGCTCGTTCACCGGTGCCTTTGAAGACCATGTGGGCCTGTTTGCTCGCGCTGATGGCGGCACGATCTTTCTGGATGAGATCGGAGACACCTCGCCGGCTTTTCAGGTGAAGCTGCTGCGTGTGTTGCAAGAAGGCGAGGTGCGTCCAGTGGGGGCCAGCCGCGCCGTGCCGATCAATGTGCGCGTCATTGCCGCCACCCATCGCGACCTGGAAAAAGCCGTGCAGGCAGGGCAGTTTCGCGAAGATCTATATTACCGCGTGGCCAGCCTGACGCTCTCCATGTCGCCGCTGCGCCAGCGCCCGGGCGACATCCTGCCCATTGCCCAGATGCTGCTGGCCCGCGCAGCACAAGAGCTGGGCCAGGCCCATTTGCGCTTTGCCGATGATGTGCCGGCCAACCTGCTGGCCTACGCCTGGCCCGGCAATATCCGCGAGCTGCGCAACGAGATTTACCGCGCCGTGGCCTTGTCAGACGGGCAAACCGTGTCAGCTACCGCGTTTTCGCGGCGCGTGCTGTACGGTCAGACCGGGCAGACGGCGCAAGCGCAAGCCGCCGGCTTGCCCCAGACCGGCAGCCTGCAGGAGCGGCTCGATGCGATGGAGGCGGTGATCCTGCGCGAGTGCCTGTTGCGCCATCGCTGGAACAAGACCCATGCGGCCAAAGAGCTCGGCCTGTCGCGCGTGGGCTTGCGGCAGAAACTGGCGCGGTTTGGGTTGGATGGGCAGGTCGATGCGTGATCCGCCCTTGAACGTCCTGTGGCTGCAGTCTGGCGGTTGTGGCGGCTGCAGCATGGCGCTGCTATGCGCCGACACAGCGGATTTTCACGCCCAGTTGCGCCAGGTGGGCGTGAATTTGCTGTGGCATCCGTCTTTGTCGCTGCCAACCGGCCACGAGGTGCTCGAAGTGATCAACGACTGCCTGAGCGGGCGCACGCCCCTGCACGCGTTGTGCATCGAAGGCTCGGTACTGCGCGGACCCGAAGGCAGCGGGCGCTTTCACATGATGTCGGGCACCAACGAGCCAATGATGAGGTGGATCGAACGCCTGAGTGCAGTGGCGCAGCATGTGTTGGCCATTGGCAGTTGCGCAGCGTTTGGCGGCATCACCGCCGCTGGCAGCAACCCCACCGATGCCTGCGGCTTGCAGCATGAAGGGGATCAGGCTGGCGGTTTGCTGGGCGCACATTGGCGTGACCGCAGCGGCCTGCCGGTGATCAACGTGGCCGGTTGCCCGACCCATCCCGGCTGGGTGCTGGAAACACTGGCCGCGCTGGCTGATGCGCAGCCACTGCAAGCCGAGCAGCTTGATGCGCTGGGACGCCCCCGAGCCTATGCCGATCAACTGGTGCACCACGGCTGCACCCGCAACGAGTATTACGAATACAAAGCCAGCGCCGAGTCGCCCGGCGACCTGGGCTGTCTGATGGAGCATCTGGGCTGCAAGGGCACGCAGGCGCACGCCGACTGCAATATCCGGCTGTGGAACGGCGAGGGCTCGTGTGTGCGTGGCGGCTACGCCTGCATCAGCTGCACCGAGCCGGGTTTTGAAGAGCCGGGCCACGCCTTTCACGAAACACCCAAGGTGGCCGGCATTCCGATAGGCTTGCCCACCGACATGCACAAGGCATGGTTTGTAGCGTTGGCGTCACTCTCCAAGTCCGCCACACCGACACGGGTCAAGCGCAATGCCACCTCCGACCATGTGCTGGTGACGCCGCAAATCAAGAAAACGCGACTCAAATGAGGCCGCAACCATGAACCGCCTGATCGTTGGCCCCTTTAACCGGGTTGAAGGTGACCTGGAAGTGCACCTGGATGTGGCCGATGGCCGGGTGCGCCAGGCCCGGGTCAACGCGCCGATGTACCGGGGTTTCGAGCAGATTTTGCAAGGCAAACACCCGCTCGATGCGCTGGTCTATGTGCCGCGCATCTGCGGTATCTGCTCGATCACCCAGTCGGTGGCGGCCGCGCGTGCCTTGGCTGCTGCTTGCAATGTCTCGGCCCCGCCCAACGGCCAGCATCTGATCAATCTGATGTTGGCGTGCGAAAACGCCGCCGACCACCTGACGCATTTCTACCTGTTCTTCATGCCGGATTTCACCCGTTCGGTGTATGCCGGGCGGCCCTGGCACGCGCAGGCGCTGCAGCGCTTTGCGAACGGTACGGGCGAGCATGCGCGCGAAGCGATTGCGGTGCGCCAGCGCTGGTTTCACATCATGGGCACGTTGGGGGGCAAATGGCCGCACACCCAGTCGATTTTGCCGGGGGGCAGCACGCGCAACCTGAGCGCCACCGAACGCTATCGGCTGGGCGCGCGGGTGGCGGAAATGCGCAGCTTTCTGGAGCGGGTGCTGCTGGCTTGCCCACTCGAAGAAGTGCTGGCACTGCCGGATGAGGCGGCTTTGGCGAATTGGCACGGGCAGCACCCCACGGGCGGCGACCTGCGCCTGTTTTTGACAATGGCCGGGGATCTGAGCCTGGACGCGTTGGGCTGCGGGCCGGCATTGACGCTGAGTTACGGCGCATTTGCCCAACCCGAGGGCGGCTTTACGATGACCCCCGGGGTGTGGGACGGGCTCACCTTGCAAGACGTTAACCTGGCACAGATCACCGAAGACGCCTGCCACGCCTGGCTGAGTGATGACGGAGCGCCCCGCGCGCCCGCCCAGGGCCTCACCCAAGCCGACAGCGGCAAACCCGGGGCCTACACCTGGTGCAAGGCGCCGCGCCTGGCCGGTCAAGTGCTGGAAACCGGCGCCCTGGCGCGCCAATTGGCCGACGGGCAGCCGCTGATCCGCGCCCTGTGGCAGCGCAGCGGTGGAAATGTGCTGACGCGGGTACTGGCCCGCATGCTGGAGCTGGCCCGCCTGGTGTTGCTGACCGAGCACACCTTGCGCGCCATCGCACCCGACGCCCCCAGTTGTGTCAATGCCCAGGTGCCGCAACACGTCGATGCCTACGGCCTGTGCGAGGCCGCACGCGGCAGCCTGGGGCACTGGCTGTCGATCCGCGATGGCCGCATTGCCAACTACCAGATCATTGCCCCGACCACCTGGAACTTCTCGCCGCGGGACCGGTCGGGCGTACCCGGCGCGCTGGAAGCCGCACTGGTCGGCGCCCCGGTGGCAGACGGTGATAAAACCCCGGTGTCGGTGCAGCACATCGTGCGTTCGTTTGACCCATGCATGGTCTGCACTGTGCATTGATCCGCCCAGGCGCAGACCACTGCCGCCTGCGACACCGCATCAATCTGCGGATTCCCGTGCAAATGCCTCCAGAGCAACCAACGGCAGCGGTCGACTGAAAAGGTAGCCCTGGTACGCGTGGCAACCCAGATGCGCCAGGAAGTCAGCCTGAGCTTGCATCTCCACGCCTTCGGCAATGACCGCCAAGCCCAGACTCTCGGCCAGGGCCACCACCATTTTGGCGATGGCCGCATCGTTGGGGTCGGTGACGATGTTGCGCACAAACCCCTGGTCGATCTTGAGCTGATCCAGCGGCAGGCGTTTCAGGTAGGTCAGCGAAGAGTAACCGGTGCCAAAGTCGTCCAGCGAGAAGCCGACGCCGTGGCTTTTGAGAGCGCCCATCTTGCCGATGATGGCTTCAACGTCCTGCACCAGCATGCTCTCGGTCAGTTCCAGCTTCAACAACCTGGGTGTGGCCCGGGTCAGCGCCAGCGTGCGCAGCACACCATCGACAAAATCGGCCTGCTGAAACTGCCGAGCACTCACGTTCACAGCAATCGTCAGGTGTGCCATGCCGGGCTGTTGCGCCCAGGCGGCCAATTGGCTGCAGGCTGACTCCAGCACCCACTGGCCAATCGGCAGTATCAGGTCGGTTTCCTCTGCCAATGGAATGAATTCCCCCGGTGACACCATACCCCGCTGGGGATGTTGCCACCGCAGCAAAGCTTCCACACCGGTCAGACGGCCATCACCCACCACCTGTGGCTGGTAATGCAAAAGGAACTGCTGTTGCTGCACGGCCACGCGCATATCCGCTTCCAGTGCGGCACGGGTGGTCACTTCGGCTTGCATACGTGTATCGAAAAAGCGCAAAGTGTTGTGCCCTGCGGCCTTGGCTTGGAACATGGCCAACTCGGCCCGTTGCAGCGGTTGATCCTTCTCTTCCAGTGTCATGCCGCCGAACAGGGTGATGCCGATACTGGTGGTGGCGTGATGGGCGCCACTATCGAGCGTGAAGTCTGAAGCGAAAGCGTTGCGAATTTTGTCGCCAACGGTTTCGGCCTGCGTGGCGGCCTCGATATCATCTTCGCTGAGGTCTTCGAGCATCACGACAAACTCGTCAGCGCCAAGTCGCGCAACGGTGTCACCCTCGCGGATGCAGGTTCTCAGGCGTTGCGCCACCTGATGCAGCAGCAGGTCACCCTGAAAGTGCCCGAGTGTGTCGTTAAGTGTCTTGAAATCATCCAAATCAACGAACAGCAAGGCATTTTTGCGCTGATGCCGGGTGCTGGCATTGCATGCCTGTTCAAGCCGGTCCATCAACAAGCGACGGTTGGGCAGTTGTGTCAATGGGTCGTAAAAGGCCAGGGTATCAATTTGCGATTGTGCTTTGACGCGCTCGGTGATGTCACTGAAGATGGCCACGTAGTGCGTGGTCACACCCGCCCGATCTCGCACGGCACTGATGCTGAGCCACTCGGGGTAAACCTCACCACTCTTGCGTCGATTCCAGATCTCACCCTGCCAGGCACCGCTGTCCTGCAGGCTTTGCGCCATCGCAGCATAAAAGGCACGGTCATGGCGACCAGACGCCAACAAGCTGGGGGTTTGACCAACGGCGTCCTCGGCGCTAAAGCCGGTAATGACCGAAAAGGCACGGTTGACCCTGAGAATCACGTTGTTGGCATTGGCAATCACCATCCCCTGCTGGGACTCAAACGCGGTGGCAGCGATGCGCAACGCTTCATTGGCTTGTTTGCGCTCCGTCACAAACTGGTTGACAGCGTCCACCAGGACATCGATCTCATCGCGACGGAGACTCTTCTTGCGGTCCAGAACCAGCCTTGTTGCCTGATCGGCATCCCCAAGCTTGGTCACATCATTCGCCAATTGATGCAGATGCCGCGCAACCTTGCGATAAACGATGGCAAACAGCACAAGTGCCAGTCCAATGATCTTGATCAGATCGGTCAGTACCAGCGTGATCATCGTATCTGCAACCTGCGCGTTGGCCTGTGCGTACGATTCCGATATGCGCAGTGTTCCGATGACCGTCTTTTGATCCTGAGCCAACACTGGCAGAGACCAGACCCGGTCAACCGACGAGGTGAAGCCAGGCTGGCGCACATCGGCAATGACCTTGTCCAGACCCAGCACTTCGGCGCGAACCACCGATCCGGTGAGCACCAGCCCATTGAGCACGGCATGGAGTCCAGCCACATCGAATTGCCACAACGACATGCCGATTGCCGCAAGGCTTTGTCGTGCGGCATCCGCGGCATCGATCTGGGCATGCTGCAGCGCCTTGTTGCGCTCGTAGGCGATGCCAAACGCGGTCGCGACTGCAAAAACGGCAAAACTGGCCAGCAGAACCCAAAGCAGGACTTTGAGCGCCAGCACCGATTGCCTGAAAAACCCCATCGCTATTTCCCGTTCCAGATGGCCGAATATGCGGACTCAAACCCCAATGTCGCTTCAATGCCGCGACTACCGGTGGCTTTGAGCAACTCGGTGGTGACAAGAATCGGCCTGGTCTGGAAACCGCTGGGCGGCGCACCAGCCAAAGCCCGGTTAAGCTCATCCGCGAGCTGATACCCCTGCATTTTCAGGGGTTCAGCCACCGTTGCGACCTGTTGGGAGACGCCGGACCCAATGCGGCCCAGCGCCTTGGTGGATCCGTCACCCGCCGAGACGTTGAGAATATCGGCCCGCTTGGCCAACAGCAAGGGATAGTTGATCTCGTCAAAATAAACGTCGTTGATGGCAAGCGTGTAGGTCCAGGCTGCCCCATGCGCTGTCACCAATTTCGGAACAACCTCCGGCATGGCGGTTGCCGCTTGCGAGATGAACACATTTTCGACCGCCAGCACCCTGCACCCCTGGTACCCCGGGCACGCCTGAAGGGTTTTCTTCATCGCCTCGGTCTTGGCATTGGCCACGGCATACTGGTTGTCGTTGAAGATGACCACACCCACTGGGCGCTGCCTGGCCTTGGCATCATGGATCACAAACTCGGCCGCCAATGCCGCCACATCATCCGGTTTGGTGGACACATTGGCGAACAGATCTTGGGTGGGGCCCGGGTCCTGCGCGGCGTGCCAACCCAGCAAAGTGACCCGGTTTAGTCTGGCGCGTGCCACCTGCTCCTTGAAGTCGTCCGGGTCAAAGCCGCCAAAAACGAGGCCATCGGGTCGGCTCGCCAGCACCTGAGTGAGAAGCGCACCCTGCGTGGCTTTGAGTCCTCGTCCATCTTCCAGGCGAATCTTCCAGCCGAGCTTTTGTGATGCCTCCTCGAATCCCCGAAAAACACCCATCACACCGCCATTGCGGAAGTCGGAGGCTATAAACGCCACGGTTTTGCCCGACTGTGCAGTGGGGCCAGGCGGCGGTGTCTGACTCAAACCCTGTGCGCACGACACAGCCGCCAGCAACGCAAAACCACCAGCGATACACCTTTGGATCTTCGTCATGGTTCTCCTCGCTTCAAACAATGCAGCCGCTGCGCAACTCATGCCTGCGCGAACCACATTTTTTGCCCAAAGAACCTGGGGCCATGGCACCCAGCGAATTTCGCATGGTACACCGCGGGCCTCACGGTGGGAGACCTTTTGATGATTTGGGCCAGGTGGCCGATCTGAGCAGCTGGTTTGGCATCCCGGGCAACCTGATGCCGGCCCTTGAAGATGCAAAATAGCCCACTCATGGATCTGACCCGTACCACCCCGACCCGTGCAACCGCGCCTCTCGACGGCATGGACGAGGGCGCCTGGTTGGACGTTATCCAGAAAATGGACGAGGTGTACTCGCGCCTGCTGACGGACGAAGTCGCCCTGGAACAAAAAAATGCCGAGCTTGAAGCCTCTCAACAATTGGTCTTCAGCTTGCTGTCATCCATGTCGGACGTGCTGGTGGCCGCCAATGCGCAAGGTCAGATTGAACAAACCAACCAGGCTTTGTGTGACATGGTAGGCTGCACGGACCAGAAGCTGCTGGGTCAACCCATGCAGCGACTGCTGCACAACAGCGAGCAAACGCAGCGCCTGAACGAGATGATGCACCGCACCACCAGCCTGCGCCAGGGCGAAACGGTAGAACTGTTGCTGCACGACAAAGCGGGTCAGGCCGTGCCTGTCGATTTCACCGTCACGCCACGCTTTGATAGCCGCAAACGTTGTGTCGGTTATGTTTTTGTGGGCCGTCCGATGGCTGAAATCAAACGTGCCTACCGACAGTTGCACGAAGCACATGAGGCCCTCAAGCTGACGCAGCAACAACTGTTGCACGCCGAAAAAATGTCATCTCTGGGACGCCTTGTGGCAGGTGTTGCGCACGAGCTCAATAACCCGATCAGCTTTGTGCTGGGCAACGTGCATGTGCTGAATCGATATACCAACCGCCTGCGTCAGTACCTTGATGCCCTGCATGCGCAGGCCGCCATCAGCCAGGACCCCGCGCTGGTGGCACTGGCACAAAAACTGCGGATCGAGCACATCCTGCATGATTTGCCCTCGTTGATGGACGGCACCATGGAGGGCGCCCAGCGCACTGCTGCCATTGTGGATGGGCTCAAGCGTTTCTCGGTACTCGATGGTGAAGACCACGAAAGGGTCGCCATCAACAGCCTGATCGAACGTGCCATCCACTGGGTGCGCACCGGTATGAAACTGGAGTTCGAGGTGAGTTTTGAGCCTTGCCCTGGAGGCACGGTGACGGGCAACGCTGGTCAGCTGTTGCAAGTGCTGATGAATTTGATCCAGAACGCTTTTGATGCCGCTTTTCGTCCTGACGGTCCTGTGCCCAAACTGCTCATCAGCGTGCGCCAGACGCATGCTGTGCTGGAGATCAATCTGCACGACAACGGACCCGGTATCGCACCCGACGTGATGTCACGGATCTTCGAGCCATTTTTCACCACCAAGCCGGTAGGCAAAGGCACCGGCCTTGGCCTGTCAATCAGCTACGGCATTGTTGAACGCCATGGCGGCACACTGACGGCCATCAATCACCCACAGGGTGGGGCGGTTTTTGTATTGCGACTACCCGCATGCGAAGCGTGATTCGGCCGTTCAAGCAGGTCAGTATCCATGGCTGGGCCATCAGGATCTTGCTCAACACCAGCGGCAGTCCGGTCGGATTTCAAGGAAACCAATGATGAAGCGCATTTTGATCGGCCTTGTGATTTGTTTTGTCAGTGTGGCCTTTGCACAAACACCACCACCGCAGGTCGTCGCGTCCGGCATCCACATGAATGGCGCTGAGGCGACGGTGCGGGTCCTGAATCGAGAGATTTTCACCGCTCGTTCGAACCTCAGTGGCATTTCAGCAACTGACCGTGCCCGACGTGCCGTGACCCGAATCAAGGAGCAGTTGGAGCAACCCGGCCCAAACAAGGTCACGCTGGTGCCAGACAGCATCGGAATTCTGGTCCAAATTGATGGAGCGACGTCCTTTGCTGTGACCCCCGGTGACGTTGACCTGTCCCACGGTGAAACGCTGGAGTCTCGGGCCAATGCCGCCAAGGCCGCTCTGGAGACTGCCATCAATGAAAGCCGTGAAAGTCGCAACGCCCATTTCCTGCTGCTGGCCGCGCTCAAAGTTGCGCTGGCAACTCTGGTCGTGCTGGGCTTGATCCGGCTGGCCCTGTTGACTCGCCGCAAACTCCTGTCGGCGATGCTGAGTGCAACCCAGCGGCATTCCGAGCGGCTTCAGCTCGGCGGTGTCAAACTGGTGCGCAGCGAGCGTGTGGCCATGACTGTGCGCATGGGCTTGAACGTGGTGTACCGCGTTGTCTTGTTCGTTCTGGTTTACAACTGGCTGAGTTTTGTGTTGTCGTGTTTTCCTTACACTCGCATCTGGGGCGAGACACTCAATGCCTTTTTGATTGACCTGCTTGCCAGCATGGGAGCGGCCATATTGCATGCCGTTCCGGGTATCGTCACCGCCGGCGTGATTTTTTTTCTGGCCAAATGGGTGTCAAACCTGTTCCACAGTTTTTTCGAGCGCGTACGCACCGGCCAGATTCAGCTGACCTGGCTGGACGCCGACGTGGTCGCACCGACACGGCGCATCGCCAAGACGCTGGTCTGGCTGTTTGCACTGGCAATGGCCTACCCCTATTTGCCTGGCTCCGGTACCGAAGCCTTCAAAGGTCTGTCAGTTTTGGTGGGCTTGATGCTCTCGCTGGGCGCCTCCAATCTGGTCGGCCAGGCCGCCAGTGGTCTGATCCTGACCTATGGCCGCGTTTACCGCAAAGGCGAGTATGTGCGCATCGCAGACTCCGAGGGGACAGTGACCGAAGTGGGCATGTTTGCCACCCGCATTCGAACCGGTCTGGGCGAGGAACTCACCATTGCCAATTCAAAAATTCTGGAGAACACCACCACCAACTACTCACGGGTGGTTAAGGGTGGGGGCTTTGTACTCGACACCAAACTCACGATTGGTTACGACACCCCCTGGCGTCAGGTGGAGGCCATGCTGATTGAAGCCGCCAAACGCACTGAAGGTGTGCAGATGGACCCGAAACCACTGGTCTTTCAGACTGCATTGTCCGACTGGTATCCCGAGTACCGCTTGGTGTGTCAGGCCATTCCGTCCGAACCCAGGCCGCGCGCGCTGGTGCTGAGTGCCTTGCATGCCAACATCCAGGACGTTTTCAGTGAATACGGCGTACAGATCATGTCGCCGCAGTACTTTGAAGATCCGCCAGAACCCAAAGTCGTCAAGCCCGACAACTGGTACCCGGCACCCGCCGTGCGACCCGAGGGCAAATGAGTTCCCGTCCCCTGTGTCGAGCGAAAGCAAAAGGCAGCCTGCCCGGCCGCGACCGATAATCGGTGCTCTCCCGGAGTTCACACCATGCCCATTTACGAATACGCTTGCCGCGACTGCGGCCATCAGTTTGAAACGCTTGTGCGCTCGGACACCACGCCCGAGTGTCCCCAATGCCACTCGATCCAGCTTGAAAAGCAGTTGTCGGTATTTGCCACTGCCGGTGCGTCGTCCAGCATGCCCGACCTGCCACCCAGCCCCTGTGGCAGCGGTGCCTGCTGTATGCCCGGAGGCGGTTGCGGCTTTCAGTAGCGCTACAAGCCACGTTGCCAGGCTGGGCGCAAGCGGGCGGCCTGCGGTGCCTCGATGGCGGCGCGCACCTGCGCCAGCAGGCGGGCCTTGTCGGCGCCCAATGTGCCCTTGAGCACCAGCCAATTGGACGCATGGTCGCTGCGAAAGACCGTGCGTTTAAGTTCCAGCGCCTGCAGCAACTGCTGCATTTCAACGAACAAGCCCTGCTGTGTCAGCGGCTCCCAGCCAGGAAAACCGGCCCGAAAGCGCGCCTCACCTTGCGGAAAGCTCACCACCAGCGTCGACAAAAACTCGGGCTGGGTCTGGTTCATCAGCCGGGCGGATTGCTCGGCGTGTTGGACCGACAGCGCCTGACCACCCAGGCCGTTGAGCAGCATCACTGATCGGCTGATGCCGGCCGCACCCAACTTCTCAAGCGCCTCGGCAGTGGTGGCATACGTATCACCCTTGTTGACGCGAGCCAACACCTCGTCGTCGCCCGACTCGGCACCCACATACACCAGCGAGAGCCCCGCCGCGCGCAGCGCCTGCAACTCGGCCACCGATTTGTTGCGCAGGTTGCGCGCCAGGCAGTAACTGGAAATACGCCGCACGCCGGGCAACTGCTGACCAATCGCCTCCAGCACTGCCAGCAAGCGCCGACTTGACAGCGCCAGCGCGTCGCCATCGCCAAGAAAAACGCGCTGCACCTGGCTGCCAAACTGTGCGGCGCAGTCAGCCAGGCTCTGGCGCAGTTCGGTCTCGTCACGCGCGGCAAACTTTTTCTGCGGTGCGGTGTACATCTCGCAGTAGGTGCAGCGATTCCACGAGCAGCCGTTGGTGAGCGGCAAAATCAGCGACTGGGCCTCACTGGGTGGGCGAAAGACAGGCTCGATGTAGTGGACAGGAAATTCTTGCATCATCATGGCGCGGCGACAATCATCGCATGATGCCCGATTCTTGGACCTATGCGCCGTTACTGTTTGCCGCCGCGTTCGGCGCGGGTGTGCTCAACGCCATTGCCGGTGGCGGCAGCTTTTTGACGCTGCCCGCGCTGATCTTTGCCGGCGTACCCCCGATCACCGCCAACGCCACCAGTGCGCTGGCGGTCAGCCCGGGCTACCTGGGCAGCACGCTGGGTTTTCGGCCCGAATTGCGCAGTTTGCCCATCCAGCGATTGCGCCGGGAAATGCTCATTTCTGCCTCTGGCGGCGTTATCGGGGCCATTTTGTTGCTGGTCACCCCGGCCAAGGTGTTTACCAGCATCGTGCCCTGGTTGCTGCTGTTTGCCACCGTGTTGTTTGCGGCAGGGCCGACCATCGCCAAGCGGGCGGCGGGCGTGAATGGCGCTGCACACGGACTGACCCGCTGGCGGGAGCCTGGCCTGGCGCTGGTGGCCATCTACGGCGGATATTTCAATGGCGGGCTGGGCATCTTGCTGATGGCACTGTACGCCGTGACGGGTGAGGCGCGTCTGCACACCGCCAACGGTTTGAAGAATCTCAATTCCCTGGTGCTGTCCTGGCTGTCGGTCGCCGCATTTGTACTGGCCGGTGTCATTGCATGGCGGGAAGGTGTATTGATGATGCTGGCGGCCAGCCTGGGCGGTTACTTTGGGGCGCGATGGTCCAAACGGTTGCCGGTCACCATGGTGCGCCTGGGCGTGATCAGCACCGGTCTGGTCATGAGTACGGTGTTTTTCTTGCGCTGACACGAACGCACGACACCGTGAGCAAGAAATTTCCTGATCAGCCGAAGAACCCTGAGCGCATTTGCTGGGGCTGTGACGCCTATTGCGCCGTCGGCGACATGCGCTGCGGCAACGGCTCTGACCGCACACCGCACCCGGCAGAGCTGTTTGGTGACGACTGGCGTGACTGGGAGCAGCCGCAAGCCGACCCATCCGGGCCATCCAAACTCCAGGATGGCTCGATCAAATGAAAACCGGCCAACCTGGACGATGCCTGATGAGCCACTGGGTGTGCGCAATATTGTGTCAACGTTCTTGAGGTTGCGTGGAATCGTGCCGGCGTCGGGCATGATGCAGATCCCACCAAAGGGTATTTCCGAATGAAGACACTGGTTTTATTCAACTACGACTGGGACCTGGCCGGCTTTGCGCGCAACGCAGCACAATGGCCGCATGATGTAGCCGGGTTTGATCTGTTCAGTTTTCCGAGCAACGCAAACCTAGCCTGGTTTGACATGACGCGTTTTGTCGAACGACTGGCGCGCCAGGCCGAGCGTCGCGGCTGGACCGCCGTGGTCTCCAACCACGAGCAGTTTGGCGCTCTGGCAGCGGCACTGCTGGCCGAGCGCATGGGATGGCCGGGCACACCGGTCAACGCGGTACTGGCCTGCCAGCACAAGCTGTACGCGCGCGAAGTCATGGCACGGGTCTGCCCCGATGCCAACTGCGGTTTTACCCGCTTGCCAGCCCGCTATGGCGACCCAGCACCCGAAGGTCTGGTTTACCCGACCTTTGTCAAGCCGGTCAAAGCCGCGTTCTCCGTGCTGGCGCGCAGCGTGCACAGCCGTGATGAACTACAGCGCCATACGCGCTTTGGCTTTTGGGAGCTGTGGGTGATCCGCCATCTGGTTGAGCCGTTTGAGCGCATCGTGCGCCAGCGCCTGCCAAACGCCGGCACGGCGCACAGCCTGATGCTTGAAGAGCCCGTGCCCGGCGCGCAGTTCAATCTCGATGGTTATGCCTTTGCCGGCGTGGTGCACGCGCTGGGCGTGGTGGACGCCATCCACTATCCCGGCACCCAGGCTTTCATGCGCTTTGTGTACCCCAGCACGCTGGCCGCCGATGTGCAGGCGCGTGCGTTGGAGGTGGCGCGACGTTTCCTGTCGGCGGTCGGCTTTGACCACGGCCTGTTCAACATGGAATTTTTTTACGATGCGCCGAGCCAGCGGCTCACCGTGATCGAATTCAACCCGCGCATGGCGGCGCAGTTTTCAGACCTCTACCTGCGCGTGCTGGGGGTTGACCTGCACCAGCTGGCTCTGGCGCTGGCGCATGGACAAGACCCGGCCGTGGTGCCACGCAGCCCAGCCACGGCGGGTGCAGCGGCGAGTTTTGTCTACCGCAGCTTTTCTGAAAGCGATGCGGTGCACCTGCCCGATGCGGCGCAACAGCAGGCGCTGGCCCGGTCGTTCCCGCAGGCGCTGCTGTTTTGTTTTGCCAAGACGCCAGGGCAGATTGCGCGTGATTTCAAATGGCTGGGCAGCTACCGCTACGGCATCTTGCATCTGGCCGCAGCCAACGCACAGCAGCTCAAGTGTGACTGCGAGAACGCCAGCGCATTGCTGGGCTGGCCAGCGCCGTATGCCGATGCCGTTTGCCAGCACGAATCTGCCTGATCTGGCATATTCGCGCTTTGATTTGTGATTGACTGGAAAACTCCACCATGCCGACCTCTCGCCTGATACACCTCTGCGCTGCCGCCCTGATTCTCATCACTTTGACGGGCTGCGGTGCCATCACCGCGCAAAACCCCTCGGGCAACTACCGGCCAGTGAACGCGGTGGCCGATGACCCCGAGGCAAGACTGCTGCTCAAGGGTGCCGACGTGACCGCCTATTTCACCCAGGGCAAATTTGTGCAGGGCAGCGCGCAGTTCCGCAGCAGCTACGAAGGGGTTGATTTCAGATTTGCCAACGCCCAGGCCAAAGCGCTGTTTGACCAGTCGCCCACTCAGTACCTGCCGCAATATGGCGGCTACTGCGCCAACGGGCTGGTCTACGGCATTCCTTGGGGTGGTGACGCCAATACCTGGAAGATGATCAATGGCAAGCTCTACATTTTTGGGGGGCAAGGCTCACTCGACGCCTTTGAGCTCGACGAACAACAAAACCTGGCGCTGGCAGACAAGTACTGGAACGAAGAGGTCAAGGACAGCAATAGCTTCTTGCAGCGCAGCAAGCGGATGGTTTTGCGGGTACCCCATTACAAGAGTGGCGAGGAACTGGCCAGGCTGGTGACAGCAGCCAAAGCCAAACCCTAAGCAGTGACGCTGGGTACATCGTCTATTTTTATGAAAAATGCACTCCAGCCCTTATAAATCAAGCCTGGCAAGCTCTCTACCCTATAGCGTTCTGGAGTACCCATGAAACGCCGCCTGGCACTTAGCGCATTGGGCGTCAGCACCGCAGCGGTGTTGTCCGGATGTACCCTGGGGCCACGCGACGGCGATGCCGACGCCGATACCCCCGCGCAAAAACCATCGACCCGGCACTACCCGGTGGCCTGGGTGCTGAGTTCAGGCGGGCCGCGTGGTTTTGTCCATGTCGGCGTACTCAAAGCACTGTCTGAGCTGGGGCTCAAACCCGACCTGGTGGTGGGCAGTTCGGTCGGCGCGCTGGTGGGCTGCCTGCTGGCCTCAGGCGTAGGCATGGCACAGATTGAGACGCTGGCGCTGGAAACCTCGATGACCAGCCTGTTTCGGCTCAACTTTTCGGGCGACTTGTGGCTCAATGGCGGTGGCCTGGCGGCGCTGGTGAACGACACTGTCGCCAACTTGCGACTACAACAGTTTCCCACCGCATTTGCAGCCGTTGCGCTGCGCGCAGACAACGCCGAACTGGTGGCTTTCAATTGGGGCAACGCCGGTCTGGCCGTTCAGGCCGCCTGTGCTGTGGAGGGGCGTCTGGCACCGGTGGCGATTGGCCCGGCCCTGTATCTGGATGCCGACCGCGTCAGCCCGCTGCCGGTTCGTCTGGCGCGCCGGTTGGGCGCGCTGCGGGTGCTGGCCATTGACGCTTCGGCGCACGAAGACAAGGCACCGCCCACGGCCAGCGCCTACCGTGCCTCCGACCTGCGCAAACGCGCGCTGACACAAGCCGATGCCCTGCACGCCGACCTGGTGCTGCACCCCGAGTTTGGCTACTACACCGGCGTCAGCCGCGACTACCGCGAGCGCAGCATCGATGCGGGCTACCAGCAGACGTTGCGGCAAGCGCAGGCGCTGCTGCATTTGCATGAACCATCCGGGCAAATCAAACAGGCGTAGCGGCGATCGGCAACACGATCGAAAAGCGGGTAAGCCCGCCAGACGATGTGACTGAAATCGTGCCACCATGCGCGGCAACAATGGAGCGGGTAATGGCCAGGCCAAGGCCGGTGCCTTCCTGGTTGCGCTGGCGTGACGGATCGACGCGAAAGAAGCGGTCGAACACGCGCGCCAGAAACTCGGGCGCAATCGGGTCGCCACAGTTCTCCACATCGATCGTGACTCGATCCGCCGTGTGCCCGAGGGCGATGTCCACACGGGTGCCCGCGCTGGCGTGGCGCACGGCGTTGGACAACAGGTTATGGATGGCCCGACGCAACATCAGCCGGTCGGCCGGCACCTGGGCGAGGCCGGTCAGGCGCAGCGCCAGGTTCTTTTCGGCAGCAAGCGCATCGTAGTAGTCAAACAGGGCCGTCACTTCGGCGTTCAGGTCGACGGTCTCACGGTTTGGCACGACCAGGCCGTTTTCTGCCTTGGCAAGCAACAGCATGTCGGCAATCATGCGCGCCAGGCGTTCGAACTCTTCGGCGTTGGACTCAAGCACCGCGCGGTAGTCACTGGCGCTGCGGGCACGCGACAAAGCCACCTGGGTCTGGGTCATCAGGTTGCTGACCGGCGTACGCAGTTCATGGGCAATGTCGCTGGAAAAGTCAGACAGTCGCTCAAACGCCACTTCGAGCCGTGCCAGCATGTCGTTGAGGGACTGGGCCAACTCGGCCAGCTCCGGCGGGACCGTTTGCACCGGCAACCGGTGGCTGAGCTGCTGGGCTGTGACGACCTGTGCCTGGCGGCGCATGGATTGCAAGGGCGCAAGGCCGTGACGCACCACGAACCATCCCAATGCACCGGTCAAAGCTGCAGCGGCAGCGACAAAGAGCCACAAAGTCTGTTGAAACGACTGCATGAAAGTCTGATGGTGGCGAATGTCAGTTGCGGCAACGACCAGCACGCGCTGGGCAGCACCGGCCGGATCGGGCATTGCGGTCGGTATTTGCGCGGCAATGACGCGGTAGGTTTGTACGCCATGTGTCCAAAGCATGGGCGTTTCATTCGCCCGGGCGGCTTTCTCGACCACCTGCGCCGGGTCGAAGTCGGCCTGCGCAGTGGCAAAAATGATGGACCGATCGGCGTCCAGCAGCATCACCTCCAGCCCGTGATGCCCGACCAGCGAGCGTGCCAGCTGGTGGGTGAATGCCGTCAACGCGCCCGCCGTGTCGACCGTTTGCAAACCCTGACGGATCAGTGCCATCTTGCCCGACAGCACTTCCATGTCGAGCTCCTCGAAATGTTGCTCGACGGCTCTTGCCACCACATACCCAAGACCCAGCAGCACCGATGTGGCCACCACCACAAACATCAGCGTGAGACGGTGTGTGAGCGACACCCGGTTCAGGGCGAGCAAGCCGCATCCTCCAGCACATAGCCCATGCCACGCACGGTGCGAATCAACTTGAGCGCAAAACCATCGTCCACTTTGGCCCGCAGGCGGCGCATGGCGACTTCGATCACGTTGGTGTCACTGTCAAAGTTCATGTCCCAGACCTGCGATGCAATCAGGGAGCGCGGCAACACCTCGCCCTGGCGGCGCAGCAACAGCTCCAGCAGGGCAAATTCCTTGGCCGTCAGGTCGATGCGGCTGCCAGCCCGGCTCACGCGCCGACGCATCAGGTCAAGCTCCAGATCCCCCGCGCGCAGAAACTGCGCGGCTGGTGCCCTGCTTCCGCGCCGCAGGAGCGTACGCACCCTGGCCAGCAGTTCCGAGAAGGCGAACGGCTTGACCAGGTAGTCGTCAGCACCTTGCTCCAGCCCCATGACCCGGTCATCCACAGCATCACGCGCGGTCAGGAACATGACCGGCATATCCTTGCCCGCGTGGCGAATTCCCGCCAGCACAGACCAGCCGTCCTGGCCCGGCAGCATTACATCGAGTATCGCGAGGTCATGATTTTCCGTGAGTGCCAGATGAAGGCCGTCGACGCCATCGCGCGCCAGATCGACGGTAAAGCCCGCCTCCGTCAGACCTTGCTTGAGGTAATCCCCGGTTTTGCGTTCGTCCTCCACGATGAGGATTTTCATGACAAGGTTCCATGGTGACTTTGGGTGCTGCGATTCTGCCTTGCGATCGACATGGCATTTTCAGATTACAAAAAAGTAATCTGGCAGACAGCTTGCTGTCGGGCAGCAACAGCGAGACTGTCCCCCATCGCGACCACGAACCATCACCCGATCTTCATTGAAAATGCCATGTCAGCCCATATTGCAAAAGCACTGATAGCTACTATTTTCGCAGTGTCCGTGCCAGTTTCCGCGCAAACCAGTCACAACCAACACGGCACAGCGGCGGCGGCCACAACGACTGGTGAAGGTCTGGTGAAGAAAGTGGACAAGCGCAAAGGTACGGTCACCCTGGCGCACGGCCCAATGAACGGTATGCCGGCCATGACCATGACCTACAAAGTCAAGAACGCGGGCTGGCTTGACAAGCTGCAAGCGGACCAAAAAATCCGCTTTACCACCGACCCGGCCGATGGCGGCATGACAGTCACCTCATTCGAGCCCCTCAAGTAGGCCCACCACGGCGCGCCGGGCCACATCGGTTGCCAGTGCCACACCCCATCATGCCAACCAAGTTTCCTGCTGCGACACGCTGTGTGCTGTTGATGATCGCCGCCTGCGCAAGCGCGTTCGCCGCCGAGCCGCCGCTGGGCACCAATGTCGAAGGTCTTCTGGCCCTGGCCAAGGCGAGGAATCCTGATGTTGCGGCGATGCGCCATGAGGCAACCGCTGCGCAAGAGCGTGCCCTGCCGGCGGGTGCGCTGATGCCACCGCGCTTCAAGATGGAATTGCAGGACATCACCCGGTCCGACACTCAGATCCCAACCCTGCTGCCCGGCCGGGTTGGCGCCGCACAGTACACCCTGTCACAAGACCTGCCCTGGACAGGCAAACGCGGGCTCAGGAGTGAGTTGGCCGCCAGGGAGATAGACGCCGCACAGGCCCGTGCGGTGCAAGTCTGGCTGGAAACTGCCGCACGGATCAAGGCGGCCTACCTTCAGCGCTACCTGGTCAAAGCGACCGAGCGACTGGTCAGCGAGAACCTCGACCTGATGCTGCAACTCGAAAAGGTACTGCAAGTGCGGTATGCCGGTGGTCTTTCGGCACAGCAGGACATCACCCGGATTCACGTGGAGCACACGGGCATGCGCGTCGAACTCGCTGCACTGGCCGGCGAGTGGCAGGTGACCCAGGCACGCCTCAATGCCTTGCTGGCTCGTCCGCTGGATGCACCACTTGCGGCACCGGAGCAACTTCGGCCCCTGCCAGACCGCGCCAGGCTCAGTCTCTCAGCGCTATCTGAACGACTGCGCCAGACCAGCCCGGCTCTGCAAGCGGCATCGGCACGGGTCTCGTCCGCTGAAAAGACACGGGATCTGACGCTGAAGAACCGCTACCCGGATTTCACCCTTGGTGTCAGCGCCATGCAACGCCGTGGAACCTGGAATGAATGGGGTTTGATGCTGGAGCTCAATCTGCCAATTCAAAGTGATGTCTTGCGCGCTCAGGAGCGCGAGTCTGAGGCCATGCTGGCAAGCGCGCAGGCACGCCAGGAAGCGGCGGCAAATCAGGCTTTGACAGATCTGTCAGAAAACCTTAGCGCGCTGGAGACGGCACGCCAGACCGAACACCTGATGACTTTCAGCCTGATGCCGCAAGCCGAGCTGACCTGGCGCGCCGCCCTGGCTGGCTATGAAAACGGCAAGGCAGACTTTGCCACCCTCCTCGATGCGCAGCGCCAGATTCGTCAGGCTCGGCTGGGCCAGCTCAAAAGCCAGGTCGAGGCACAACTGCGACTGGCCGAGATTGAACGGCTGATTGGAGAAGAAGTATGAACAAAGCTGCGCTGTCTGCCGTGAGCGCGGCCGTGCTGGCCGCTGCCGTGGGTGCGGGCTATTGGCTGGGCCAGTCGGGACACCCATCGCCTGATGCGACGGCATCTGCCACCATTGCCGGCGCACCCGACACGGCATCCAAAAGGCCCAAGTTGCTGTACTACCGCAACCCGATGGGTTTGCCAGACACCTCGCCAGTGCCGAAAAAAGACCCGATGGGCATGGACTACATCGCGGTATTTGAAGGCGAACTGGCTGACGACGCCAGCGCCTCACCCAATCAGGTCAACTTCAGCACACAAAAAGTGCAAAAACTTGGCGTGCGAACGGAAGCCGCCCAGTTGCGCAGCTTGGACAGGGCGGTTCGCGCGGCAGGGCGTGTCGAGCCCGACGAGCGTCGCATTGCCATTATTGCGCCCAAGTTTGAAGGGTATGTGGAGCGACTGCACGTCAATGTGACCGGGCAGTATGTGGCCAAGGGCCAACCACTGTTTGAGGTGTACAGCCCCGAGTTGGTGTCCGTCCAGCGCGAGTACGCCATCGCCGTGCAGGGCGCTGCGTCGCTCAAAGGGGCTGACAGCCCGGCGCAACTGGGCATGGGCCGGCTCGTGGAGTCGAGCTTGCAGAGGCTCAAGAACTGGGATATTTCTGAGGAGCAGATCAAGACACTGATCGCCACGGGCGAAACCCTGCGCACGCTGACGTTTCGCTCACCCGTGTCGGGCATTGTGACCGAGAAGAAGGCGGTGCAAGGCATGCGGTTTATGCCCGGTGAGGCGCTGTACCAGGTGTCGGACTTGTCAGCGGTGTGGGTGGTGGCCGATGTGTTTGAGCAAGACCTGGCGTTGGTCAAAACCGGTGCCAGAGCGCGCGTCACGGTCAATGCGTATCCGGACAAACTGTTTGAAGGCAAGATCACTTACGTCTACCCAACGTTGAAAGCCGACACGCGGACCGTGCCGGTGCGGGTGGAGCTGCCCAACCCCGGCACACTGCTCAAGCCGGGCATGTTTGCGCAGATGGATTTGCAGGTGTCGGGCAAAGGCCAGGCCATCACCGTGCCCTTGTCTGCGGTGATTGACAGCGGCACGCGGCAGATCGTGCTGGTTCAGCTGAAAGAGGGCCGCTTTGAGCCACGGGACGTCAAACTGGGGGCCCGCAGTGACGCCCATGTTGAAGTGTTGTCTGGCGTCAATGACGGTGAGCTGGTAGTGGTGGCGGCCAATTTCCTGATTGACGCCGAGAGCAATCTGAAAGCCGCTATCGGAGGTTTTGCCGGGCCTGCACCCTCGGTGTCCGTGGCAGCATCCGCCACAACCGTGAACGCGACACCCGGCAAAGGGGCTGGCCACCGCGCAGAGGGCAAAGTTGAAGACGTCGATCACAAGGCAGGCACAGTGAACATGACGCACGGGCCCGTTGCGAGCCTGAAATGGCCGGCGATGACGATGGAGTTCAAGGTGGCCAACGGCGAACTGCTGAAAGCCTTGAAGCCCGATGCACGCGTGTCGTTTGAGTTTGTGGAGCGTGCGGCGGGTGAGTGGGTGATTACCAGCGTGACGCCTGCTGGGCACAAAAGCGACATTTCTCACTAGCAGAACCCCATGCTTTCCAACATCATCGACTGGTCAGGTCGCAACCGTTTTCTGGTGCTGCTGACCACGCTGTTCATCGTGCTGGCCGGCGTCTTTGCCGTGCTGCGCACACCGATTGACGCGTTGCCGGATCTGTCTGACGTGCAAGTCATCGTCTACACCGAGGTACCGGGTCAGGCGCCGCAGGTGGTGGAAGACCAGGTGACTTATCCACTCACCACGGCGATGCTGTCAGTACCCAAATCGAAGGTGGTGCGCGGGTTTTCGTTTTTTGGTGCATCGTTTGTTTACATCATTTTTGAGGATGGCACCGACATCTACTGGGCTCGCTCGCGGGTGCTGGAGTACCTGAACTTTGCCGCTGGCCGCATGCCCAAAGGCATCACGCCACAAATCGGTCCGGATGCCACTGGCGTCGGCTGGGTGTATCAGTACGCACTGCTGGCCAAAGACAAGACACTGGCCGAGCTGCGCAGCATTCAGGACTGGTATGTGCGCTACCAGCTCACCAAGGCGCACGGCGTGGCCGAAGTGGCCTCCATTGGCGGCTTTGTGCAGACCTATCAGGTGACCGTTGATCCGGTCAAGCTGCGTTCGTTTGGCATCCCCTTGATGCGCGTGGCGCAGGTGATTCGCGACTCTAACCGCGATGTGGGCGGCCGCGCCGTGGAAATGGCCGAGACCGAATACATGGTGCGCGGCAAGGGCTACCTGCGAGGAGCAAGCGACATCGAGATGCTGGTGGTCAGGGCCGACAAAGGCACGCCGGTGCTGATCCGCGACATCGCGCGGGTCGAGCTGACGCCCGACGAACGACGTGGGCTGACCGAACTCAATGGCGAAGGCGAAGCGGTGTCGGGCATTGCCATGGCGCGCTACGGTCAGAACGCGCTGGAGGTGATTGCCAACCTGAAAGACAAAATCGCTGAGATCGGCCCCGGCCTGCCCGAGGGCGTGACGGTACAGACGGTGTACGACCGCTCGGAACTGATCAACCGCGCCATCGACACGCTCAAACGCACACTGCTGGAAGAGTCACTGATCGTCGCCGCCGTCTGCATCATCTTCCTCATGCATGTTCGCAGTGCCTTGGTGGCAATCCTGATGCTGCCGGTGGGCATCCTGATGGCTTTCATTGCCATGCGCCTCCTGGGCATGAGCTCCAACCTGATGAGCCTGGGTGGCATTGCCATCGCTATCGGCGCCATGATTGACGCGGCGATTGTGATGATCGAAAACGCCCACAAACACCTGGAGAAATTGGGGTCGGATCCCAATTCAGGGCAGGGCCTTCGAGCGGGCAAACCCGGCGTCACTGAATTGAGCTCTGACCCCGATGGGTCGCAACGTGCGCGCGCCATCCTGCAAGCATGCAAAGAAGTCGGCCCCGCCCTGTTCTTTTCCCTGCTGATCATCACCGTCTCGTTCCTGCCCGTCTTCGCCCTCGAAGGCCAGGAAGGCCGCCTGTTCTCGCCCCTGGCCTACACCAAGACCTTCGCCATGGCCAGCGCGGCTTTCCTGTCTGTCACGCTGGTGCCGGTGCTGATGCTGCTGTTCATCCGCGGCAAAGTCATGCCAGAAGCCAAAAACCCTGTGAACAAGGTGCTCATTTGGCTTTACCGACCAATCATCACGGGTGTGATGCGCTACAAAAAGGTGACCATTCTGCTGGCGCTGTTGGCGCTGGGTGCCACCTATTACCCGGCCTCCAGATTGGGCTCGGAATTCATGCCCACCCTCAACGAAGGTAGCCTGCTCTACATGCCCGCCTCGCTGCCAGGCATGTCGATCACCAAGGCTGCCGAACTGCTGCAAACGCAAGACAAGATCATCAAGAGCTTCCCCGAAGTGGCCTCGGTGTTCGGCAAGGCCGGCCGCGCCAACACCGCCACCGACCCGGCACCCACAGAGATGTTCGAGACGGTGATCAACCTCAAACCCGAATCCGAGTGGCGCGCGGGACTGACCATGGACGCACTGATTGCCGAGATGGACAAGGCGCTGCAGTTCCCCGGCGTGGCGAACAGCTGGACCATGCCGATCAAGGCGCGCATCGACATGCTGTCCACGGGCATCCGCACGCCGATTGGCATCAAGGTGTTTGGCAAAGACCTCGACGAAATGGAAAAGCTCGCGCGGCAAATCGAGGCCGTGGTCAAAACCGTGCCCGGCACCAGCAGCGCCTTTGCCGAACGCATCACCGGTGGTTTTTACCTCAACATCGAGCCGGATCGCACCCAACTGGCCCGCTACGGCCTGGCCGTGGGTGATTTGCTGGACGTGGTAGGTGTTGCACTGGGTGGCGAGATGGTGACAACCACGGTGGAGGGGCGCGAGCGCTACGGTGTCACGGTTCGTTACCCGCGTGAGTTGCGCAGCGACCCGCAACAGATTGCCCGCGAGGTACTGGTGCCGACCATGGACGGTGCCATGATTCCTTTGGGCCAATTAGCCAAGGTGATCGTCGCCAAAGGCGCGCCAGGCATCCGCACCGAGAACGCGCTGCTGTCAGCCTACATCTATGTGGACATCCGCGACCGCGACATTGGCAGTTATGTGGCCGAGGCCAAACAAGCCGTAGCGGCACAGGTCAAGTTCCCGAGCGGTTATTACGCCACCTGGAGCGGCCAGTTTGAGAACATGGAACGGGCGTACCAGAAGATGAAAGTGGTCATCCCGGTGACGCTGCTGAGCATTTTTCTGCTGCTGTACCTGAACTTCAGGCGCATTACCGAGACCCTGATCGTGATGCTGTCGGTGCCGTTTGCGCTGGTCGGCGGGGTTTGGCTGATGTGGTGGCTGGGCTACAACCTGTCGGTGGCGGTGGCGGTGGGCTTTATCGCACTGGCCGGAGTGGCGGCAGAAACTGGCGTGATCATGCTGATCTACCTGGATCATGCCTGGGAGGCCGTCAAGAGTCATCGCCGCTCGGACGGTCGTATGCCCGATGTGGCTGACCTCTACGCAGCGGTGATGGAGGGTGCGGTAGAGCGGGTGCGCCCCAAGATGATGACGGTGGTGGCCATCATGGCCGGTCTGCTGCCGATTTTGTGGGGCACCGGCACGGGTTCAGAAGTGATGAGCCGCATTGCCGCGCCGATGGTGGGTGGCATGATTTCATCTACTGTTTTAACGCTGGCGGTGATTCCGGCGATTTATGCCCTGGTCAAGCAGTGGCGAATTGGGCGAGGGCTTGAAGGGTGATGGCTGTGGTGTTCAGCGAAGGTGTTGCTGCTGTTCTTTTTAGATTTCTTGGCATGTACTTTTCGAGGAGGAAATGCTTATCGGTGCAGCCCATTCGAAACCCTTCCTCATTTCCGCTGGTTTCTGGCGCGGCGGACTAACAGCTTGCTGTCACGGACCAGCAGCATCAGGTTGCCGCTTGGCAGCGAACTTGGATCCCATGCCGCCCAAACTGACACATTCAAAGGGCATCCCTGCATCACTTGATGACTTTGTCGGCCTTGTTCAGGAATTCCGCCGTCAGGGTCACCCCTTGAAGGGCAGCGGCTCTCTGATTAATGACCAGGCTGAATTTTTCTACCGGCCCCCATGGAATATCGCCGGGTTGGCTGCCTTTGAGAATCAGCCCGGCCTTTTTGCCGGCCGAATAGCCAACCAGGTAGTAATCCAGGCCATAAGCCGCCACTGCCCCAGCGGCAACGCTGTCGACATCACCAGCGAAGAGGGGAATTTTCTTCTCGTTGCAAAGCTGCACGATCGACGTCAGGTCGGCGACCGCTGTGTTGTCTGAGGTGATCGTCATCGCATCAATCTTGCCGACCAGCGATGCCGCAGCCTGGGCGACCGCCTTGCTGTTATCGACGTGTACCTCGACCAGTGTCAGTCCGAGTTTTTTCGCGGCTGCGCGCATCCCCTTGATATGTATCACGGAGTTGGGTTCAGACGGGTTGTAGATCGTGCCCCAGCGTTTGGCATTCGGTAACATTTTTGCGTAGATTTCCATTTGCAGCGCCACCGGCCATTGGTCGCTGACACCGGTCAGGTTGGTCCCGGTCTTCTTGCCAGGCGCACTGTCTTTGGGCACGATGCCGGCGCTGACCGGATCGGTGATGGAGGAAAACACCACCGGAATGGTCTTGTGAAGCTTGACCACAGCCTGCGTGGTTGGGGTTGCGATGCTGTGAATCAAACTCACTTTTTCATCTGAAAATTGCTTGGCAATGGCTTGCGCCCGGACCAGGTCGCCTTCGGCATTCATGCGCAGATAGCGAACATTCACGCCTTCCTTGAAACCGACGCTGGCCAACCCGGCCTCGAATCCTTTCTCGTCGGCATCCAGGGCGGCATGCGTGGCAATCTTGGTCACGCCAATGGTGTGCATCTTTTTCTCCTGGGACAAGGCTGAAGTGCTGAGCAGCGCGCAGGCCAGCAAGGCGATGATTCGTCGTAATCCAAGAGCTTTCATGTCTGTTCCTTTTTATGGCAGCCGAAAACCGAGAAGGGTGATGTCGTCGCGCTGAGGATAGGCACCGCGATAGCCATCGATGGTTTCGATCAGGCGCTGGCGTTGATCGGCCAGCGGCAAATGGGCATGTTGCAGTATCCAGTCACGCAAGCGCTGGTTGCCAAAACTGTGCCCATCGGGTCCGCCTGCCTGATCGAGCAGGCCATCGCTGACCAAATAATAAGTATTCGTCGGCGCGACCGCTCGCGTCACGTTGTTATAAGTACCGCGTTTTCGGTCATTGAGGCTGCGACGCCCGCCGCAGATTTCTTCGCAGACCGTGCCATCGGTCCAGAACAGGGATTGATGCGCGCCGGCAAAGGTGATCGTGCCGGCTGCGGCATCGTAGTGACAAAACGCCGCATCGATGCTGGCGACGATGCGCTTGTCCAAAGGCAGCATGTTGCGCACCACTGTATCGGTATGCAGCAGCAGGCTGGCCGGGTCGTTCCAGGCCACCGCCTGGCTGGCCACTTCGATGGCCGCGTGTGCGGCCATAGTCATGCAGGCACCCGGTACCCCGTGGCCAGCGCAGTCGATCACCCCGAACAGTTTGCCTTGCGCGTTGCCCTGATAGAAATAGAAATCGCCACCCACCACGTCGCGGGGCAGCCAGAGCACAAAGTGCCGGTCGGCCATCTGCTGGGCGAGCTGGCGGTCCGGCAGAATGGCATTCTGGATCAGGCGCGCATAGTCGATGCTGTCAGTCAGGCGCAGGTGCGCGTCCTCCAGCGCCTGGGTTCGCTGCGCGACCAGCTGTTCCAGATTTTCGGAGTGGGCCTTGACGCGCTGCGCCATGTCTTGCATGGACGCAAACAGGGTAGCGACTTCCTGTATCGGGCTGAGCTTAGGCGCAGTCGCTGGCCAGTTGCCTGTGGCCAGGCTGATCGATGACTGGCTCAACGTCCGCAACGGTCGCGCAATATAGTCCGAGGCGAACAGGCCGATGATGATGCAAAACAGCGCCACCGCCAAAGCCAGATAGACGATATTGCGCAGCATGTCACTGGCGACAGCGGCATAGCGGGCTTGCGGCAGCAACACGCCGACGGTCAGGCGCGGCCCCTCTGGTAACTGATAGCTTTGCCATTTCAGCAGATGACGCGCGCCATCCAGGTCGGCGAAGGTGCTGCCAGCAGGCTGGTCACCGCTTGCAAGCCGATTACCGGTCAGGCGCAAGAGCGGATTGGCACTGGTGGAGAGTTTGAGGCGGATCACCGCGCCGTCGACCACGCGATAGATCGGCTCGGGTATCGAGGTCGCAAGCAGTTCGCCGCCACTTTCAGCGATGAAGGCGATGCCACCGGTTTTGGCGGTCAGCTCGCCGAGGTACTCGCTGAGGTGCGACAGGGCAACATCGGCCGTGATCACGCCGATAAAGTCGCCCACCGGATTGAACAGTGCGGCAGAGACACCGATTCCCATGGCGTCGTAAGCATCGGTGCCATCGTTGATCAAATAGCGGTAGGCCGGGTACCAGGCGATGCCATGACGACCGGTGGTGGCCGCATACCACGGCAACTGGCGAGCATCGAAAACGTCCTCGCCTTTGGACAATTGTTGCGCCGTCTGACCGGTTTCATCGACCCGATAGACCTGCAGCTTGCGCCCATCGGCAATGCGCGAATGCAAGATGCGCAAGCCCCGGTCACTGCCGCGGGGCGGCCGGTTGCCGCCATAGTATTCGCCGTCCGACATGCCGATCGCAACGAAGGTCAGCAAGGGCTGCTGACGCAGTTGCAGCAGAAATTTCTGCACCATTTCGTCACGGTTGTTTTCACCCAGCAAGCCGTTATCGGCCAGATCCTGGTTGTAGGCCAAAACCCGTCGCGGTATTTCAAAAAACGCCAGCACCCGGTCTTGAATGCGTTCGCTGACCTCATTGGCCATGGCGTAGGTGAATTGCTCCGTAGCTTGTTCAGCGTTGCGGTACGACACCCAGCCGGTGATGGCCACAATCGGCAGGAACACCAGCATCAGCGCCCCCATCAGGAACAGACGCAGGCTGACCTTGCCAGTTTGTTTCAGTCCATTGGCAGGGGGGTGATCAGCCATCGCGGCGCGCCGGTTGCTGTGTCAGGGGCTGCGTTAGGGGCTGCCGACAACGCAATTGCGGCCGGCGTCCTTGGCCCGATAGAGGGCATCATCGACACGTTTCAAGGCCGCATCGATGGTTTCTGCAGACTGAAATTCGGTAAAACCGATGCTGACGGAGAGTTGCAGCCCAGGATGCAGGTCAGCCGTGCTGATGGATGCCACGGCCAGTCGTATCCGCTCGGCCAGTTGGGCTGCATTCTGTTGGTCGCAGCAGGCAAACAAAATCAGGAATTCCTCGCCGCCCCAGCGGGCACAGATGTCGTAGTCACGCATGCCTTCACGCATGCAGGCGGCCACGCGTTTCAGCACCAAGTCGCCGACGGCATGGCCCGCGCTGTCGTTGATACGCTTGAAAAAATCAATGTCCAGCAGTGCGATGGAAAACCTTTCACCATTGCGGTCGGCATGCGCGATGGCCTGCGTCAACCGCTCTTGCAGATAGCGACGGTTGGGCAGACCGGTCAGTTCATCATGGGTTGACAGGGCGGTGAGCCGGGCATTGAGATCCTGCAGCATGGACTGATAGCCATCGCTGATGCGCACGATCTTCTCGACCTGGCGTACTTTTCGCTGTAATCGCTCGGCGTAAGACAGCCCGCGATCGCGTTCCGCCTGTTGGTATTTGTCGGAAATCTGTGTCAGGCGCTCAAGCATCTGCTGTTGCGTGCGGCTATGCTGGTACAGGTCTGCCAGTGCAGCGCGCAAGTCGCCCACGGGCGCTGCCGGGTCCTTCAGCAAGCCCTCGATCCGGGAAGCAAGCGGCAGATCCATCAGGACTTGACGTCGATGGTGAAGGGAAAAGTGCAGTCTTCGCGAAACTCTTCTGCCAGTTGGCCAACCCGCTCATTGGCCGCCTCGTAGGACCAGCGCGCGCCAACGGTCTGGCCTTTTTTGTGGGCGACTTCCATCTGGTCAAAAATGTCCATCATTGAGCGAATGCTGCTGGTGTTGAGGTAAACCAGCTCCAGCTCCAGTTGTAGCGGCCGGTTCGCTTTGGCCAAAAAAGTTTCGACCCAGTCGATCAGCGGTTGAAACAGCTCAAACGAGTTTTCCGGGTAAGAGTCGCCCTTCATGCTGATGACACCAGCGCTCCAGTCAGCAGCGATGGCAGGCGAGGAGGACGATTGCGGGATAAGCAGATTGTTCATGGCGGTTCCTGATGTCTTAGAGAACGACCCGCAGGTTGAACAGGGTGCGTCCGTTGTCGAGGGCCTGCAATGTGTGCTGCAAAGGGGCGGCAGCCTTGCGCGCCATGTCGATCAGGCCCAGGCCGGCGCTGCCGGTCAGGGCACTGCGCGGTTGGCGCAACTGTGTCTTGAAGGCGGCCTTCAGGGCCTCCTTGTCAAGGTGAAATAACTGTCCAATGCGCTCGCCCAACGCATTGGCATCCTGATCCCGGACGATATTGCTGGCTGAGATGACATAGTGGCCGGCGTCATCACGGGAAATGAGGATGGTCGAAGCTTCATTCTCAAACGCCTGCGCTTGCGCATAGCGGCGGATGTTCTGCGCCATTTCGATATAGACGGAAAACACGTCGGATATCGCAGAGGGTGACTCTGCCTGGCCCTCCATGTGTTTGCGCAAGGCAGTACCGATTTCTTCAATCAGCGGTGCTGTGACCGGGCCATTGAAACACAGCATGATGTTCTGGCGATTGAAAATTTCCCGAATTGCCAGCAGATCGATCGGGGGTTCCTGGTTGGACATGGTCATTGAAGTGCATCCGGATGTTGCCGGGGCATTGTAGGAGTGCACCAAATTATTGCAGTGTGTCCGGACAAAGATGCCACTCTGGAGGAGGCCCATCACATTGGGCGACTGCCGGTTCAAGTCTCAAAAAATCTGTCAGCCTCCACCTCGTCACCAATCCGATTCAGCTATAAATTGACAAGCAAACAGTTCATATAAAACAAGGGCAAAACGCCAATTGAACATGCAAATGTCCAGCACTCGGTATGGCTCCTGCCATCTTGATTCACAATGACACCAGCATTTCCAGCCCCTGCCACACCCAGACATGACACTTGAGCTCTGCACTTTGCCCAATGCAACGGCCCCACACAAACCGCCAGATCACCGGGGGATCAAGACCTGATGCACCATGATGGACCTTGCCAGCATCCAACAAATACAGCAGGGCTTTCAGAGCTATCTCGGCACTCACCCGGCAGCCGTGACCGGGGCATTTGTCGCGGTGTTCACTACCATCACCGCGCTATGCCTTCCAGGTGCGGCGTTGTTGATGCTGTTGGCCGGCGCCAGTTTTGGGCTGTTCTGGGGCAGTGTGCTGGCCACGCTGGCATCCAGCGCCGGTGCCACCCTGACCATGCTGGGTGCACGCCATCTATTGCGGCATCGGGTCGAGCAGCGCTACCCCGAGCGTCTGCACGCCTTCAACCTGGGACTGCAGCGTGAGGGGGCGCTGTATCTGCTGTCGCTGCGGCTGCTGCCGGTGATTCCGTTTGTGCCGGTCAATCTGCTCAGCGGCCTGACCCGCTTGCCGGCCACTACATTCTTCTGGATCAGCATGCTGGGCATGCTGCCAGGCACGGCCCTGTATGTGAATGCCGGCGCTTACCTGGCGCAGCTGCAGTCGATGGATCAGCTGCTATCGCCGCGCACGTTGGCCACGGTGATGGCACTGGGCTTGCTGCCGCTGGCGGCGGCCTGGGTGCTGCGCAGGCGCGGGCGTCGCAACTGAGGAGGCTTTGCCTTGATCGCACGCGTCATGTGGTTTTTGCACAGCAAAGACATAGTGACGCACAATCATCATTAAACACCGCTCCCACCCACGCCACACCCCGTCATGACGCTTGACATCAATACGCTGTTGCTGGTCACAGTGATGAACATCGTGGTGCTGGCTCTGATCTCCTCGGCGGTCATGGGCACGCAGCTTGAGGCGGCCGCCAATGCAGCACGCTGGAGTCTGGTTGTGCACGCGGCGGCCTGGGTATGCATGATCGTCGCCAACCTCTGGCCCGAGACACTGGCCGACCGGACGCTGTCCACACTGTCATTGGCAGGATTCTGTGGCACCCACTGGCTCATGTTCAAGGCGCTTCAGGGGTGGCTGGGTCGGCGCCGGTTTGGGCGGGCGATCACAGCACTGGCCTGGCTGGCACCGCTGGGCTATTTTTTGCTGTTTGGCAGCTATCCATGGCGGGTGGGCTGGGCCAACTTTTTACTCGTCGCGCAATTGCTGTTGCTGACGACGGCCTGTTTTGCCCCCAGCACGTCGCTGCGCGGCCGCTGGCGCTATGTGGTGGCCGGTAGCCTGATCACCATGGCGGTGCTGACCCTCGGTCGGGGCGTGCTGGGGGCGTTCACCGATCTGTACCCCAGTTTTCTCACCCCGCACCCCTGGAACATTGCCGCCATGCTGATGACCAACATCGTGCCGCTGATGATCAACTTCGCCATTCTGGGCGGCTGGCATGAAGAAGCGGAAAGTGCGTTGCACCGTCAGGCCGTGACGGACGCCCTGACCGGTTTGCTTAACCGGCGTGGCTGGCAGGAGGTGGCGCAGCCGCTGGTTGCCAATGCCAAGCGCCACCAGTTGCCGATGGCCCTGCTGATGGTCGACATCGACTATTTCAAGAACATCAATGACACCTATGGTCACGAGGCGGGGGACCGGGCATTGCAGGCGCTGAGCCGCTTGCTGGGTGAGGCAAGCCGGGCCAGCGATGTGGCGGCACGCGTGGGCGGTGAGGAGTTTTGCCTTTTGCTGCCCGGCAACGATGCGCCGACGGCACAACTTCTTGACCAGCGCCTGCGTCAGCAGTTGCCCGCCATGGCCAGGGCGCTTGGGTTCCCGCTGAACTTCAGCACCGGGCTGGCCACTCTGCAGCCGGGTGAAACGCTGGAGCGCCTGATGATTCGCGCCGACATGGCCTTGTACGCTGCCAAGGGTGCCGGGCGTGGGCAATTGCAGATCGCTGCGGCCCAACGTGATGGAGAACAGCCATGAAAGTACACACGTTCGCGCTGGGCCTGCTGGCCCTGAACGCTGCCGCCGCACAGGCAGGTGGCATCGACCGCTCAGGCCAGGGCCTGGGTGTGCTGTTTGAGCCTGGAAACTATGTGGAGGGATCTTTCAGCCAGGTCTCGCCCAATGTCACGGGCATGGATGTGGCAAACGGGGCCACGGGCAGTGTGGTCAGCCGCTATCCGATGGCAAGCCTGAGCGCCAAGCTGCAGGTGAGCCCGACGCTATCGGTGGCTCTGGTGATGGACCAGCCTTATGGTGCCAAATTGCTGTACGCCAACAGCACACCGCTGCTGGGTGGCACGCAGGTGGATGTGTCTTCGTCCGCGCTGTTGGGTCTGGCGCGCTGGCACATTCACGAGCACTTCAGTTTGCACGGTGGCTTGCGTGTTCAGCACGCAAACGCCGAGGTGCGCCTGCAGGGTCTGGCTTATGGACCGGTAAGTGGCTACAGGGTGCAGCTGGCGTCTGACACTTCTTATAGTCCGGTGGTCGGAATGGCCTACGAGTTGCCTCATATCGGGATGCGGGTGGTCGGTACTTACCACGCGGCGACCGTACACAACATGCCCACCCATGAGACTGGCGGGTTTGCCATGCTCAACGGTCAATCCACCACCCGGATCAATACGCCGCGCGCGATCAATCTGGATTTTCAGACCGGACTTGCCAGCAGTACCTTGCTGTTTGGGCAGTTGCGCTGGGTGAACTGGTCGGAGTTCCGGGTTGACCCTCAGCGGTTTATGGCAGTGACAGGCGAGGGGCTGATTGAGCTGAGAGACAGCAGCAGCTACACGCTGGGACTGGCGCAGCGCCTGAGCAGCCGATGGAGCGGGGCGGCATCGCTCCATCATGAAGCCAAAGGTGCACCGCTGGTGTCGCCACTGTCGCCAGTAAACGGCCGCCGCGGCGCCACGCTGGCTGCAATTTTTACCGAAGGTCGCTTGCGAGTCAGTGCTGGCCTCAGCTATATGAAGCTGGGTGATGCGATGCTGGAGACCGGCACGCCCGACACGCAACGCGCGGCGATGCAAGGCAACCACACTGTGGGTGTCGGGGTCACGGTGGGGTGGGCACTTTAGGGCACGCGCCAGCGATCTGTGCGCATAATCACGACCCCCGCTGCTCTGGATTTGACATCCATGCCCAACTCCACCGATTCATCTGATCGTCACTCGCTCATTCGGGCGCTGTTTGATGGGTACATCGAGATGTATGCCGCGCGCAACGATCAATTGACCGGGCATTTCAGTGACAACTTCAGCGGTTACACCGGCGGTGGTGATTTTCTGGTGAAAGACCGGCTGGCCTGGCAAGCCATTACCCGCCAGGATTTTGCCCAGGTACCCAAACGCATCCGCATCGAGATGCTGGACTTGTGCCTGCAGGACATCAGCACCGACGTGGTGGTGTGCACCGCACTGTTTCATATCCATTTGCCGATGGCAGACCATGTGTTGTCCAACGAGGTGGCGCGGCTGGTGCTGATCTTTCGACTGGAAGGCGCACAGTGGAAGATTGTGCACAGTGGTATTTCGATCCCCTATCCGATGGTTCAAACGGGTGAGGTGTATCCGCTTGAGGGCTTGATGGAACGCAATCAGGCATTGCAAGCGCTGGTTGCCG
>NZ_JAGPBB010000025.1 GCF_018063565.1 Rhodoferax sp.
ACCACCATCGCCTTGAACTTGACACGCTCACGGCCAACCGGTTTGGGCAGCAGGTTGAGCCGCTCCATGGCGTCGTGCGCCGCCCACAGCGCGCCTGAGGCGCTATAACTGTTGCCTGTGGTGATGGGCAGCGGGCTGCGCTTGGCCACGGTCACACCGGCATCGCCCACCACTTTGGTAAAGGCGCCCAGCCCCATGATTTGCGCACCCATGCGTTTGGCCATGTCGGCCGCCGCAAGCAGCCGGCGGTAGGTGAACTCGGGGCTGTGACGCATGATCTCTTTGGGTGTGCCGCCCACCGAGATCAGCCAGCCCTCGGCCTCCACGCCGTTGGGTGACTGGATACCGCTGATGTGCGAGTACACAAACGGCGGCGCGTAGGCCATGATTTTTTCCAGCGAGTTCATCATCACCGGCGGCGACACCTGCGACAGCAGGTCGATCGGCTTGACCTTCTTGAAATACTCCTGCGACAGCGGGTGGATCACAAACGCAAAGCGGTTGATGCGCTTGAAGCCATTGGGGTAGAGGATGCGCGGCTCGAGCTGCAGGCTGGTGATGATCTCCAGGTAATCGTCTTCGTGGATTTGCTGCGGCTCCTTGCCGGTGGCAGCCACGATCATTGCGTCAAACAGGTCAGGCCCGAGGGTATGGCCTTGAATCACCGGTGCGCCGTCGATCACCATGTGCACGCCCTTGGCGGTCAGCAGCGCCAGCCGCTCGTCGCTCACCGTCGAGGTGATCAGCGTCTTGCCCGCCAACTCTTCGAGGCCGCACTCGTCCAGCTCGTAAATGGGCGCCACGATGGTGCTGGCTTTTTGCACCGCCTTGCGCAGCAGGAAGCGCGTCCACTCCTTGACCGGGCCGCTGGCCAGCGCGTCGGGCAGCGACCAGTCGCGCACGTAATGCGCGCCGCTGGCGTAGAGCTGCAGTGCCTGCAGGCTGGTGAGCAGCTTGGGGATGCCCAATTGGCTGATCGGGTCGGCAAACTTGAGGTTGTCGGTGTACTCGGACATGCTCATGGCGAGTTTGTAGCTTTGTAGCCCCGAGAAAAACAGCACGCGCGCATTGTTGAAATAATGCCCCAGTGACACCTGTGCGTGGCGAAGCGCCCACTCTTGCAGGATGTCACCGAGTTGTCCGCCAAAGGTCAATGGCGCTTGGGTGGCAATGTCTTTGAGGCGTGCGCTGTCCTTGTCGATAAAGCGGTGGGCGCCGGCCTTATAGCGGTCTTTGAGGAGTCCCAGGCCGATCGCATCAGCGCGTTTGTCCCAGTACTTGATCAGCTTGGCGGCTTTGGCAAGACTGCCGTCGGTGCCCAGGCGCTTGACCTGGAGCTGCACACCGGCCAGGGTGGTGGTGAATTCAAAGTCGTGGGCGCTGGCGCCCAGGCTGATGCCGATCACTGTTTTCATGGGGGTCTGCTTGAGGTCGATACGGGTTTGGAGAGAGGCTACTACACGATTGTCGTGCCAGCAGGCATCATGCCAGTTTGCACGGCCGATGGGTAGGTCGCTGACTTTAATCAAGGGGTATTGACGATGTTTGCAAATGTGTTGTCGGGCAAAGTGCGTTCGGTGGGGTTGACGGCGGTGATGCGCGCTGCCGGGATGGTGACGCGTTTGTTGCCCATCGCGCAGCCCACCATGATGGTCGGGCCAGGTTCCAGTGCACGGCTGGGCCAGGCCATCAACGACTTTGGCCACACCCGGGTGCTGGTGGTGACCGACCCGGTGGTGGCCAAACTCGGCCTGATGGCGCCACTGCTGCAGGCGCTCAAGGCCGGTGACACCGACTATGTGGTCTTCGACGAAATCACCCCTGACGCACCAATGGCACTGATCGTCAAAGGGGTGGCGCTTTTCAAAAAAACCGGCTGCGACGCCATCCTGGCCTTTGGTGGCGGTTCGGCCATGGATGCGGCCAAAGCCATTGGCCTGGCAGCGGCCAACCACAAACACCCGGCGCAGCTGGTGGGTTATTTTAAAGGGCGGCGTGCTCCGGCCCCGATTTACGCCGTACCCACCACGGCTGGCACCGGCTCTGAGGTCACGGTGGCCGCTGTCATCTCCGACCCCGAGACCAACCGCAAGTTGGTGATCGCTGACACCCGCATCGTGCCCCGTATGGCCGCGCTTGACCCGACCCTGATGGTGGGCCTGCCACCCGAGGTGACGGCCGCCACCGGAATGGATGCACTGACCCACGCGGTCGAGGCTTATATTGGCCATTGGGGCACGGCATTCACCGACCGGATGGCTTTGTCTGCCGTGAGCATGATCTTTGACGCCCTGCCCGTGGTGCATGTCAATGGTGGCGATCTGGCCGCACGCGAGAAGATGGCGCTGGCCGCCAACTACGCGGGTCAAGCTTTTACCCGCGCCAATGTGGGTTACGTCCATGCCATTGCGCATCAGCTCGGTGGTCTGTATCACACGCCGCACGGACTGGCCAATGCCATTGTGCTGCCGTATGTGTTGCGCTATTTGAACCCCGCCATTGGCCCCAAGCTGGCATTGCTGGCACTCAAGGCCAAAGTGGGCAAACCGGGCGAAACCCAGGCTGTTCTGGCGCACAAGTTTCTTGATGCGATCGACGCCATGAATACCCGTCTTGGCATCCCGGCCACACTGGAGGCACTGCGTGAGGCCGACATCCCGGCGCTGGCGCGCGCCGCCTGCCGCGAGGCCGATGCCAACTACCCCGTGCCAATGTACATGGCGCAATCCGACTGCGAACAACTGCTGCGCCAGTTGTTGCCGTTGCCCTCGGGCGCCGGTCTGGCAGCCCGGCCAGCGCCACGCAAGCGTGCACCCAGGAATAAAATGCCGGTGTGACCATTCCCCTCGGGTGGCTTCCCACCTCAAATGCATCAGCGGGTGCCAACGGGGTACGGCATGACTGCTTTTTTCAACGCCGCTCTGGCGCTGATTCAGCTATCAAAGATAGATCTATCAACCTATACCAATCAAGCGCTAAAGCCACAAAACGCATCGGATTTTTCTATTCGTCGGGTGTTTGATGGTTGGTATTGGCGCTGCAACTCCTCATCAGAAAGGTCAATATGTCGTTTCAACAAAGCTATGCCCAAAAGAAGATGTCGGCCAGTGACGCCGTGCGATCGGTTCGGGACGGTGAACTGATCATTGTTCCCACGGGTGTCGGTGAGCCCCCCGCGCTGCTGACGGCTCTGTCTGAGCAGCGACGTGAGTTTCGAGATGTCAAGGTGTCGCAGATTCTGGCGATGCGCAAGTTTGGCTACATCGACCCCGAGACGGTGGAGCATGTGCGCCATGTGGCGCTGTTTTATGGTGGCGCCACCCGCGCTGGGGGGCAGGCGGGCTGGATTGACTTCATCCCCAATTACTTTTCTGAAATTCCCAGCATGATCCAGCGCGCACAGATGCCGGCCGACGTCGTGTTCAGCATGGCCTCACCGATGGACGCGCACGGTTACTTCTCGCTCAGTCTGGGGGCCGACTACACCATGGCAGCGGTGGCCAAGGCGCGTGCAGTGGTGCTCGAAGTCAACCCGCAGGTGCCTTTTGCCAATGGCAACTGCCATGTGCACATTTCACAGGTGACCGCGCTGGTGGAAGACAGCCGGCCGGTGCTGGAGGTCGGCCTGCCCAAGATCGGTCCGGTGCAGCAGGCCATTGGGCGCTACGTGGCGGACATGATCGACGACGGCTCGACACTGCAGATTGGTTATGGCGGAATTCCGGATGCGGTGGTGATGCAGCTCACCGACAAGAAAGATCTGGGCATTCACACCGAGATGATCGGCGATGGCATTCTCAGCCTGGTAGAAGCCGGTGTGGTGACGAACCGGCGCAAGAACTACCTGCCTGGCAAGATGGTCGCGACCTTTGCGCTTGGCTCGGCCAAGCTGTATCAGTTCATGCACCACAACCCGGCGCTGGAGATTCATCCGGTGGACTACACCAACACGCCCAGCCTGGCCGGACAAAACGACAACCTGGTGGCCATCAACGCCACACTGCAGATTGACTTGCTGGGCCAATGCGGCTCCGAAAGCCTGGGGCATCTGCCGTTTTCCGGCACCGGTGGCCAGGCCGATTTTGTGCGCGCGGCCAATATCTCGCGCGGGGGCAAGGCTTTTATCGTGTTGCCGTCAACCGCCAAGGACGACAGCATTTCACGCATCGTGCCGGTGTTGTCGCCAGGCACCCATGTCAGCACCAGCAAAAACGACATCCATTACGTGGTGACCGAGTATGGCGTGGCGCAGTTGCGTGGCAAATCGGCCAAACAGCGTGCGCGCGAATTGATTGGCATCGCGCACCCCTCATTTCGTGCCGAGCTCACTGAGCAGGCCGCGCGCATGGGGCTGGGCTGATCACGCCAGGCGCGGACAGGCTAAGCCTGGATCAGCAGAGTCGCCAGCGCCGCCAGGGCAGCGGTTTCAGCCCGCAGAACGCGTGGACCAAGGCTGACGGGTGCCATGCCTGCGACCAGCGCAGCATCTTCCTCGGCCGGGCTCAATCCGCCTTCCGGGCCTGACAGAAATGTCAGCTCGGTTGTATCGGCCCAGTCCGCCAGACGCTGTGAGGCTGCGCGCAGCGACAGCAGCAGCCCACTTTTACCCGTGGCAAACACGGGTGCCGCTGTGGTCAACCAGGCCGACAACGTGCGCACCGGATGCACCACGGGTACCCGGTTGCCGCCACATTGTTCACACGCCGCCACTGCCACACTGTGCCAGTGCAGCTGTTTTTTGTCGGCGCGCTCGCCGCTCAAGCGCAACACGCTGCGTTCGGTCATCAGGGGCTGGATGCTTGCCACGCCGAGTTCAGTGGCTTTTTCCACCAGCCAGTCCATGCGTTCGTTGGCGGGCATGCCCAAGGCCAGATGCACGCGGCGGCTTGCCTCCCGCTGGGTGGCGCTGAAATGTCCCACCTGGACCTGAACATGGCTGCGCCCCATCTCGGTCACGGTGGCGGCAAACTCACCGTCCATTTGCCCATCAAACAAGGTAAGGGCATCACCGGGCTGCAGCCGTAGCACCTGTACATGGCGTGCCGCGCCGGCTGGCAGCTGCAGCTGTGTGCCAACCAGCATCGGTGCGGGGCAAAAAAAGCGCGGCATCGGACGTCAGAAAAATTCTAAATAGATAGCTATAAATGCTTTTGCCATATGCGCTAAGAGGCAAAAATGCTCATTGTCTGCCAAAACCGAAAATGTCCGGCTCGACAATCCCCTCCACCTGGTCGATCAGGCGCAGCAAAGGTTTGAGTTCGCGGTAACGACCACAGGTGGCGCGGATGTAGTGGATGAATCTGTGAGTGTCGGCCAGGTACTGCGGTTTGCCGTCACGCAGCGTCAGCCGTGCAAAAATGCCCGCCACTTTCAAATGGCGTTGCAGGCCCATCCACTCCACGGCGCGATAAAACTCGCCAAAGTCTTCGCCGACCGGCAGCCCGGCGCGGCGTGCTTGTTGCCAGTAACGCACTGTGACATCAAGGCAGAAGTCTTCGTCCCAGCTCAGAAACGCATCGCGCATCAGACTGGCAATGTCATAAGTGATAGGGCCATACAAGGCGTCCTGAAAATCCAGCACACCCAATGGCGCGCCAGGCGCTGCGGGTGCCATCAGGTTTCTCGGCATGAAATCGCGGTGGACAAAAACAGCAGGTTGCGCCAGGTTGGCGGTGATGATCTGGCCAAAACTCCTGTCGAGAGTCGCGCGCATTTCGGCACCAATGGCCTGACCTTTGTGCTGCTGCAGGTACCAGTCGGGAAACAGTTCCAGCTCGCGGCGCAATATCGCCTCGTCGTACGCAGGCAACACACCCGCACGCGAGGCCAGCTGCCAGGTGATCAGGGTGTCGACGGCCTGCAGATACAGCGGCAGGTTGGCTTGCGGCTGCGTCGGCTCCACCACCTGCATCATGGTCTGGCCACCCAGATCGGTCAGCAGCATGAAACCCAGGGCTTCGTCCCACGCCAGCACTTGCGGCACATGCAGACCGGCCTGCTGCATGAGTGCGGCCACTTTGACAAAGGGCTGGCAGTTCTCGCGCTCGGGCGGAGCGTCCATGATGATGCGACTTCCGGCCACACTGTCGACGCGGAAATAGCGTCGGAAGCTGGCATCTGCGCTGGCCAGTCGCAGTGAACCCGGCTCCAGTGCGTGCTCGGGGGTGATTCGTGCGAGCCAGTGGTTGAACTGGATCTGGCGTGCCGCGTCGGTCCAGACGATGCTGGGGGCTTGGGAGTTTGTGGCTTGGCTCATGGATAATCCATTCTACAAACCCGGCCCAGCGTTCCGGGCTCCACCACCCAACTGTTCACCGACCCGTTTGATCCCTGCTTCTGCCACATGCGCATGTTGACGTTTGACTCCACTGGCAGAGCCTGGTCTGTACGCTGGCGCATGACTGGCGTCTGTGTCGCCAGCGCGTCCATGTTCTCGGCCCAGGCACAGCCCGAACCGGAATGGGCGGTCGAGCCGACGGTGCTCAAAGAGAGCCGGGTCTTGCAGGAAAAAATTGCGCCGTCCACGCGCAATGCACTGCCGGTGTTTGTGACGGGTGGCCAGATCACCGGCCGTACCGACCTTGATACGCGCATCGAAGGCGGCGCCGAGCTGCGCAAGGGTGACCTGGTGATCCGCGCCGATCGCTTGCAGTACAACCAGCCCACCGATGAAGCCAAAGCGCTGGGCCATGTGCATATCAACCGTGCCGGCAACCTCTATGAAGGCCCGGCGCTGGAATTGCGGGTGGACGCGTTTGAGGGATTTTTCAGCCAGCCCAGTTATCAGTTTCTGCGCAACGGGGCGCATGGGCAGGCCGAGCGCATTGATTTTCTGGACGACCAGCGTGCCGTCATCCACAACGCCAGCTTCACCACCTGCAAGCGCGAGCCGGTGGCCGACTGGTTGCCGGACTGGGTGCTCAAGGCAACGCGACTGGGTATCGACAACGAGGAGGAAACCGGCACCGCCGAAGGCGCCCTGCTGAGTTTCAAAGGGGTACCCCTGTTGCCCATTCCGTACCTGAGTTTTCCCCTGTCGGACAAGAGGAAGTCCGGGTTCTTGCCGCCAACGGTGGGCCTGGACAACGTCAATGGCACAGAATTTGCGCAGCCTTACTATTGGGATATCGCGCCCAATCGAGACGCCACCCTGACGCCCACCCTGATGACCAAGCGCGGTGTCAACCTGGGTGGCGAGTTCCGCTACCTGGAGCCCGACTATGCCGGTGGGTTGCGTGCCGACTGGATGCCGCGGGATTCGCTGCGGGATCGCAGCCGTTGGGGATTCAACGTCAATCACCAGGCCCGCTTCAAGAGTGACTGGACCGACGACGGACTGGCCCTGAACCTGAGCTTGAACCGTGTCAGTGACGACAACTATTGGCGCGATTTCACCCGTACCAACGGGTCCCTGACGCAGCGTTTGTTGGCCAACGACGCCAGCCTGGCCTGGCGCAATGGCAATTTTTTCAGTTCGCTGCGTGCCTTGAAGTGGCAAACCCTGCAGGATGTGAGTGCACCCATTGTTCCACCCTATGACCGTGTGCCCCAGTTGGCAACGCGGTATGCGCGCAACGACCTTTATGGGATGCAGCTGTCGATGGACGCCGACTACACGCGGTTTGAGAGTGACAGCAGTCTGACCGGACAGCCCAATGCGCAGCGTGCGTTTTCACGGCTGCAGATCAGCCGACCCTGGCAGTCAGCGGCGGGGTTTGTCACACCCAAGCTGCAGTTGCACGTCAGCCGTTACGCGTTTGATGCGCCGCTGGTCAACGGTGAGACCCAGCATGAGCGGACCGTGCCAACCTTCAGCATCGACAGTGGTCTGGTGTTTGAACGTGATACCGAGCTATTTGGCCGCGCACTGCGACAGACACTGGAGCCACGCGCGTTTTACGTCAATACGCCGTATGCCGACCAGAGCATGTTGCCGAATTACGATTCCGGTGCCAACGACTTCAATTTGTCCACCATCTATTCAGAAAACGCCTATGTCGGCAATGACCGTATCTCGGACAGCAATCTGCTCACCTTCGGTGTCACCAGCCGTTATCTGAACCCGGATACCGGTGCCGAGGTGGCCCGTATCGGGGTGGCGCAGCGACTGCGCTTTCGTGATCGCAATGTGACCTTGCCCGGGGAGGTGCCGGTGACCGACCGGTTCAGCGACTTGCTGTTTGGTGCGTCGATCCGCTGGGACCCGCGCTGGAGTTTTGACGGCACCGTGCAGTTCAACCCTGATGTCGGACGCTCGGTTCGTTCGACTCTGAGCGGGCGCTACAGTCCGGGCAGTTTTCGTACCATCGGCCTGGCCTATCGCTATCAGCGTGAACTCAGCGAGCAGATTGATCTGGGCTGGCAATGGCCACTCAATGACTTGTGGGGCGATCGCGCCAAGACCCTTGGCGCCGGACAAGGTGAAGGTGCCGGTCGCTGGTACAGCGTGGGGCGTCTCAACTACAGCATGAACGAGCGCAAGCTGGTTGACTCGGTGTTGGGGGTTGAGTACGACGCCGGTTGCTGGCTTGGGCGGCTGGTCTGGGAGCGCCTGCAAACCAGTACCGTCACGGCCACGCAGCGCATCATGTTTCAGCTTGAGTTTGTGGGTTTCTCGCGCCTTGGCGTGAGTCCGCTCAAGTCGCTCAAAGACAATATTCCGAATTATCAGAACTTGCGTGGTCCGATGGATATACCAAGCCGTTTCAGCAACTTTGATTGAACTACCATGAGCTTTCGCCACAAGATTCTTTCCCTCGCTGTCATGACGCTTGCGGCGCAGGCGCTACAAGCGCAGGGTCTGCGTGCGCCCGCTGCGCCGGCCCTTGCGCCAGCCAGCCCGACCACCGGCACCCCGGCCACGACACAAGCCGACTACATCATGGCGGTGGTGAACTCCGAGCCCATCACCAGTGGTGATGTCCGTGAGGAAATGTCGCGTATTGCCTTGCAGTTGTCGCAGCAGGGCCGGCCCCTCCCCGAGACAAAGGTTTTTGCCAGCGAGGTGCTGGAAAACCTGATCAATCGCAAGGCGCAACTGCAGCATGCGCTGGACGTGGGCGTGCGAATTGAAGAGTCGGCCATCAATCAGGCCGAGCAGAACATCGCGTTGCAGAATCAGTTCGATGTGGCAGAACTGCACCGGCGTGTGGTGCGCGATGGCGTCTCGGTGAAACAATTCCGTGCCACCTTGTCCGACCAGATCACCCTGCAACGCCTGCGTGAGCGTGAAGTCGATGCCCGCGTGCGTGTCAGTGACCAGGAGGTGGAGCAGTACCAGAGTGAGCAGCAGTCCGTGGTCGACTTGACCAAGCTGCAACTCAATCTGGCGCATATTCTGGTGGCAGTACCGGAAAGTGCGACCGATGTGCAGGTGCAAGCGTTGCGGGTGAGGGCGCAGCGTGCGCTGGACCGTGCCAAAGGTGGAGAGGATTTTGCAAGCCTGGTGCGCGAGTTTTCTGAAGCGTCCGATGTCACGAATGGCGGGCAACTGGGTCTGCGCCCGGCGAGCCGTTATCCGGAGTTGTTTGTTCAGGCAACACAAGCGCTGGCGGTCGGTGACGTAGCGGCCTTGGTGCGGTCTGCAGCGGGTTTTCACGTGCTCAAGGTCATCGAGAAGGTGGTGCCCGGTGCTCCGACCGCAGCAGTGACCCAAAGCCGGGCGCGTCACATTTTGCTGGTGCCTGGCCCCAGCCAGAGCGAGTCCGAGGCACGTGTGAAACTGCTCGACTTCAAGAAACGGGTGCTGTCCAAACAGACGGACTTTGCCTCTTTGGCCAAAGAGCACTCGCAGGATGGCAGTGCCGTCAAAGGCGGTGATTTGGGCTGGAGCACGCCGGGCATGTTTGTCCCTGAGTTTGAGGACGCCTTGAACCGCCTGGCCCCTGGTGACATCAGTGACCCGGTCCTGTCGCGTTACGGCGTGCACCTGATCCAGCTCGACGCACGCCGCAAAGCCGAGTTGACGCCGCCACAACAGCGTGAAGCGGTGCGTGCCATGCTACGCGAGAAAAAAATTGCCGAGGCGTATCCACCATGGGCGCAGGATATTCGTGCCCGTGCCTACGTGGAAATGCGCGAGCCGCCGCAGTGAGGGCCTTTTCTTGAGTGCCACACGGCACATCCCGCGCAAGCGCTTTGGTCAGCATTTCCTGGCTGACGGCGGCATCATTGATGCCATTGTGATGGCCATCGAGCCCAAACCCGGCCAGGCCATGGTTGAAATTGGCCCGGGTCAGGCCGCACTGACGCAACCGCTGGTGGAGCGTCTGGGGCGACTCTCGGTTATTGAGCTTGATCGTGATCTGGCGCGCGAGCTGCGTCGCCATCCACAGCTCGATGTGATCGAGTCTGATGTATTGAAAGTCGATTTTGCCCAGTTGGCACATGATCTTTCAGCTCCAAAATTGAGAGTTGTTGGCAATCTCCCCTACAACATTTCGACGCCCATCCTGTTTCATCTGCTGCAGTACGTGGACGAGGTTGAAGACCAGCACTTCATGTTGCAAAAAGAGGTGATCGATCGCATGGTGGCGCGTCCTGCCACCTCGGCTTACGGGCGCTTGAGTGTCATGTTGCAGTGGCGTTACGCCATGCAGGACGTGTTGTTTGTGCCGCCGCACAGTTTCGATCCCCCTCCGCGCGTCGACAGTGCTGTGGTGCGGATGCAGCCATTCTCCGTCGCGCCCACCGTGGACGCGCGACTGCTGAGTGAACTGGTGCAGGTTGCCTTTAGCCAGCGCCGAAAACTTTTGCGGCATACGCTGGGGCGCTGGCTGGAGGCCAGGGGTTTTGCCGGCAGTTTTGACGTGCAGCGCCGTGCCGAGGAGGTGCCGGTCAGTGAATACCTGGATTTGGCGCAGGCGACGGGCGAAAAAAAAGCCTGAGCAGTTCAGGCTTTTTGGGTGCGGGGTCGCTACCCGCCGACCACGGTTGCCCCGGGTCAGGCCGCAGTCCAGTACCCTGCGTTGAATGGGCTGCTCATGCGCAGCGCCTGCGGTGAAATGTCCAACAGCTTGTCGGTCGGCATTTTTTCACCATTTTCCGTCAGCACCTCGATGTGATGGGACGTGTCCCCGGTGGTGCCGTGAGCCTCGTTCGCCCGTTCTGCTTGGCTGGTGTGTGCAGAACGGGCTACAGAAAAGAATAGAAACACCTGAAGGGTATTTTTCGGTCGCCCCAGTAATCAGCCGCGTCGCGGAAGATGTCGAGCAGCTGCTCACGGGCTTCCTTGTCAAACTTGGCATTGGCGGGAATATGCTCCAGCACGGTGACAAACCCGGGTTGTGGGCCTGACTTGTGTACCGGATCGGTCATGCTGTCATAGAGCGAGTCAAAATTCTTGCCAACCGACACCGTCAGCATGAACTGCTGCCCGATCAGGTCCAGAATGTCCTGTTTGCTTTGAGCTTCGGCCAGATTGGCGTACAGGAAATGATGACCCAGCGCATGGGCGGCTTCTTGCAGGTCTTGCACCCGGAAAGCCCGGATCGATTGCACGATGTTGGAGCGCACGCCGCGCAGTGGCAGATCGGCGGTGCCCGGCGGCGCACCGAGGGTTGACTGGTCAAGTGGCATATTCATTTTCTCTTTTCTGTACAAATAACAACAAAACAATGTCAGGGCACGATCCTGCGAAAACTTTCGTAGTGATCGGCCGTGTAATAACAGGCGTCAGGCACCTTGGGCTGGCCGCCACAAACGATGCGCCGGACACCCCGGTTTCTGGCACCGGGGGTCGGGACGGTGTATTCCAGGTAATAACCACGTTTCCTGATGGGCAACAAGCGCTCACGATTACCAAAGACCGAGCCATCTTTCTCACTGGCAAAAGGTCCGCCCTGGTGAATCTGGGTATAGATCTGAACGCCTTGTCTGGGCAACTCGGCCAGGCTGACGGTGCCGGGCACGTCGACCTGTACAGGTGCCTTGGCTTGGGCCAGACCCAGCGCCAGCGCTGCGGTCAAACATAAGCCAGCGAACACCAACTTAGGGCTCCCAAATCTCGACATAAGCATCATTCCCTGATAAACCTCGGGTAAACCCGAACTTCCAAGGGCGTAAGTGTCTGCGATTTGAAAGAAAAATGCAAGTTTGCGCACCATCAATGGGCGGCAGAATTGAAGGGATTAGGCAGCGCTCACACTGCCATGGGTCCTTTTGTGCTTTAGCGCATGGCGTTGGCATCAGCCACGGTGAGCGCCGTCATATTGACGATACGGCGTACCGTGGTGCTGGCGGTCAGCACGTGCACCGGTTTGGCAGCCCCCAGCAGGACCGGGCCAATGGCAATGTTGCCACCGGCAGTCACCTTCAGCAGGTTGTAGGCGATGTTGGCAGCATCGATGTTGGGCAGCACCAGCAGATTGGCATCGCCGCTAAGGGTGCAGTTGGGCATCAGGGCGCGGCGCGCCTTGCTGTCGAGCGCCAGATCAGCATGCATCTCGCCATCCGCTTCAAGCCACGGCGCCTGCTGGCGTAGCAAAGCCAGGGTTTGGCGCATTTTGTCGGCGCTGGCTTGACTGCTGGAGCCAAAGTTGGAGTGGCTCAACAGGGCAGCGCGTGGGTGCATGCCAAAGCGCATCATTTCTTCAGCCGCCATCACCGTGATTTCAGCCAACTCAGCGGGCGTGGGGTCGTAATTGACATGGGTATCCACGACAAACAATTGGCGATCGGGCAACATCAATCCATTCATGCAAGCATAGATGCGCACATCCTGTTCGGTGCGCTCACTGCCACCGACGCGCTTGCCAATCACCCGGTCGATGGCGTTCAGGTGTTTGGCCGTATTGCCCCAGGTGCCGCAAATCATGCCGTCCACATACCCCTTGTGCAGCAGCATGGCACCCACCAGGGTGTGGCGTCGGCGCATGTCCACCCGGGCAACCTGCTCGGTCACGCCCTTGCGCTCGGTCATGCGGTGGTAGGTTTGCCAGAAGTCGGTGTAGCGCGGGTCGTTTTCGACATTGACCACGTCGTAATCGACTTCTTCCTGCAGTCGCAGACCAAACTTTTCGATGCGCTGGGCCATTACGGCCGGGCGGCCAATCAGTGTCGGGCGCGCCAGACCCTCGTCGACCACGATCTGGCAGGCGCGCAGCACGCGCTCCTCTTCACCCTCACAATAGGCCACACGCTTCTTGAGTGCTTTCTTGGCGGCCGTGAAGATCGGCTTCATGATCGTGCCAGAGGCATAGACAAAACTCTGCAGTCGCTCCCTGTAAGCGTCAAAGTCGGTGATCGGTCGGGTGGCCACCCCACTGTCGGCCGCCGCCCGGGCCACGGCCGGGGCGATCTTCATCATCAGACGCGGATCGAAGGGCTTGGGTATCAGGTACTCCGGCCCGAAAGCCAACTGCTCACCCGCGTAGGCCGCCGCCACCACCTCGCTTTGCTCGGCCTGTGCCAGTTCGGCAATGGCGTGCACGGCGGCAATCTCCATCTCCAGCGTGATGGTCGACGCCCCGGCATCGAGCGCACCACGAAAGATGTAGGGGAAGCACAGCACGTTGTTGACCTGATTGGGGTAGTCGGTGCGGCCAGTGGCGATGATGGCGTCCTGGCGAACCGCCTTGACTTCTTCGGGCAGGATCTCGGGCGTCGGGTTGGCCAGCGCAAACACCAGCGGGTTGGCGGCCATTTTGGCCACCATGTGGCTCTTGAGCACGCCACCGGCGGAGAGGCCAAGAAACACGTCGGCGCCTTCGATGGCCTCACCCAGGGTCCTTGCCGTGGTGTTCTGCGCAAAAAAGGCTTTGTCGTCGTCCATCAGTTCGGTGCGACCGGCGTACACGACACCGGCCAGGTCGGTGACAAAGATGTTCTCGCGCGCAATGCCCAGCTTGACCAGCAGACCCAGGCAGGCCAGTGCTGCGGCACCGGCGCCGGAAGTCACCAGTTTGACTTTTGAGGGGTCCTTGCCGACGACTTTGAGGCCGTTGAGGATGGCAGCACCCACCACGATTGCCGTGCCGTGCTGGTCGTCGTGGAACACCGGGATCTTCATGCGTTCGCGCAGTTTGCGTTCGACATAAAAGCAGTCGGGTGCCTTGATGTCCTCCAGATTGATGCCGCCAAAGGTCGGCTCCAAAGAGGCGATGATGTCCACCAGGCGGTCGAGGTCGTGTTTTTCGTTGATCTCGATGTCAAACACGTCAATGCCGGCAAACTTCTTGAACAGCACGCCTTTACCCTCCATCACCGGTTTGGCTGCCAGCGGGCCGATGTCGCCCAGGCCCAGCACCGCCGTGCCGTTGGTGATGACCGCCACCAGGTTGCCGCGGCTGGTGTATTTAAAAGCGTTGTTGGGATCTTTGACAATTTCCTCGCAGGGCGCGGCCACACCGGGTGAATACGCCAGCGCCAGATCGTGCTGATTGGTCAGCTGTTTGGTAGCGGCCAGCGCAATCTTGCCGGGGGTGGGGAACTGGTGGTAGTCCAGCGCGGCGCGGCGCACTTGGGCGCGTTTGTCGTCAGACGGATGGTGTGGCATAGGTGTCTCCAGCGGGTGTGGCGATGTGATCAAAGCGCCATCTATCGGGTCAAGCCGCGGGATTGTAGGTCGGACGGCGCTGCGCGTGCCAGCTTGGCGCGGTCCGTGTGCCCGGGTATGGGCATAATGAACCTTGAGAAATGTCAATCCTCACAAGGCGCTGAATGTCCCAGTTTCAAATCAACCTGCATGAAGCCATCTATTCGCTGTCGGATGCACTGGATCTGGTGGGAGTGACCCACATTCACCATGGCAAGCGGGTGGCCTTCATGGCGGCAGAAGTTGGCAAGTTGCTGCAGTGGCCCAAGGCGCAACTGGACGACCTGTTTCAGGCGGCCATCCTGCACGACAGTGGGGTATCGAAAACGGCCGTGCATGCCAAACTGGCCCAGCTCGAATGGGAGCTCGAGGGTGAGCACTGTCAGATTGGCGCAGATTTGCTGGCCAGTTGTGCCTTGTTGCGCGGTCTGGCGCCGGTGGTGCGGTATCACCATACCCACTGGCACGCGCTTGAACCGATGGATTTGCCGCTACCCGTCAGACTGGCGGCCAACTGCATCTATATGGTGGACCGGGTCGACATCCTGACACTGAAATACCTCAACGCCGGCGCTGACATTCTGCTGGGCAAAGACGACATCCGCCAACAGATTCTGGCGCACCGTGGTGACTGGTTTTGCCCGCAGCTGGTGGATGCCTTCATGGAGCTGTCCGAGTCCGAAGCATTCTGGTTCATGCTTGAAAGTGACCATGTGAATGGCTATGTGGCCACCTGGCTGAGCGAAACCACCGGGCAGTCGATGGCCTTTGAAGACCTGAGCAGTCTGATGCACATTTTTTCCAGCATTGTGGATGCCAAAAGCGCCTTCACCAAAGAGCATTCGGACGGTGTGGCGAGTCTGGCGCGTTTCCTCGGCCAGCAATTGCAGATCAGTGACGACCGGTGCGACATGCTGGAACTTGCCGGCTTGTTGCACGACATCGGCAAACTGCGGGTGCCTGACGAACTGCTGGAAAAACCCGGGCCGTTGACCGAGGTTGAGAAACGCACCATGAGCCGCCACAGTTTTGACACCTACAACATCTTGTGCAACATCAAGGGTCTGGAGCAGGTCGCGCTGTGGGCGGCCCAGCATCATGAACGAGTCAATGGCACCGGCTACCCTTACCACACCCGTGCCGGCGGCATTTCGCTGGAAGCGCGGATTGTGGCGGTGGCGGATGTGTTTCAGGCGCTGGCCCAGGCGCGGCCTTACCGCCCGCCCATGCGACCGAACGAGATCCTCGCGGTTTTGCAGCAGCAAGTTGACTGTGGCAAGCTCGACCCGCAGGTGGTGGACTGTGTGCGCGACAATCTCCAGCCTTGCTGGCATGCCGCCATGCAGGTCCGACCCAATCGTGAACCCCAGCCGCAAGCCGCATGAACGACAGCCAAACCAGCCCGCGTGACACCGCAAGCGGTGTGTTTCCACCCATCGAGCCCTATCGCAGTGGCCATCTGGCGGTGGATGACATGCACACCTTGTACTGGGAGGAATGTGGTAACCCGCAAGGTGTGCCCGTGCTGTTTCTGCATGGTGGCCCGGGTGCCGGGCTGTCGCCACGGCATCGGCAGTTCTTTGATCCAAGCCATTACCGTGTGGTGCTGTTTGACCAGCGGGGTGCCGGCAAGTCGACACCGCTGGGGGAATGTCGAAAGAACACCACGCCGTTGCTGATCGACGACATCGAACGCTTGCGCGAGCTGCTGGCGGTGGAGCAGTGGCTGGTGTTTGGCGGGTCCTGGGGTTCCACGCTGGCGCTGGCCTATGGCCAGGCGCATCCGCAGCGTTGTCTGGGTTTTGTGCTGCGTGGTATCTTTCTTTGCACGCAGGCCGAGATTGACTGGTTCTTTGACGGCATCCAGTGGTTTTTCCCGAAGGAGTTCGAGCGTTTTGTGGCCGACATTCCATTGGCCGAGCGTGCGGACCTTTTGCGGGCCTACGCCAAGCGCTTGTTCAGCGACGATCCGGTGCAAAACCTGAACGCTGCTCGTACCTGGAGCCGCTACGAGGGGAGCTGCCTGCACCTGCTGCAGCACCCCGAAGTTGCCGACCAGTTTGGTACGGATGCTGTCGCATTGGGGGTGGGGCGCCTGGAGGCCCACTATTTTTTGCACCAGGCTTTTTTGGCAGACGACCAGTTGATCCGCAACCTCGATCGCATCCGCCATTTGCCGGCGGCCATCATTCAAGGGCGCTATGACGTGGTGTGTCCGGTGCGTTCGGCCTGGCGCTTGCATCAGGCTTGGCCCGAGGCCAGTTTCGAGATCATTGAGGACGCCGGACACGCCGCCTTCGAGCCGGGCACGGCCAGCGCGCTGGTGGCAGCCACCGAGCGCTTTCGGCGCAGCGGCAGTCTATAGCGTGGCCGATAGGCCCACGTTCAAACCTGTGGCAGTAGAAAGCGGCGCTCCCAGGCGCTGATCTCGCCCAGGTAGTGCCCGTATTCAAGCGCCTTGACGGCGCAATAACCCGTCACAAACTCATCGCCAAACGCCTGTCGGGCAAAACCGCTGTGCTGCAGTTGCGCCAGCGCGGCCTCCATGCTGCGTGGCAGTCCGTGCGCCTGGTCATACCCGTTGCCTGCCAGCGGGGCAGAAGGCTTCAAGGCTGCCTCCATGCCCGCCAGCCCGGCCGCCAGCGACGCCGCGATCGCCAGGTAGGGGTTGGCGTCGGCACCGGCCACCCGGTTTTCCACCCGCCGCGCCACCGGATGGCTGGCCGGAATACGCAGCCCGGTGGTGCGGTTGTCATGACCCCAGGCCAGATTGGTGGGGGCCTGGCTGCCCGCCACGTAGCGCCGGTAGGAGTTGACGTGTGGCGCAAACATCAGCATCAGCTCGGGGCCATGGGTTTGCAGACCGGCAATGAAGTGACCAAAGCGCGCGCTGGCTGTGCCATCGGGCAGGCTGAAAATGTTGTCTCCCTGAGCATCAACCACGCTGATGTGCAGGTGCATGGAACTGCCGGCGCTGCCCGCGATGGGTTTGGCCATGAAGACCGCATTCAGCCCGTGTTTCAGCGCGATCTCGCGCGCCGCATACTTGAATAAAAACGCCTGGTCGGCCACGGCCACCGGATCCCCGTGAAGCAGGTTGATTTCATATTGGGTCGGGCCAACCTCGTGAATCCAGGTGTCGGCCTGAATGCCCAGGGTCGCCTGCGCCGCGCGAAACTCGTCCCAGAACGGTGCCAGCTCATTGAGCATGTTCAGACTGAAGGCGCTGTTGCCAACCTCGGCACGGCCGCCGCGCACCACAGGCGGCACCAGTGGCTGTGCCGGATCGGCATTGGCCGCCGTCAGGTAGAACTCGATCTCAGGTGCCACCACCGGCTGCAACCCCAATCCGGTGTAGCTTGCCAGCACTTTCTTCAAGGTACTGCGAGGGGCGAACTGGCACAAGCTGCCGTCAAGCTCCAGGCAGTCATGGACCGCCACCGCGCGCGGCACACTGGCCCAGGGTGCCAGGGTCAAGGTCCGGTAGTCGGGCAACAGGCGCACATCGGGGTCGGCATCCGGGAACACCGGGTTGTAAGAATACTCACCGGTCACGGCCTGCATCGGGATGGCCTGACAAATGCGCAACTCGGCGCCGGCGGCAAAGCGATCCGCCGGCATGAGCTTGCCGCGCGGATAACCCGAAATGTCAGGAAAAATGCACTCCACCTCACGCACGCCGTGCTGGGCGAAAAAGTGGCTGATCTGCTCGGGTTGTTGCGGATGTTGCATGGAAAACCAAAATTAGTATAAAAAGTGCGCCAAGCGCTTATTCAGTATAGTTTAATTGCTATCAAAAAAATTTAGCGTCTGAGGCGGGATGGCAGCTGGTAGCGCCTACTTGACTGCCGAGTCTAGCTCTGGCGCGTCGGGCGTCCGGTGTCTGATCGGCAAGTTCCTGCATACTTGCGTTCGTGGTCGCTGCGCGGCCATGCACCCAAGCCATGTGTTCACCCTTTTGTCTGACTTCACCATGTTTCAATACCTCACCATCCCCGTGACCGCCTTTGACCAGAATTGTTCGCTGGTCTGGTGTGATCAAACCCGCCAGGCCGCCGTCATCGACCCGGGTGGCGATCTGGACGAAATTTTGTCAGAGGTCAAACGGCTGGACCTGACGCTGACACAAATCTGGTTGACACACGCCCATATCGATCATGCCGGTGGCACCGGTGAACTGGCCGAAATGCTCCATTTGCCCATCATCGGCCCGCAGGAGGGTGACCAGTTCTGGATCGACGGCCTGCCCAAACAAAGCCAGATGTTTGGTTTTCCGCTGGCGCGGCTGTTCACGCCGACGCGCTGGTTGCATGACGGTGACACGGTGACCGTGGGCCACTGTACGCTGCAGGTGCGCCATTGCCCGGGGCACACACCGGGCCATGTGGTGTTTTACTCACCCGAGGCCAAACGCGCCTTTGTCGGTGATGTGTTGTTTGCCGGCTCCATTGGCCGGACCGATTTTCCCCAGGGTGACCACGCCACGCTGATTGCCAGCGTTCGCAACCGTTTGTGGCCCATGGGCGACGACACGGTGTTCATCCCGGGCCATGGCCCCGAGAGCACGTTCGGGCGTGAGCGCAGGACCAATCCGTATGTGGCAGATTGATCTAAACCGTAAAAGACAAACCCCAGTTCTGCGAACGCGGATGTTCTGAAAAAAAGCCCGGTCAATGCCGGGCTTCAAACTTGAGGTCAGGAGGGGCGCTACATCATCCCCAGCATCCGCGGGAACCACAGCGAGAGGCCAGGCCAGTAGGTGACCACCATCAAAAAGCCCAGCATCGCCAGCAGCCACGGCCAGACCGCCACCGTCAGCTCGGTAATGCCCATCTTGGTGATGCCGCTGGCCACATACAGGTTCAAGCCCACCGGTGGGTGGCACATGCCGACCTCCATGTTCACGACCATGATGATGCCAAAGTGCACCGGGTCAATGCCCAGCTTCATCGCCACCGGGAACAAAATCGGCGCAAAGATCAGCACGATGGAAGACGGCTCCATGAAGTTGCCCGCCAGCAGCAAGATCACGTTGCACGCCAGCAAGAAGGTGATCATGCCCAGGCCATTGCCCAGCATCCAGTCGGCCAGGGCTTGCGGAATGTTCTCGTTGGTCATGATGAAGCTGAACAGCACCGCGTTGGTGATGATGTACAGCAGCATGGCGGCCATGTTGGCCGAGTTCAGCAGCACGCGCGGCACGTCTTTGAGCCCCATGTCCTTGTAGACAAACACCGCCACCACAAAGGCATAGACAGCACTCATGGCCGCTGCTTCGGTGGGTGTGAAGATGCCCGCATAAATCCCGCCCATCACGATCACGATCAGCAGCAAACCCCAGGCGGACTCCTTGAATGCCTTGAGGCGCTGGCCCCAGCTGGCCGCCGGCAGGCGCGGGTAGTTGAACTTGCGCGCCCGGTAGTAGGTGACGCCACCCAGCGTCATGGCCAGGGCAATGCCTGGCACCACGCCGGCCATGAACAGCGCACCCACGCTGGTGTTGGTCGCCACCGAGTACATCACCATCACGATGCTTGGCGGAATCAGGATGCCCAAAGCGCCCGAGGTGGTGATCACACCGGCGCCAAACTTGCTTGGGAAACCGGCCTTGACCATCGCCGGCAGCAAGATCGAGCCAATCGCCACCACCGTGGCGGGGCTGGAACCCGACACCGCCGCAAACAGGGCGCAGGCCAGCACCCCGGCCAGCCCCAGGCCGCCGTACCAGTGGCCCACCATGCTGGAGGCAAAGTTGATCATGCGCCGCGCCACACCGCCGTGGGTCAAAAAGTTGCCCGCCAGAATGAAGAACGGGATCGCCATGATCTCGAACTTCTCGATACCGGTGAACAGTTTCAGCGCCACCGACTCAAGCGGCACATTGGTAAAACCAAACAAGAAGGTCAGAACAGTGAGGCCCAGCGAGATCGAGATCGGCATGCCGGTGAGCATCAGCACCGCCAGCAAGATGAAGATGATGGCGGCGTTCATGAACGGTCTCCCTTGTTCGCGTCTTGTGCTGCAGCAGCAGCGGCCGCTTCGGCTTCGGCCTTCTCGCGTGCAATGCGATTGGCTGCGTGCAAGCTAAAGTCTGGCTTGTGCGCCAAGTCGCGCGGATGCAGGTTGTCTGACATTTCGTAGGGGTTGACATCCACGGGCAGCACTTCTTCTTCGATGCCATCGACATGGCCGTGGTCGTGGTGCGGCAGTTCGCCCGTCTTGACAAAGTTGGTCAAGACCTGCAAAAAGCGAAAGCACATCAGGCTGGTGCCCAGCGGGATGGCGGAATACACCATCCAGGTGGGCAGTTCCAGGTCGGGGGTGGTGGGGCCTTCGGGCACATCGCCCACATTCAGACCCAGGTGGGTAAAGAACCAGTAGTGCGCGCCGTTCTCCCAGACAAAGCGCGCGCCAAGAATCGCCACAATGAAAGTGAACAAGGCACCGGCGCTCAGGCCAAACATCACGGCCTTGCCCCGGTTGGGTCGGGTCAGGCGGTTGATGAGCACGTCCACGCCCACGTGGATGCCAGTGCGCACGCCGTAGGCAGCGCCAAATTTGGCCATCCAGACAAACATGATGATGGTCAGCTCTTGCGCCCAGGTCAGGTTGATCGTCAGCAACCAGTCCTGCACACCCGGAATGGGCCAACCCGCCGCGTAGCGATGCAACACCGCTACAAAAATAATCAGCGTCGCCGCGCCCATGAGGAAGGTGATCAGCCATTCCTCCAAGTGATTGAGATACTTCATGGCGATATGCCTCAAAAGATGAGTGAACAGCGCCCGATGGACGTGCGCTAGAGTCAAAAAAACCCCGTCAAACGAAGTTCGAGCGGGGTTGGCAGTGGAAGAGCTTTACAGCTTGGCAGGGTCAAAGCCAGTGGCTTTGTAGATCTCTTGCAAGGTCTCTTTGCCGACGCGCTCAGCCATCTTGGTGTGCACGGGTGCCATCGCTTTTTTCAGAGCCAGACGCTCGTCGGCGGTGGGGGTGTAAATGGTGGTCTTGCCGCTGGCTTTCACGCCTTCAAGGGCCTTGTCGTTTTCTTCCTGGGCAATCTTGTTGGCGTAGTCGGTGGCCTCTTTCAGGGCCTGCTCAAGTGGCGCGCGCACATCGGCGGGCAGGCCATCCCAGAACTTCTTGTTGACGATGACCGCGTAGCCCAGGTAGCCGTGGTTGGTCAGCGTCAGGTGCTTTTGCACCTCGTGCATTTTTTGCGTGAAAAAGTTGGAAATCGGGTTCTCGGTGCCGTCTACCACGCCGGTTTGCAGCGCCTGGTAGGTTTCACCAAAAGCAATCACCTGCGGAATGCCGCCCACCGCGCGGATCTGCTCTTCAAGCACCTTCGACGACTGAATGCGGTATTTCTTGCCTTTGTAATCAGCCACAGTTTTCAGTGGAGCGTTGGCAGAAAATGACTTGAAGCCGTTGTCCCAGAACGCCAAGCCCGTGATGCCACGCGACTGGAGTTTGGCCATCAACGAGGCGCCTACCGGACCTTGGGTGATCTTGTGCAATTCGGCGCGATCATCAAAAATGAACGGCAGGTCAAACGCTTCAAACTCTTTCACGCCCAAGGGGCCAAACTTGGCCAGCGACGGAGCGAGCATCTGCACCGAGCCCATTTGAAGGGCTTCCATTTCTTCCTTGTCCTTGTACAGGGCGCTGTTGGCGTAGACCTCAACCTTGACCTTGCCCTTGGTCAATTCGGCGGCCTTTTTGGCAAAAAATTCAGACGCCTTGCCCTTGGGTGTGTCGGCGGCCACGACGTGGCTGAATTTGATGATGGTTTGTGCGTTGACGCTCAAACCAAGGGCCAGTAAAGCAGCGGCCAGAACTGTTTTCAATTTCATTTTTGTCTCCTGATGGAATGGACTGGATTAACGAAGCCGGTGAAGGTTAACGCTGGCCCGAGGGTAGGGCAACTGTGGTGTTCAACAGCTAGGGATAACCCCTAGGACCCAGTCAGGGCCTGCCGTGGCGGTTCTCAAACTGCCGCAGGGGACGGATCAGTTCTTGTTGCGCTATCGAAAATAGTCGCGCCTCGGGCCACGCATTCAGTCAGCCAGGCGTGGTCACGCCCGGCTTGTCGATCATTTGAAGGGGCTTGCCCAAAGGAAAGGTCACGATGGCTTCCATCCCGACAATGCTCCCGGCGTTCAGACAATTGATCATCTGTATGCTGCCGGCCATGGCCGCCACGATTTCGCGCACGATCGTCAGCCCCAAACCGGTGCCCGAGCGCGCATTGCCCGTGGCAAAAGGTTGAAACAGCCGCAAACGCAGGTCGTCATCGATGCCCGGCCCGCTATCGCGGATGATCAGTTGGGCGGAATCATCTTGTGTAATCAGGTGAATGTGCAATTTGCCTTCAGGCCGGCAATGATGGATGGCGTTGTGCAGCAGATTTCGTACCATTTCGCGCAGCATCCATTCGTGCCCGTGCACGCTGCAGGGGACGGTGGTGAGTTCAAAGTCAAGGTCCTTTTGCGCGATCAGGGGAGACAGGTCAACTGCCACATCGCGCACGATGTGGTCCCAATCCAGCCACCGAAAATCAGCCTGCTGCCTAAGTTGCTCCACTTTCGCCAGTGAAAGCATCTGGTTGGCCAGCAATGAGGCCCGGTCCACGGTCATCTGAATTTCCTGCAAGGCTGCTGTGGCCGGAAGGTCACCGCGCAAGGCAGACTGCACCTGCACCTTGAGCACCGCCAGTGGTGTGCGAAGCTGGTGCGCTGCATCCCGTACAAACCGTTTCTGGTTTTCCAGCAGGTGCTGCAATCGAAACATGACCTGGTTGGTGGCGTCGGTCAAGGGCCGTATTTCACTTGGGAGATCAGAGGCTTCGATGGGCTGCAGATTGTCTTCCTGGCGTTTGTCCATTTGCTCGCTCAAACGTCGAACGGGGCGGGTCACGCGTTGCACCACTACCAGCACCACGATGACAATGACACTGATCAGAATGGCCTGGCGTTGCAAGGTGTCCACCAGAATCTGCCGTGCCAGGGTGCGACGCAGCTCCAGCGTTTCAGCCACCTGCACGGTGGCCATGGCGAGGCCACGGCTGCTGGCGACCGGCTGTAGCAAAACCGCCACCCGCACCGCATCACCCCGGAACTCGTCGTCATAGAAGTCAACCAGCGCGGCATACGGACCCTGATCCGGCAATTTACCGGTCCAGGCTGGCAGGTCCTGAGCGCCATCAATCCAGTTACCACGGGCGTCCGCAACGCGGTAAGTCATGCGGCTGCGGTTGTCGGCCTCAAAGGCCTCCAAGGCCGAATAAGGTATCTTGGCCTGGATGCGCGCCTGCTCCTCGACTCCTTCCACATCGAGCAGCTCGCCGATGGCTTTGGCCGACGCCAGCAAGGTGCGGTCATAGGCCACATTGACCGCGGCCAATGCCTGGCGGTAAAGGCTGAACGTATCGACGATGACAAACAGCACAACGGGCACCAGAATACCAATGAGCAAATGCTGCCGCAGCGACGGTGGCGCGGAAGGTGTGCGGCTCAGCCAACTCATGTTATGGCATTGCCTTGAGCAAATACCCCAGTCCGCGCAAGGTCACCACCTGGAGGCCCTTGTCAGCCAGTTTTTTACGCAGACGGTACGCAACCACTTCAATGGCTTCAAAATGCACCTGTGTCTCCCCGGGGAAAACCAGTTCGAAAAGGCGCTCCTTGCTGACAGCATGGCCGGCTTTGTCCATCAGGATACGCAACATTGCGAGTTCCCGGGGCGCCAGGTCCAGTACCTGATGCTGGTGGTAAATCGCACCGCTGTCCCGGTCATAGCGCAGCTGTCCCCACTTCAGGCTATCGTCCCAGGTGTCGCGTACGCGCGTGCTGTGACGTCGGTGCAGCGCGCGCACCCGTGCTTCAAGTTCGTCGAGGTCAAAGGGCTTGGCCAGATAGTCGTCAGCTCCGGCATTGAGCCCCAGTACCCGATCACCCACGGTGCTTCGGGCGGTCAGAATCAACACCGGCGTATCGAGCTTGGCGGCCCTGGCTTGCGCCAGCACCTCGAGCCCGTCGAGCCCGGGCAAAGTCAGATCAAGCACCACCACGTCGGGCTGCGTGGCTGCCCACGAGTCCAAGGCACGCTTGCCATCGGCACAAATGTCGACACGCATGCCACTGCGCACCAAACTGCGCTGCAAGGTGGTGTGCAGAGAGACATCGTCTTCTATCAACAGTAGGCGCATGGCAGGAAACTAGGGTTTTTCCTTAGGTTTTGGACAGCTGAATGACAGGCACGTGCCGCATCATAGGGTGGTTCTTTAACCCTAGGAGACCTTCATGCGTCGTGATACCTTTCTGAAGTCGATGGCAGCCGTGGCTGTGGCAAGTAGTTTTCCGTTGAGTGCTCGCGCTGGCGCAGCCATCAAGATGATGATTCCAGCGAATCCGGGTGGCGGCTGGGACATGACCGGTCGCGCATTGGGCGCTGCCATGCTCGACGCCAAAGCGGCAGACACGGTGCAATTCGACAACAAGGGCGGCGCAGCAGGGGTGATTGGCCTGGCACAGTTTGTCAACGGCAGCAAGGGCGACCCCAATGCCATCATCATCACCGGCGCCGTCATGGTGGGCGGCATCATCACCGGCAAACCGCAAATCACACTGAGTCAGGCCACGCCGATCGCCCGTATCACCAGCGAATACAACGTCTTTGTGGTGCCTTCAGATTCGCCGATCAAGTCGATGAAAGACGTGGTGGCGCAAATGCAAAAAGACCCCGGCAGCGTGAAGTGGGGCGGCGGCTCACGCGGATCCACCGAACACATTTGCGCCTCCATGCTGGCGACCAAGGTGGGTGTTGATCCTAAAAAGGTCAACTATGTGGCTTTCCGCGGCGGCGGTGAAGCAGTGGCGGCCATCCTGGGTGGCAATGTCACGATTGGCGGCGGCGGCATGAGCGAGATGAGCGAGTACATCAAAGCCGGCAAGATGCGCGCCGTGGGTGTGACCTCGGAGAAGCGTTTCACCGGCAATGCCACGCCCACGCTCAAAGAACAAGGTTTCGACGTGGTGCTGGGCAACTGGCGTGGCGTCTACGGGGCCCCTGGTATTACCGCAGAGCAACGTGCTGCGCTGACCGACATTGTGGTGAAAGCCACCAAATCAAAAGCCTGGACCGACTCGCTCGCCAAGAACGACTGGACGCCAGCCGTGCTGACCGGCAAGGCATTTGACGAATTTGTTGACAGCGAGTTTTCCAGCCTGCGCGGCACCATGCACCTGGCCGGGATGCTCTGATGCTTGACCGTCGAAGCCAGCGTTACCAAACGGCGGTGACCCTGGCGACTTTGCTGGTGGGGATACTGATGGCTTACGCGGCCATCAGCATCCCCTCAGATGCCGGCTACGCTGGCGTCGGGCCGAATTTTCTGCCCTGGGTGGTGTCGGTTGCGCTGCTGTTGTGCAGCGGCTTCATGTTTTACGAGATTCGCACTGGCGGGTTTCGCGAGATGGAAGAACCTTCGAGTGGCGACGCGCATCCGTTCTGGCTGGGTTTTGCCTGGATGTCGGCGGGCATGCTGGGCAGCGCCGCCCTAATCGACACCGTCGGCTTTGTGTTCAGTTGCACGCTGTGTTTTGTGTTTGCCGCACGCGGGCTGCGTGAGGCCGAGGGCGAGACGCTACGCGGCTGGAAGCCCTGGGTGATCGATCTGGTCAGTGGCTTGCTGATCTCGGTACCGGTGTTTTGGGTGTTTGGTAAGTTTCTGGCGATCAAGCTGCCAGGTCTGACGCAAGGTGGGTGGATCTGATGGAAATTGATGTCTGGACCCATTTGGTCAATGGTTTTGCCACCGCCGGCACCCCGGCCAACCTGATGTGGGCCTTTGTTGGTTGCGCCTTGGGTACCGCCACTGGCGTGCTGCCCGGCATTGGCCCGGCCACCGCGGTGGCCATGCTGCTACCGATCACCGCCAAGGTGGACGCCACCGCGTCAATGATCTTTTTTGCCGGTATCTATTACGGTGCGATGTATGGTGGTTCGACCACGTCGATCTTGCTCAACACGCCCAGCAACAGCTCCAGCATGGTGACCGCGATGGAGGGCAACAAGATGGCCAAAAGCGGGCGCGCCGGTGCGGCCCTGGCTACCTCGGCCATCGGCTCGTTCATTGCCGGCACGTTTGCCACGGTGGTGGTCACGCTGTTTGCGCCGATGCTCGCCAATTACGCCGTGCAACTGGGCCCGCCCGAGTATTTCATGCTGATGCTGCTGGCGTTCACTACGGTGAGTGCGGTTTTGGGCCAAAGCACCTTGCGCGGCTTGCTGGCGCTGTTCATTGGCCTGGCCATTGGTCTGATCGGCATGGACCAGATCACCGGACAGGCGCGCTACACCGCTGGCGTGCCCGAGCTGCTCGATGGCATCAACATCGTATTGGTGGCCGTGGGCCTGTTTGCCGTGGCCGAGGCCATGCATGTGGTGCTGTTTGAGGGCAGGCAGATCCGCCACGAGCACAAACTGACCCGCGTCACCATGTCGCGCGCCGACTGGCGTCGTTCGATTCCGGCGTGGATGCGCGGCACCGCCATTGGCGCGCCGTTTGGCTGTATTCCGGCCGGTGGCACCGAAATACCCACCTTTTTGAGCTACGCCGTTGAGAAAAACCTGGCCAAAGGTAGCAACCGCGAAGAGTTTGGCACGGTGGGCGCCATTGAAGGTGTGGCCGGCCCCGAAGCCGCCAACAACGCCACCGTGACCACCGCCATGATTCCGCTGCTGACGTTGGGCATTCCGGTGTCCAACACCACGGCGGTCATGCTGGGGGCGTTTCAGAACTACGGCATTCAGCCCGGCCCGCAGTTGTTTACCAACTCGGCGGCCCTGGTCTGGGCGCTGATTGCCTCGCTCTATATTGGCAACGTGATGCTGCTGGTGCTGAACCTGCCGCTGGTGGGCCTGTGGGTCAAGTTGCTCAAGATTCCACGCCCACGGCTCTACGCCGGTATCCTGATTTTTGCCACGGTAGGGGCGTATGGCATGCGCCAAAGCATGTTTGACCTGTTCCTGTTGTATGGCATTGGGGTGCTGGGTTTGGTGATGCGCCGCTTCAGCATTCCGTCGGCGCCGGTGGTGGTGGCGATGATTCTAGGCCCGCTGGCCGAGGCTCAGCTGCGCAACGCGATGTCGATCGGTGAAGGCAGTGCCATGGTGTTCCTGCAGCGCCCGGTCTCCGTGATCATGATCTTTGTCGTGATTGGTGTCCTGATTCTGCCGCGTATTCTGAAAAAACGCGGCGTGGTACTTTAGAGCGGCCGGACCCTGAGCCATTAGAGGCGTTGCGCCAGTGCCGCCTGCAATGCCTCAGTCCAGCTTGCGCCGATGCGTTGGGTTAGTTGCTGGTGTACCGGGCGCACCGCATGTTGCAGGCTGGTGCGTTGCCTGTCAGTCAGGGTGTGAACGCGGGTGATCCCGGTTTGTCTGAGCGTGGCCAGGGACCGGTCGTTGTGGTCGTCGGCAATCTGGTTGGCGTAGGCCAGCGCCTCTTGCAAAGCTTGATCGATCAGGGCACGGTCTGCCTGTTGCAGGTGTTGCCAGAAGCGCTGGTTGGTGACGACGGCGTAACCGAGGTAGCCGTGTTGGGTGAGGCTGAGGTCGGTCTGGACCTCGTGCATGGACTGGGTCCAGAAGTTGGAGACCGGGTTCTCGGTGCCATCCACGACGCCACTGGCCAGCGCCTGGCGGGTTTCGCTGAATGCCAGTGTGACCGGATGGGCACCCAGCGCACGCATTTGATCCGCAATCACGCGGGATGCTTGCACCCGCATCCGCAAACCCGCGAAGTCCGCGGGATGTCGCAGTGGCCGGTTGGCGCTCATCTGCTTGAAACCGTTGTCAAAGTAGCCCAAACCCTGCAAGCCCTGATTGGACAGCCCCTTGAACAGTTTTTGCCCCAGCGGGCCTTTGGTGATGCGGCGCACATCCGCCAGATCATCGAACAAGAAAGGCAGGTCAAACAGTTCGAACTCGGGCAGGCCGATGCGGCCAAATTTTGACAGTGATGGTGCCACCAGATCCACGGCACCCAACTGCAGGGCGCGCATTTCGTCGTGATCGCCATACAGCTGCGCATTGGGAAAAATCTGCACCCTGATGCGCCCGCCGGCGCGTTGCTCGACCAGTGCCTTGAAACGGGTGGCCGCCAGGCCCTTGGGTGTTTCTTCAGCGACCACATGTGAAAAGCGCAGGGTGATCGGCGCTGCCTTGGCGTGTCGTCCCTGCACGGCCAAGGCAGCAACACCCATGGCACGCAGCCATTGCCGGCGGTCGGAGCTGACACATAACACGGGTGCTGACATGCTGGCTATTATGCGGGGACCCACGTTTCATCATCCGCTGCCACCGATGGCCCACTCAGCCTACTCGCCTGCTGACCATTCACTTGACTTTGCCTTGCTGCAAAAGTCGGTGTCGCGCCCGGCGGGTCGCAATCGGCTGGCGCTGCTCTGGCTGCTCGGTCTGCTGGCCTTGTTGTTGGGGTTGGTGGCGATGTTGCTGTTGTACCTGAACAATTTCGAGCAGGAAGAGGCGGCCCGGCGTCGTGCGGCCGATGCACAGTGGCTGGAGCAAAGTGTGCAGTTCCATTTCAGGCGGCTTGAAGACGACCTGCTGGTGCTGGCGCGTCAGGTTGTGCTGCAGGGCGCCGATGCGCAGGCAGGGGCATCCGCGGCACCGGCCTTGCAAGGCGGGATGCTGTGGCGCGAACCGGGGGTATTGCTGGCCAGCGGCTGGATGGCATCCCGTGCAATCGGTGTGCCGGCGTTGGGGCCAGCGCGCTGGCGGGCTGATCATTCAACGCACCCGGACAACGCCCAGGCACTGACATTGATGCAAGCCACGACGCAGGGTTTGCGCCGTGCCGCTTACGCGGGCTGGATGCGCCAGGCCGATGGCAGCGCCACCGATGTGGTGTGGCTGGCGGTACCGTTTTTTGAGCGTGGCCAGTTTGTTGGCAACTATCTGGCAGCAGTCTCGCTGCAGCGAGCGCTGGCAGCACTCGTACCCGCCTGGTTTGCCCAGGAGCATCGGGTGGTTTTGCACCTGGACCCGCCTGCCGCGGCGGATACCCGCCCCTGGCCTGCGACAGACGGCAGCGACTACCGGGTGGCACTGAACCTGCCAGGGACCGACCTGTTTCTGCAAGTCGACCAGATCCAGGCGCAGCCGGCCACCGTGCCGCGCATTTTTTTCCTGGTCGCCTTGCTGTGTTTACTGGGCATGCTGGTGGCGCTGTATGCCTTGCGGCGCGACTTTGTCAAGCGTCAGCAGGTGCAGGCGTTGTTGCAGGCGCAGGTGGCCTTGCGCACCGCCATGGAGAGCTCGGTCACCATCGGCCTGCGCGCCTGGGACCTGGCTGGGCGCATCCTGTACGTGAATGCGGCCTTTGCGCGCATGGTGGGATATGACGCCAGCGAGCTGATCGGGCGCAGCACACCGTTTCCGTATTGGCCGCAAGATCAGGCCGAGTCGCTGGCACGGGTGCATGAGAGCCTGATGACCAGCGGAACGCAGGACGAAGGTGTGGAGGTGCAGTTTGCCCACCGCGACGGCCACCTGATTGACGTGCTGATCCACGAGGCACCGCTCAACACCGCCGGCGGTGTGCAGATGGGCTGGATGAGCTCGGTGATGGACATCAGTGAGCGCAAACGCGCCCAGCGCATGGCTGCCGCTCAGCAGGAAAAGCTCGAGGCCTCAGGCCGCCTGATCGCGGTGGGCGAGGTGGCCTCCACCCTGGCCCATGAGCTGAACCAGCCGCTGGGTGCCCTGAGCAGCTTTGCCAACGGACTACTCAATCGGTTGCGTGACGCAAACATCAGCCTGCCCGAGTTGCTGCCGGTGGTGGAACGCATGGCGCGGCTGGCCGAGCGTGCCGGTGGCATCATCCGCCGCGTCAATGACTTTGCGCGTCGGCGTGAACTGTCACGCCAGCGCCTTGACCTGGTGGCGCTGTTGACACGCATCCTGGCCGGTTGGACGGACTCTGCCGCTGTCGCGCCGCGTTGGCAGCCTCCGGCGCAGCCCATCTGGATCGAAGCGGACGAGTTGCTGCTGGAGCACCTGGTGGCCAACCTGTTGGGCAACGCGCAGGACTGGGCGGCGCGCGGTAGCCAGGCCCCGCAGGTGTGGCTGGATTTGCGCCAGGATCTGGAGGCCGGGCTGGCGCTGCTGTCGGTGGCCGATACCGGCCCGGGCGTCAGTGAAGACGCCTACAGCAGCATCTTCAACGCTTTTGTCAGTCGCAAGGAAGGCGGCATGGGCATGGGCCTGGCCATCTGCCGCTCGATTGTCGAAGCCCACCATGGGCGCATGGAAGTGGGGCGTGACCCGGTGCTGGGCGGTGCACGCTTCAGCGCAGCTTTGCCATTGGCGCCGCAAAATACGATCCAACCGGAGACCCCATGACCCGCCCTGAAGTACACATTGTTGACGACGACCCCGACATTCGTGACGGTCTGGTCTGGTTGTTTGACTCGCGCGGTTTTGCACCGACCCCATGGGACGGCGGCCAGGTCTTTCTTGACACGATGCGGTCGCGCCAGGGTGATTGGGGTCACGCAGTGGTTTTGCTGGATGTGCGCATGGCGCCGATTTCGGGGCTGGTCACTTTCGAGCAGCTCAAGGCACTGGCCTGTCCCTGGCCGGTGCTGTTTCTTACCGGCAATGGCGACGTCGGCATGGCCGTGGCGGCGGTCAAAAACGGTGCCTGGGACTTTCTGGAAAAGCCGTTTCAGGACAACGAGCTGGTGGACCGGGTGGAGCAAGCGCTGGCTGCAGCGCAACACACCCGCAGCGACGAAGCAGAGGCGCAGCGCATGCGCCTGGCCCTTGCCAGTTTGAGTCCGCGCGAGCGGGAGGTTCTGGATCAACTGGTGCGCGGCCAGTACAACAAGAACATTGCCGACCAGCTCGGCATCACGCCGCGCACAGTGGAGTTTCACCGGGCCAATATTTTTGAAAAAATGGGCGTCAGTTCGGCCGTGGAGCTGGCGCACAAGCTGGGCCGCTTGCAGGCCCTGGCTGTTAAGTAACTGGGAATGAAATTGGCCTCTAGCGCATGTTCTATATGTATTTGTAGCTATAAACATAGTATCGTTTCAGCAGCAAAATCAGATGCCTTGACGCCCTTCGGCCATGGCCTTGCGGCACAATGGCGACATGGGGAAACCCCCCACGACTTAACCTGAGGACTTCAGCATGGCAAAAACTATCAAACGCATTGCAGTCTGCACCGGCGGTGGCGATGCACCGGGCCTGAACGCGGTGATCCAATCGGTGGTGATCGCATCCGATAACCTGGGCTGGCAGTGTTACGGCATCCGCGACGGCTTCAACGGCATTATGTTTCCCGAGCGTTACCCCGAGGGTGGCGTTTACCGCCTGACGCGTGACAAGGTGCGTGGCATCGGGCACCTGGGCGGCACCATTCTCGGCACCACCAACAAAGGCAATCCGCTGCATTTCCCGGTCAATATGCCCGACGGCAGCGTACGCGAAATCGACCGTTCAGATGAATTGCTGACTTACTTCGCCACCCATGAAATTGACGCGCTGGTGTCGATTGGCGGCGACGGCTCCCTGACCATTGCCGAAGCACTGCACCGCAAGGGTTTGCGGGTGGTGGGTGTGCCCAAAACCATCGACAACGATCTGGACAAGACGCTGACCACGTTCGGTTTTGACACCGCTGTGGGTTTTGCCACCGAGTGTCTGGACCGGCTTCACAGCACCGCCGAGAGCCACCAGCGTGTGATGGTGGTCGAGGTGATGGGCCGCTACGCCGGCTGGATTGCGCTGCATGCGGGCATTGCCGGCAACGCCCATGCCATTCTGATCCCCGAAATTGGCTACGACCTCGACAAGGTGGTGGCCAAGGTGCGCGAGCGCGAGGCGCATGGCCACCTGTACACGATCGTGGTGGTGGCCGAAGGTGCCAAGGCCAAAGACGGCGTGTTGGGGCTGGTGGCTCCAGCTGAAGTGGGCCACGCCGAGCGGCTGGGCGGCATTGGCGAGAGCGTGGCCAACCGGCTGGGCACCGTGACCGGCAAGGACACTCGCGTGGTGGTGCTGGGCCATTTGCTACGCGGCGGCAGCCCCACGGCGTTTGACCGACTCGCAGCGCTGCGCTTTGGCGCTGGTGCGGTGCGCGGTCTGGATGCGGGCCAAAGCGGTGTGATGGTGGCGCTGGGCATCAACGGCGTGGACTATGTAGGCCTGGAAGAAGTGGCCGGGCGTATGCGTAACGTGCCGCTGGACTGCGACACCCTGCAAACCGGGCGCGACCTTGGGATCTCGTTTGGTGACTGAGAGTGCTGTCAGCGGGCCGGTCGATGCCAAGTGTTTCTGGTTTTTGAAAGGACTAGTCATGACCAATCTAAAGGCACCAATTTTCTGGTTGGTTTCGCTGACGCTTGCCGCCTTTGTTTCGGTCGCGGCTGCTGCTGACCTGAAAGACATCCAGGCCAAAGGTGAATTGCGTCACCTGGGTATCAAGTACGCCAATTTTGTGACCGGTTCGGGCGATGGTTTTGACGTTGAACTGGCGCAGGGCTTTGCCAAGCACATCGGGGTCAAGTACACGCTGGTCTACACCGATTTTTACAACGTCATTCGTGACCTGCTGGGCAAGGACGTGGTGCGCAAGGGTGCCGAGGTGACCCTGACAGGCGACTTTCCGGTCAAGGGGGACATGATTGCCACCGGTTTCACCATGCTGCCCTGGCGTGAGGCCGTATTGCTGTACTCCAAGCCGACGTTCCCGTCGCAGGTGCTGTTGGTGGCGCGCGCGGATGCCAAATTCACCCCGATCAAGGGCTCGAAGGATTTGCTCAAGGACATCGTGGAAACCAAGTCCCTGATTGGCAAAAACAGTCTGCTGGTGATGGAACGCACCTGTCTGGACCCGTCCAACTATGGTCTCAAGGGTGTAGGTATCGACCTCAAGGCCTATACCAAGAACACCAATCTCAATGAAATGGTGCCCGCCCTGCTCAACAAGGACGCCGATTTGACCCTGCTTGACGTCCCGGATGCGATTCTGGACCTGAAGAAGTGGGCGGGTCAGATCAAGGTGATTGGCCCGATTTCAGAGCACCAGGACCTGGCCGCGGCGTTCCCGAAGGATGCCCCTGAGCTGCGCAAGGCGTTCGATGAATACCTGCTCAAGATCAAAACAGATGGCAGTTACGACAGACTGGTTGACAAGTATTACCCCGGTATAAGGCGCTATTTCCCGGACTTTTTTGCTAGAAAGAGCTGATTCAGGTCCATCGGACAAAAGCTGGATTCAAGGAACACCGCAATGTTCGGGCGCGTCGTATTGCGCTGGCCGCTGGTTCTGGCGGCAAGTTTTTGTCTTTACACCCTGGTCTTGCTGTGGAATGTTTTTTCTGCCCAGGCGCTGCTGCGCACCAACGCCGATGCCCGCCTGATTTCCGACAGCCAGCGGCGAGCGGCGGCGATCGGCGACCAGATGATCGAGCGCCGCGACGAAACGGTCGATCTGGCGGAGAGCCTCGAGATTGATGCCTATCTGGTCAATAAGGCATTGGGCATGTCGCTGCAGTACGGGCTGATTGCCAATCTGGATGCCATTGATCAGCGTTTCCGGCGCAAGAAAGAGCAAAAAATCGTTCGCGGCACACCGTTGCTCAGCGAGATTGTTTTCTTTGACGAAAGCGGTGTTGCCTTGTCAGAGCAAAGTTCAGGCGTTGGCCCCAAGCTGGATCTACCGGCTGGCTTTCGGAAAGAAGCCAAGTTGTGGGTCGATGCCAGGCACCGGCTGATTGCGGCGAGTGCACCCGTAATGCACAAAGGCACCTACAGTGGTGTCGTGCTCACCACCGGCGACCTCACGAAGTTGGCGCCGCTGTTGATCGCCGGGGGCAACGGCACGCCATCACCAGACTACCAGGAACTGCTGATTTCACCGGAAGGCCTGAATCTGGCCGTCGCCGACAACCCAACGACGTTTGACCCGGACCTCATTGCGGACCTGATGGCCCGCCCGGCCGATCGGTTGTTGCCACTGTCAGCTCTGACGCACGCGCCGTTAGGAGTGTCAGATCAACTGGTGTTGCGCACGCCTGTTCCCGGCATTGCGCTATCGCTGGTCACCGTCATTGATCGGGACACGGTGTATGGTCACATCAGTTCCAGCTTGTTTCTGTACACGCTGAGCGTCTTTCCTTTCCTGCTGTTGTGGGCGGCGATCGCATTTGACCGCCAGCGCCAGCGCACCATTCAATTGCAACACGATAATTCTGCGTTGGCCAAAGAGGTGGCAAGACGCGAGGCACTTGAGCTTGAATTGCAGGCCAGTGTGCGTCGCGCCGAGGACGCCAGCCGTGCCAAATCAGATTTTCTGGCCACGATGAGCCATGAGATCCGCACCCCGATGAATGGCGTCATTGGCATGACCGATCTGACGCTTGAAACCGAACTCACGAATGAGCAGCGTGACTATCTCAATATTGTCAAATCCTCGGCCGACGGTCTGCTGACCATCATCAACGACATTCTGGACTTCTCCAAGATGGAAGCCGGGAAGATGGTGGTGGAAAGAATTGCGTTCGATCTGCACAGTCTGGTGAGCACGGTGATGAAACCGCTTTCCATGCGTGCCCAGGAGCGTCAGCTTGAGCTGATTTGCGATGTTCGCCACGATGTGCCACGCCACGTTCAAGGCGACCCGGGGCGCCTGCGCCAGATCCTCATCAACCTGCTCAACAATGCGCTCAAGTTCACCGAGGCTGGAGAGGTCGAGCTGATGGTTTCTGTACAGTCCCAAGACGTGGACGTGGTGCAATTGGAGTTTGCCGTCCGCGATACCGGCATTGGCATACCTGACGACAAGCAGAGACTCATTTTCGAGGCCTTTACGCAGGAGGACTCGACCACCACCCGCCGCTATGGCGGTACCGGTCTGGGACTCACGATCTGCAACCGCCTGGCCACCTTGATGGGTGGGCGCATCTGGGTTGCGAGTCAAAGTGGTCACGGCAGCACCTTTCATGTGCTTCTGCCGTTCGGGTTGGCCGCCGCAGAGCGTATGACTGTGCCACTGCCGGATCTGCGAAACAAACGGGCTTTGCTGATCGACGACAACGCAGTCAATCGCCAGGTGCTGGGTCGCATGGTGCAGCTCTGGGGCATGCAATTGACTGAGGCGGCATCGGGACCCTCGGCGCTCACCATCCTCAACGAGTCCGAAGTACAGCGTTTTGACTTGTTGCTGCTGGACTTTCATATGCCCGGCATGGACGGGTTTGAGTTTGTCAGTCGTTTGAGACGAGATCCCCGGTTTTCTACCATCAAGATCATCTTGCTGTCTTCGGTAGCCAGCCCGGGTCAAGGTGCGCAATGCCGCGAACTCGGCATTGATGCCTATTTGACCAAACCGGTTGCGCAGCATGAGTTGGAGCTGGCCATTCAGACCCTGTTTGCCCGCGAGGTAGGGTCAGCACAGGAGGCACCAGCCAAGCAACTGGTGACTCGGCATAACCTGCAACAGCCGAGCGAAACCCTGAAGATACTGGTGGTCGAAGACCACCCGGTCAACCAGATGCTGATTCTGACCTTGCTTGAAAAGTGGGATCACCACCACGCGCTGGCGCAAAATGGCCAGGAGGCGCTGGACCTGCATGCACAGGACACCTTTGACCTGATTCTGATGGATATGCAAATGCCTGTGATGGGCGGTTTGGAGGCAACGCGCAGGATTCGCGCGCGCGAAGCCGCCAACCCGGACTCAGTGAGGACACCAATCTTTGCGTTAACCGCTGCCGCCCTTCCAGAGGAGCAGGAAGCGGGGTTTCAAGCTGGGGTGGACGGATACATCGTGAAGCCAATCAGCCGCCAGCAGCTCAAGGAATTGATAAGCCAAGTGATCGCCAGACGGGCTCACGCTTCGACCCAAGCGTCGGGATAACAGCTTCAGGCACCGCACAGACAGAAGCACGCGGCATAGACGGTGGCGGTCAGCCGAGTGATGTCGCTGAAAGTGATCAACCGAGCGCGTCGTTCACCTGCTCGTTGAATTCCGCCAGACTGACTGCCGCGTTGACTTCGCGCGGCATGGCATCGCGCACCGAGAACACGCCCAAAATCTTGTTGGTGTCAGCGGTGACGACCGGCAAGTGCCGGAAGCCGCGCTCGATCATGATCAGCACAGCATCGGTGACCTTGGTCTCTGGCGTCACGCAGTGCGGGCCGCGGGTCATGATCTCGGTCACCAAAATGCGGCTGGCGTCCTGCGATTTGGCCAGCACCCGGGTGATCATGTCGCGCTCGGTCACGATGCCCATCATGGCGTTGGCCGCATCGATCACCAGCACACTGCTGCTGTTGGTGCGTGTCATCACGCAAGCCGCGGTGTAGACCGAGGCGCTGGGCAGCACACTGATGACGTGGCGCTGCGCCATGGATTGAAATACGGTGCGTTCGGTCATGGCCTGCTCCTGGATAACAAGAAATAAATCGATAGCTGTCTGCACTTACTCAGTATGAGCTAGAGGCATTTTTACCTCAAAGAGGCGTTGATTTTATCCAGTGCTGTCTTGCCCGGGTTGAGCTGCTTGGCGTTCAGCGTGTTGAGCGGCGAAGCGATGGTGTTGAGCGCCATATGCAAGTCAGTGGCCAGCGGGTCAATGTAGAGCAGACCGGTCACGATCTCACCCAAGGCGGCGCGGCTTTGCATGTAGGCCATGGCGGCAAAGCGGTCGGTCGGGTCGTAGTCGGTATGCAGCTTGCGCAGGCGCAACGAGGTGCCGTCGTGTTGCTCCACCTCGACCACCGAGCCCGCGGGGTAGTCAGCCGTGATTTCGCTGCCTGGGGTGATGAAGTCGATGCGACTTACCGCTTCGTTGTGCGCGCGCACATAGTCGTAACTCTTGGTGCTGCCGCCGTGGTTGTTAAAGGTCACACAAGGGCTGATCACGTCGATGAAGGCGGCGCCGCCATGTTCCATGGCGCCTTTGATCAGCGGCACCAGTTGCGCCTTGTCGCCCGAGAAGCTGCGCGCCACATAGGTGGCACCGAGTTGCAGCGCAATGCCCACCAGGTCGACCGGGGAGTCGCTGTTGACCACACCCTTCTTGCTCTTGGACCCGCGGTCGGCAGTGGCGGAAAACTGGCCCTTGGTCAGGCCATAGACGCCGTTGTTTTCAACAATATAGGCCATGCGCACACCCCGGCGCATGGCATTGGCAAACTGGCCCAGTCCGATCGAGGCCGAGTCACCATCGCCCGAAATGCCCAGGTACATCAGCGTGCGGTTGGCCAGGTTGGCCCCGGTCAATACGCTGGGCATGCGTCCGTGCACAGTGTTAAAGCCATGGCTGGCACCCAAAAAATAATCGGGCGTTTTGGAGCTGCAGCCAATGCCCGAGAGCTTGGCCACGCGGTGTGGCTCGATGTCGAGATCCCAGCAGGCCTGCACAATGGCCGCCGAGATCGAGTCGTGGCCGCAGCCGGCACACAGGGTCGAAATGCGGCCCTCGTAGTCGCGCCGGGTGTAGCCGACCTTGTTGGTGTGCAAAGTTGGGTGATGCAGGCGCGGTTTGGCGATGAAAGTCATACGGTCTCCTTGGCCTCATGGGCCTGCGCGCTCTTGGCGACGCTCTCGTGGATGCTGCGGATGATGAAGCGCGCAGTGATCGGCGTGCCGTCGTAGTGCAGCACTTTCACCAGCTTGGCCGGGTTCACGTCGAGCTCGTTGATCAGCATGGTGCGCATTTGCGCGTCGCGGTTCTGCTCGACAACAAACACCGTGTCGTGCTCGGCCAGGAAGTAACGCACCGCATCCGGGAACGGAAAGGCGCACAGCCGCAATGCATCGACATGGTCGCCATTGCGTTCAAGCACATCGAGTGCCTCACGCATCGCCGGTGTGGTGGAGCCGTAATACATCACCCCTAGACGCGTGGGTGCCAGCGCTTTACGCAGGATGGGCTGCGGTACCAGCGTTTCGGCGGTTTTGAACTTGCGGATCAGCCGCTCCATGTTGTAGATGTAATCCGGGCCAGCCTCGGAGTACATGGCTTGCGGGTTGCGCGAGGTGCCGCGGGTAAAGAAGGCACCTTTGCTGGGGTGCGTGCCCGGCAGCGTGCGCCACGGGATACCGTCGCCGTCCACATCGCGGTAGCGGCCAAACGGTTTGCCCGCTTCAAGTTCTTCGGCGGTCATGATCTTGCCGCGGTCGTATTCTTTGCTGTCGTCCCAGTCAAACGGTTTGCACAGCCGCTGGTTCATGCCGATGTCGAGATCAAGCATGACAAAAATCGGGGTTTGCAGGCGCTCGGCCAGGTCTAGTGCGGCCGCGCTGTGCGTGAAACACTCGTACGGGTCTTGCGGGAACAGCAGCACATGCTTGGTATCGCCATGCGAGGCGTAGGCGCACGAGAGCAGGTCCGACTGCTGAGTGCGTGTTGGCATACCGGTGCTGGGGCCGCCGCGCTGCACATTGACGATGGTCACCGGAATTTCGGCAAAGTAGGCCAGACCAATGAACTCGGTCATCAACGACACGCCGGGGCCTGAGGTGGCCGTGAAAGCACGGGCGCCGTTCCAGCCGGCGCCAATCACCATGCCAATGCTGGCCAGCTCGTCTTCGGCCTGCACGATGGCAAATTTGTGCTGGCCAGTGGCCGGGTCGACCCGGAACTTGGAACAATATTTCTGGAAAGCCTCGGGGATCGAGGTGGAGGGGGTGATCGGGTACCAGGCCGCCACGGTGGCACCGCCATACACCAGGCCCAGCCCGGAGGCGCTATTGCCGTCGGTGAAGATCTGGTCGCCCACGTTGTCAGCACGCTGCACCCGGATGCCCAGCGGCGCTTGCATATGTTCCTTGACGTAGTTGCGGCCCAGGTGCAGTGCCTGCACGTTCGATTCGAGCAAGCGCTCCTTGCCCTTGTACTGCTCGGCAAAGAGTTTTTCGAACACCTCGGCATCCACATCGAGCAGCACCGACAGCGCGCCCACGTAAATGATGTTCTTGAACAACTGGCGCTGGCGCGGGTCGGTATAGGCATTGTTGGCGATCTCGGTCAGCGGCACACCCATGGTGTGGACGTCGTCGCGGAACTTGTTAGCCGGCATCGGGCGGGTGCTGTCGTAAAACAGGTATCCACCAGTTTCAATCTCGGCGATGTCGGCGTCCCAGGTTTGCGGGTTCATGGCCACCATCATGTCGACACCGCCACGGCGGCCGTGATAGCCTTTTTCACACACGCGGGCCTCGTACCAGGTCGGCATTCCCTGGATGTTGCTGGGGAAGATGTTGCGCGGGCTCACGGGCACGCCCATGCGCATCACGGCCTTGGCAAACAGCTCATTGGCGCTGGCCGAGCCCGAGCCGTTGACGTTGGCAAATTTGATGACGAAATCGTTGATGGCTTCGATGCGCTTCATGCGGCCTCCGGCTGGGCAATAAGGGTTGCCGGGGCGACCGGCTTGGGGTCACGCGCGCGCGGCCCGGCTTGGGTGGTCTTGAACAGGTACTTCTGCATGTCCCACGCACCGGTGGGGCAGCGCTCGGCACATAGACCGCAGTGCAGGCAGACGTCTTCGTCTTTCACCATCACACGCCCGGTTTTGAGATCGGCAGACACATAGAGGTCTTGAGTCTTGTTGTTGGCTGGCGCCTTCAAACGGCCGCGCAGTTCGCTCTCGTCGCCATTGGCCGTAAAAGTGATGCAGTCCATCGGGCAGATGTCCACGCAGGCATCACACTCGATACAGGTACTACGGTTGAACACCGTTTGCACGTCGCAGTTCAAGCAACGGCTGGCTTCCTTGAAGGCGGTGGCGGCATCAAAGCCCAGCTCCACTTCGATCTTGATGCTGGCCAGTGCGGTCTCGGCCTTGGCCCAGGGCACCACAAAACGGTGGTCGTTGGACACGTCGTTGCGGTAGCTCCACTCGTGGATGCCCATCTTTTGCGACATCAGGTTGGTGGTGGGGGCCGGGCGCCTTGTCACATCCTCGCCGTTGAGCATCCGGTCAATCGACACCGCCGCCTCGTGGCCGTGCGCCACTGCCGTGATGATGTTTTTCGGGCCATACGCCGCATCGCCACCAAAAAACACGTTCTTGATGCTGGACTGGAAGGTGCCCTCACCCAGCACCGGCAAGCCCCATTTGTCAAAGGCAATGCCGCAGTCGGGTTCAATCCATGGGAAAGCATTCTCTTGCCCAATGGCCACCAGCACGGTGTCGCACTCCAGATGCACATCGGGTTCACCCGTGGGAATCAGGCTGCGCCGGCCTTTGGCGTCGTATTCGGCGCGCACAATCTCAAAGGTCATGCCGGTGAGCTTGCCGTTCACATGCTCCACCGTTTTGGGCACATGCATGTTCAGGATCGGGATACCCTCGTGCTGTGCGTCCTCTTTTTCCCACGGCGAGGCTTTCATTTCCTCAAAGCCGCTGCGCACCACCACTTTGACGTCCTTGCCGCCCATGCGCCGCGCTGAGCGGCAGCAGTCCATGGCAGTATTGCCGCCACCGAGCACGATCACCCGCTCTCCGACGGTGGTGATGTGGCCAAACGACACATTGGCCAGCCAGTCGATACCGATGTGAATATTGGCGGCTGCTTCCTGGCGCCCTGGCACGTCAAGCTCGCGGCCGCGCGGCGCACCGCTACCAACAAAGATAGCATCATAGCCTTGTTGCATAAGCGCTTTCAACGAATCAATCCGCTCACCTCGGCGGAAGTTGACACCCATATTGAGGATGTAGCCCACCTCTTCGTCAATCACTTCCTCGGGCAGGCGAAAGCGCGGAATCTGGCTGCGGATAAAGCCGCCGGCCTTGACTTCGCCGTCAAAGATGGTGATCTCGTAGCCCAGCGGGGCCAGGTCACGCGCCACGGTCAAAGACGCCGGGCCGGCACCCACACAGGCGATGCGTTTGCCGTTGGATGGCGCAATTGCCGGCATTCGGTCGGCGACCGAGTCCTTGTTGTCCGCCGCCACCCGTTTGAGGCGGCAAATCGCCACCGCCTCCGGCTTGGCACCGTTGTTTTCTTCGACCCGCCCGCGCCGGCAGGCGGGCTCACACGGGCGGTCGCAAACACGACCGAGCACGCCGGGAAAGACATTGCTCACCCAGTTGATCATGTATGCGTCGCTGTAGCGGCCTTGTCCGATCAGGCGGATGTACTCAGGAACGGGCGTATGGGCCGGGCAGGCCCATTGGCAGTCGACGACCTTGTGAAAATAGGCCGGATTTTGGGTGTTGGTGGGTTGCAACGTGGTCTCCTTGTCCCGCAGTGAGATGCCTCGCACCGCCGCAGGTTGCGCGATGGTACGCTGACCGACCGGGAATTTTGGGCCAAAGAATTCCGAAATATTGGAATTTGTTGATTTACATCAAAATCAGTTCACTGGCGGCCGTGATGTCAGGTGGCTGACACCTTGGGTAAAGTAGCATCGCCCGAGTTTGTGAATCAACCCTGATCAGGAGAGCCGAATGACGACCGTTGCACCACCCGACCGATTTCAGGCACTCGATGCCTGTCACCAGCAAATCCAGAAGAATCTGGATGAGTTGACTGCCCTGCTGCCACAACTGGAGGCCGGTGCCGACGATATGGCGTTTCGCCAGAAGATTGGCAGTATCGAGGCGTTTTTCTCCGGCACCTCTCGCCAACACCACGCCGAAGAAGAGAGAAATATTTTCCCGCCATTGCTGTCCAGCGACAACACTGAACTGGTGCACGCCGTGCGCACCCTGCAGCAAGACCATGGCTGGATCGAGCAAAACTGGCTGGAGCTCGCGCCCATGCTGCGCGCCATCGCCCAAGGCGAAGACTGGGTTGACCCGGCTGAGTTGCAGCACCACGTTGAGGTGTTTCTGGCGCTGTGCCAGGACCATATTTCCCTGGAAGAAACGCTGATCTACCCGGAGGCCAAGCGCAGCTTTGCCGACGAGTTGGCTGCACGTGGCAAGCGGGTGTCGACTTAGCGAGTTATCAACCTGCGTCACGGTTGGACGCGAAGGAGTAGGATGCTGCCTTTCGAGCGGGGGCCTGCTCGAACTCCAACCTATGAGGACGACACGTATGAAAATAAGCCCAAACGCCATCGAGCATGGCGTGAAACTTCTGGCCGACCCTTTGCGCAACAAGGGCACCGCATTTACCGAGATCGAACGTGACGCGCTGGGACTACGCGGCCTGCTGCCGCCGCACATCCACACGCAGGACGAGCAGATGTCGCGCTTTCTGGAGCACATGCGCAAGCTGCCTGATGCGCTGGAGAAGTTTGTTGCCCTGAGTGCCCTGCACGACCGCAACGAGGCACTGTTTTTCCGCGTGGTGTGTGACCACGTCGACGAGATCATGCCGCTGATCTACACCCCCACGGTGGGGCTGGCGTGCCAGCGCTTTGGCCATATCTTCCAGCGCCCGCGTGGCATGTTCATCAGCATCAACGACCGCGGCCGCATTGCCGACATCCTGCGCAACTGGCCGCGCAAAGCCGGCATCATTGTGGTCACCGATGGCGAGCGTATTCTGGGTCTGGGCGACCAGGGTGCCAACGGCATGGGCATCCCGGTGGGTAAATTGTCGCTCTACACCGCCTGCGCCGGCATTGACCCCGCCATCTGCCTGCCGATCACGCTCGACATGGGCACCAACAACGAGGGCTTGCTGGCCGACCCGTATTACGTTGGTTTGCGCCGGCGCCGCGTCACCGGCTCGGCCTACGACGAGCTGATCGACGAGTTCATCACCGCCGCACGCGAGGTGTTCCCGGACGTGATCATCCAATTTGAGGACTTTGCCAACCACAACGCCTTCAGGCTGCTGGAAAAATACCGCAACAAGATTTGCACCTTTAACGACGACATTCAGGGCACGGCCTCGGTGGCGCTGGCGGGTGTGCTCTCGGCGCTGCGTGTCAAGGGCACGCAACTGTCGGACGAGAAATTCTTGTTCCTCGGCGCGGGCGAAGCCGCCACCGGCATTGCCGACCTGATCGTGGCCGCCATGGAAGCCCAAGGCATCGCCACCGAGGAAGCACGCCAGCACTGCTGGCTGGTCGATTCCAAGGGTCTGGTGGTCAAGTCGCGCGAAGGGCTGGCAGCACAGAAACAGCCCTACGCGCATGACCATGCCGGAGTCGCGGATTTCTTAAGCGCCGTCAACACGCTCAAGCCCACCGCCATCATTGGCGTGGCGGCTGTGGGCGGCACCTTCACGCCCGAAGTGCTGCGTGCCATGGCCGACATCAACGCCCGCCCGATCGTGTTTGCACTGTCCAACCCCACCTCCAAGGCGGAATGCACCGCCGAAGAAGCCTACGTGGGCACCGATGGCCGAGCTCTGTTTGCCTGTGGCAGCCCGTTTGCGCCGGTGCCGTTCCAGGGCCGCACGCTGGTGCCGCGCCAGGGCAACAACGCCTACATCTTCCCTGGTGTGGGTTTGGGTGCGATTGCCTGTGGTGCCACCCGCATCACCGACGAAATGTTCCTGGCTGCCGCGCAAACCCTGGCCGACTATGTGACCCCAGCCGATCTGGACCAGGGTGCCCTGCTGCCGCCGCTGACCAATATCCGCGAGGTGTCGGCGCACATCGCGGTCGCCGTGGCAGAGGTGGCGTTTGAGCGTGGCCTGGCGTCGCGCTCACGGCCCGAGAACATGCTGGAACTGGTCAAAGCGCATGTCTATGACCCGCATTACCCGACGTTCATTTGATGCTGCCCTAGGCTGACGGTTGGGCAGCCTGCATCCGATTGAGCAGGCTTTGCAGCAGTTGCGGGCCGGTTTTGGTGGGTGCCTTGTCTGGATGCGACTGCGCCCAGTGTGGCGCAACGATCAACGGTACCCAGGGTTCCAGGTGACCATCGTGGTCCTCGGGCTCCTGCCAGCGGGCAACCGCATGAAAAACCTGCAAGGGCAAGGTCACGCGGCGCACTTTGGCTGAATCAAGTTCCGCACAATGTCGCGCTGGTGACGTCACCATGAATTCCCGGCAGGTGATGGGGCGGACCTGGTAGATGGAACACGATTCATCTTCCAGGAACGGACAGGCAATACCCAGCGGGAAATACGCAGTCACCATCGCCTGGTAGTCCGCTAGGGTCCATGACTCAGCGGTTTGGATGATTTTCAGAAGACCAGCCGCCTCAAGCTGCAGGTGTGCCTGCTTGAATCGCGCTTCAACATGGATTCGTCGTGCGGGTGGAAGTGCTGCAATATAGTCGTGAAGCTGCCGTGCCTCTGCCTGCGTGATGGCGACAAAACCTCTGCAGCATGCGCCGCAGCCGCTGGAGCAGGAGACCGTTTCACCGGCTTCTTGCACCAGACGCGTGGTCTCATGCACGATGGCGTCGGAAAGTGCCTGCGCAAATGGCAGGAGATCGCCAACCGCAGTGGGTCCAGCAGGTACGCTGACCTGAAAAGACATGGCAAAGCCCTTGCCTTCAAGTTTGACATTGGCGTTGACCACTTTACGTGATGCCTTGGTGTCCCTCTTCATGGAAAAACTCCGGTTTGTTCTGACCCGGTTCACCTATTTGGAAAATCCGAGCCCCATCCCAACGCGGTCGGTCGTCTTGCATGATTATCAGCTATGGACTTGCATGGGCATCGGCCGACGAGGCGGTCAGCATCCTGTAATGCAGACTCCAATGCACCACGGCTGCGCTCAAGACGATGGACTCTGCCGGTGCCACATGGTTGTCAACTTCGGCGAGCTTGACGCACAGCTCGAGTACCTTGCGACGCAAGGCGGGATCGTCCACCTCGCTCAACAAGTCGGCCAGGGTGTACTCGTCCACTGGACAAACGTCGGCCCAGTTGAGCTGCTTGCTTGACAGCAGATCCTCGCAAAAAGTGTCAATAACGGCATACAAGGCGTCGCGCTCCAGGCCAAGCTGTTGGTGGACCGCAAGCGCATCGAGCAGGGCCAGTTCAGCCGGGCCTACATCGCCATCGGCAACAAGGGTCAAAGCCACGATACGGGCGGCAGCTTGCGGACTGTTTTGGGCATATTTGCGCATGGGGGAAGGTTGCCTTGTGGTGAATGAGCGAGGGATGAATCGTCTGCCGAGCCGCCCGGCGCTGACACCAGGGCCGGAACTGGCACGTGGGTTGCGGGTAGACCCTGTGAGGTTGTGCATTTTGGTAACCTTTCTTTGCGTCAATCGAAAATTTCGCTGAGCCATGACTTCTTGTGACTGCGCGGATGGCGCGGTAACTGCAGGTCATCGGAGTCGTCAAAGTCCGCATGGGGTCGAGCGCGCGGTGTTGGCCTGGAGGCGGGTTCCACAGCACTGGCAGCCCGTTCGAGCAGCTTGTCGAGTTCGCCTCGATCCAGCCAGATCCCGCGACAGGCGGGGCAGTAATCAATTTCGACACCCTGACGGTCGCTCATCACCAGGGTCGTGTCAGGGCAGGTTGGGCATTTCATGTGTTTCTCCGAGATCTTCAAGGCATTAGTCGTTGGAGCCACCCAACCCAAATAGGCTCAGCAGACTGGTAAACAGATTGAAGACCGACACATACAGGCTCACCGTGGCCATCACATAGTTGGTTTCACCACCACTCACGATGCGGCTGGTCTCAAACAGGATCAAACCCGCCGACAGCAAAGCCACCATCGCCGATACCGCCAGCCCCAGCGCTGGCATCTCAAACACCATCGCGGCAATGCCCGCAATCAGCGCGATCACCATGCCAACAAACAAGAAGCCACCCATAAAGCTGAAATCACGCCGGGTCAGCAGCACATAGCTTGACAAGGCCAAAAAGGTGGCACCCGTGGCCGCCAGCGCCAGCGTCACAGTCTGCGCACCGCCGGGCAAGGCGAGTGAATGGGTTAGCAACGGCCCCAGCGTGTAGCCCATGAAGCCGGTCAAGGCAAATACGGCGGGCAAGGCCCAAACGCTGTTTTGCAGTTTGAACACGGCAAACAGCAGACCGAAGTAGCCCACCAGCGTGAGAACCAGCCCCGGTGCCGGCAGTTGCAGCGTGAGGGTGGCCACCGCCACGCCCGCGCTAAACAGAAGCGTCATTGCCAACAACGCATAGGTGTTGCGCAAGACGCGGCGCACCTGTTCAGGGTGACTAACAATGGACGCAGCACCGGCCGAGCTGGGGTGGCCCGGGTCGGCTGACAAGTTTGAATAGCTGTTGCTCATGATGGATCGTGCTCGTGGAGTTTTGTGGAATGGGATTCAGCTGTCAAAGGCCAGCCGGGCAGTGCGGCCGCGCACAGGTTTCTGGCTGCGCTGCAAACTGCGCGTCAGTACCCGGATGGCGCGTGTCAACGAGCGGTCGAGCGCCGTGCGCCAGTCATGCGCCAGCGAGGTGATGACAACGACGCCGGCGGTGTCGGTCTTGAGCTCGACCTGGCAGCGCTTGTCCACCCCACCGCGGGGTCCGTTGACATCCGAGAACTGCACCCGGGCGTGGGGCACCCAGGCGGTCAGGCGCCGTAGCGCAAAGCGCACACGCTCCACTGACAAGTCGCGCAACTGGTGGCCATCGGCGTCACGGGATTCAAAGATGATTTGCATGGATTTGCTCCGTTGGGTGAAAGAAGGCGCAACGATAGAGCTGAATTTGATTCCGAAAAAGAAGATAAATTCTTATTAACATTCCTTAAAAACAGAAGTCAATTGCGATGACTTGGTCG
>NZ_JAGPBB010000001.1 GCF_018063565.1 Rhodoferax sp.
CTGGCGCGTGCCGTGGACCACGTTGCTGATGGGCATCTATGGTTTGTTTTGTTACCACTTTCTGCTGTTCATGGCGTTGCGGCTGGCACCGCCGGTGTCGGCCAATCTGGTCAACTACCTGTGGCCGTTGCTGATGGTGGTGCTGGCACCGGTGATTCTGCCGGGTGTGCGCCTGCGCACCGTGCATGTGCTGGCCGCCTTGCTGGGTTTTGCTGGCGCAGCAGTGGTCATTCTGGGCAGCGGGCCGTCGGTGGGGGTTGGCCACACCGGGGGAAGCGCGTGGGGTTACCTGCTGGCCGTGGCGGCGGCATTGATCTGGTCGAGCTACTCGTTGTTGACCAAACGGGTGGCAGCATTTCCAACGGCAGCCATTGGCAGCTTTGCGCTGGCCTCAGGCGTGTTGTCTCTTCTGTGTCATGCGCTGCTGGAGCCCGCCATCACCTTAAACACGCGGGACTGGCTGCTTATCGGGGTCATCGGTTTGGGGCCGATGGGTGCTGCCTTCTTCTTGTGGGACAAGGCGCTCAAGACCGGTGACGCCAGCCAGATCGGTATCCTGAGCTACCTCACGCCTCTGTTGTCGACCGCCATGCTGGTGCTGACCGGCGGGCGGGCGCTGACCTGGAACGTGGTGGTGGCTGCGGTGATGATCGTCACGGCCGCCTGGCTGGGTAGCCGTGCCCGCGCCTGATTTGTAAAGGACTTTCATGCTGACTCTGTCTGACATTGAACACGCCGCGCAACGCCTGCAGGGCCAGGTGTTGCGCACCCCCTGTGTGGCATCGCGGACCTTGTCCGAGATCACCGGCGCGCAGGTGTTCCTGAAGTTTGAGAACCTTCAGTTCACCGCCTCGTTCAAGGAGCGCGGCGCTTGCAACAAGCTGGTGCAGCTTAAGCCCGAGGAGCGTGCCTGCGGTGTGATCGCCATGAGCGCCGGCAACCACGCCCAGGGCGTGGCCTACCATGCCCAGCGTCTGGGGGTGCGGGCAGTGATCGTCATGCCGGTGTTCACACCAGGGGTCAAAGTGGAGCGTACCCGGGGTTTTGGCGCCGAGGTGCTGCTGCATGGCAGCACCCTGGAGGAGGCGCGCGGTCATGCGATGGCGCTGGCGCAGCAACAGGGGCTGGTGTTTGTGCACCCCTACGACGACCCGGACATCGTGGCCGGCCAGGGTACGGTGGCGCTGGAGATGCTGGCCGATGTGCCCGAGCTCGATACGCTGGTGGTGGCCATTGGCGGCGGCGGGTTGATTGGCGGCATGGCGACGGCGGCCAAGGCGCTGCGCCCTGACATCGAGATCGTCGGGGTGCAGACCCAGCGTTTTCCGGCGATGTTCAACGCCATCAAGGGCACGCAGCACCCGCAAGGCACCAGCAGCATCGCCGAGGGCATTGCGGTGGGCACGCCGGGTCGGTTGACACAAGCCATCATTCGCGACAAGGTCAATGACCTGTTACTGGTGGACGAGGGAGATATCGAGCAGGCCATCGTGATGCTGCTGGAAGTCGAAAAAACTCTGGTCGAAGGCGCCGGGGCGGCGGGCCTGGCAGCGCTGCTGAAGCATCCGGCGCAGTTTCAGCGCAAGCGGGTCGGGCTGGTGTTGTGTGGCGGCAATATCGACCCGCTGCTGCTGGCCGCCATCATTGAGCGCGGCATGGTGCGCGCCGGACGACTGGCGCGCCTGCGGGTCAGCGCGCGGGATGTGCCGGGCACGCTGGCAGCCATCACCGCCACCGTGGCACAGGCGGGCGCCAACATCAACGAAGTCCACCACCAGCGCGCCTTCACCACATTGGCGGCACAGAATGTCGAGGTGGAGCTGGTGATCCAGACGCGCGGGCCGCAACATGTGGACGATGTGGTGCGTGCTTTGCTGAGTGCCGGGCTGTCGGCCGAACTGGTGCGCTGAAGGTCAGGATTTCATTGGGCTGACATTTGTGCAGGCGTTGGGTAAACTCAACTCACCTTAAAGGAGTTCTTCGATGAAAGTTCTGTTGGCCGTTGATGGCAGTTCGTATACCAAGAAGATGCTGGCTTATCTGGCAGCCCACGACATGTATTCAACCAAAAATGAATACACCGCGTTCACAGCCCAGTTGGTATTGCCGACACAGGCTCGCACCGCATTGGGCAAGGAACTGGTGGCCAAATATTACGAAGACGAAGGTCTGCGGGTGATGAATCCGGTGAAGAAGTACCTGGAACGCCACAAAATTGTGCCCCAATGTATCTGGAAGACCGGCAAGCCCGGTGAGCTGATCAGCAAAATCGCCACCGAAGGCAAGTATGACCTGATCGTGATGGGCTCCCATGGGCACGGTGCGCTGGTCAATCTGGTGGTGGGCTCGGTCGCGACGGAAGTGCTGGCGGGCTGCAAGACGCCCGTGTTGATCGTGCGCTGAGGTGAAGCTTGCCAGAGGATTTAACTTAAATAGCTTAAAACCGTTTGCCAGCATGCGCTAGCGGCAATTTAGACCATCAAAACAGGTGGTCAGAACCAGTTCGATGATCTGCTCGTCGCTGAATAGTCCGCCCATCTGCAGAAACTCGACCACCGAGTCGCAGGCGCGGGCAAAGAAGGTGTACAAGATCGCGATCGCTGGCAAGCCGGGGTTCAGGCTGCCATCGGCCTGCGCCGCTTCGATCCAGCCGCCCAGACGCTCGCTGATTTCCATCAGGCCATCCATGTAATCACGATTGGCAATCAGCGCGGCACGCAGGCTCGAATTCTGGCTTGGCAGGGTCGGCATGTCACCCGCGAGCTTGACCTTCAGCACCCAGTGCACCACCGCCCGCAAGTTGTCCAGCGGTGCTGCGTCTGGCGGCAAGGCGGCAATCATGTCTTGCGCCTGGCGCATCACCCGCACCATGGCGGCGGCAGCCAGGTCTTCCTTGCTGGGGAAGTGTTTATACAGGCTGGCCTTGGCAATGCCCACCTGCGCGGCCACCTCGTCCACGGTCATGGCATCGAAACCCTTTTCCGCCAACAACCGGTTGACCGTCTGGACAATCGTGTCTTCTCGCACTTGCAGCATCCGCTGTTTGAACGAAACTTTGGTAGGGGCTGCGGTATTCATGCTGTCATCTTAGCCCAGTCCTTCAAAATCTGGGCCATCCGTGCAAATAGCTACTGTCCGGTCTTGTGGCGAACTTCGCCGTGCGAAAGAGCCGTCAGTGCGGCGCTCTTGAGGGCGTGCGTGAGGGCGTCCAGAACCACTGAGTTGAGGTTCCAGCAATGCCAGAACAGCGCCACCGGCAGGGTGTGCCCCGGCATCAAATTGACCAATCTGCCCTGCGTCAACGGCGCGCTGACCATCAGCTCGGGCAGCACACTCACCCCCCAACCCGCCAGCACCGCCTGCAACTGGCCCTCGGAGCTGGGCACATACAGATGCCGCAGCGCCACATGTTTGAGCCCACAGGCATCGGCCACAAACTCCGCCTGCAAGTCGTCCTTGCGGTTGAAGGCGATAAAGGGCAAGCTGCTGAAGTTATGCGGGTTCAAGCCATTTGGGCAGTGTGCCTGCGCGAACGCGGCCTGCGCCACGGCGACATAACGCATGGAACCCAGTGGCTCGATCTTGCAGCTGCGCAATGCCGAGCGCAGGGTCGTCACACAGCCCAGCACCCGGCCCTCACGCAGCCACTCGAAGGTGAAGTCCTGATCGTCGGTGATGATTTCGAGTCCCAGGCCCTGATGCGCCAACGGGCTCAGTGCCGGCAGCGCCCAGGTGGCGATGCTGTCGGCATTGACGGCGATCGAGATGCGCTCGGCCTCACCGGCGGCACCGGCCACACCGGGAGCCAGTTCTCGCAGGTCACGATCCAGGTCGGCACGCAGCAAACGCATTTGCATCGCGTGTTTGAGCAGCAGGCGCCCCGCTGTGGTCGCTTTGAGTGGGCGACTGCGCACAATCAGCACTGTGCCCATCTGGACTTCCAGCGAGCGCAGGCGCAGTGACACCGCTGACTGGGTGATCGACAAGCGCACGGCGGCGCGTTCAAAACCGCCCTCTTCCACGATGGCGGCCAGGCATTCCAGAGCGTCGGGGTCAAAGGTGCTCATGTATTCACCATCAGAATCGCTAATCAAAGATGCGGCAGTTTAATCGTGCATCGTGTGCGCTGTCCGGCGTGGCAGCGGGAGTCGGCATTCTTGCGGCAAAAATGCATCCGGATTTACCCTGAAAATAGCGCAAAAGAGGGTTTATCCAGGTTTTTTTGGCTTTAGCCGGGGTGTCTGTCCTGCAAAATCGCCGCATCGTTAGGAGGCTCCATGACATTGCAATACCGGCTCAAAGAAGGTCACTACCATTTGTATGATATGAGCACACCGGCCAGCCGGGTCACCGGTGAGCATCGGCTGCGTCTGCGCACCGACACTGTCGCCATTGCCTTTGAGGCCAGTACCGGTGCCCTGCGCGAACATGGCAGCCCCTTGCGCATCCACTCATGGGCCAACAACACGCGCCGACGTCTGCGCGCCAGTGGGGCACTCGATCGCGCCAATGACATTGTGGTGGTGTCAGGGCCGCTACCGGTTGACGAGATCAACAAATGCCTGGAGATTGACGGCTATTGCCGCGACATGTTGACCCGGCTGGCCAGTCTGCCACACGGAAAGATGAGTGGTCAACGTGCCCAGTCGGGTGGGCGCACCACCCATTGAATCCAAACATGGGTCGGTGCGTGGCAGCGCCATCAGCCCAGCCACAAGCCGACAATGCCAAGTGTCATCAGGGTGACCGGTGCCCCGATGCGCAGATGGGCACGCCAGTCAATGGTGACACCGTTTTTTTGCGCCAGATCCACCACAATCAGGTTGGCGATGGAGCCCACCAGCAGCAAATTGCCGGCAAAAGTGCTGACCAGCGCCAGCGTCACACCGGCCTGCATTCCTTGTAGGTGGGGAGTCAGCAGCATGACGGCGGGCACGTTGGAGACCAGGTTGGACAACACCACCGTGGCGGTTAACAGCGGCAGTGTGTCGGCCAGATGAAAACCTTGCGCGGCCAGCCACCCTACCGCCTGCAGGGCCAGCCCGGTAGATGCGAAGGCGTGGTTCACCACAAACAGCCCCATGAACAGCACCAGCAGTTCCCAGTCGACGAAACCCATGACGTGGGACGAATGAAAACGCCGGCTCAGTAGCAATACCCCCGCACCCACCAGCGCTGCCACGTCACGCGGCCAGTCGGTCAGCAGGAACACCGCCATCAACGCCCCCGCCACCAGCAAACCCTTGCCTGTTTGCCAGCCGTCAAAGCGCGGGCTGGGCAAGGGTGCGTCGCCCTCGGTGCGGGGAGTCAAAGCGGCGCAATCGGCGTCGGTGGCTGGGCCAGTGTTCGCCATGTGGCGATGCGGCACCCACACCAGCCAAGCCCACAAGACCAGCAGACTCAGTGCTACCGGTGGCAAGGCAGCGCGGGCATAGCCCCCAAAAGGCAGTTGCATCATCGAACCAATCAGCATGTTTTGCGGGTTGCCGATCAGCGTGGCGGCCGAGCCGATGTTGGCCGCGCAGGCCAGCCCAACCAGGAAGGGCACCGGGTCCAGCCGGCGCCGCAGGCTCAGCTGCGCCACCACCGGCGTCATGGCCAGACAGATGATGTCATTGGAGAACACCGCCGAGAGCGTTGCGGCGGTCACGATCAGCGCTGCCAGCAAGCCTGCCCGCCCCAAGGGCAGGCTCGCCACCCGCTCGGTGACCGCCACATAAAACCCGCCCAGGCGCATTTGCGCCGAGACCACCATGAAGGAAAACAATAGCAGGATGGTGGGCAGGTCAATCGCCCGGGCGGCTTCGTCGGTGCTGCTGGCGCCGAGGCCGATCATCGCAATCGCGCCCAACAAGGCCACACCCGAACGATCCAGCTTGAGGCTGGGCAGGCCACCCAGGATCATGCCCACATACACCAAGGTGAACACCAGGGTGATTTCCAGGTGCTGGACGGCGGTGCCCGTCACGGTTGCACCCAGGCATCTGGTTGTTCATGGTATTCGTAGCTGTCAAGGCTTATGAGACATGCGCTGACGTGCATTTGATCAATAGATGAGGTGGCATTTTGCGGGTGTGCCTGACGCAGGCAATCCTGAAACGCCCGCGTCACCCGGGCACTTTGCGGTGATGCACGTACGATGCCAAAGAAGCTGCACCGATAACTGAAAACGCCAGGTTGCAGCGCCTGCATCCGGCCTTGACGAACAAACTCCTGCGCGTAATGGTCGGGCAGAAAACCCAGGAAGCGGCCCGACAGGATCAAGGTGGCAATCGACTCCTGGTCATAGCCGGTGGCGGCGCGGGTCAGGCGCACCTGCTGCGTCAGCGCCATGTTCGGCGAGTGGTAGCCCAGCCCGGCAAAGCGGTGCTGGCGCAGCGCGTCCCAGTCGGCAGGTTGCTGGGCGGCGTTGAGCTCAAACAGCGGATGACCGGGGGCGCAATACAAAAACATGGTTTCATCAAACAAGCGCTGGTAAACCAGGGTGTCGGTGCTGCGGTGACCGGGCACCACGCCAATCTGAAACTGCCCGCTGAGCACGCCACGTTCAATCACGTTGAGCGGCGCCACGTGCAAGTGAAGGCTCACATCTGGCGCCTGAACCTGAAACAGAGCAATCGCCTCGCCCATATGGGACGCCGGGTTGCTGGCGGTTTTATCAAACACCGCCACATGCAACTCGCCCCCCATGCGTTGATGGATCTCGTCCACCCGGGCGCGAAAGGCGTCCACTCCGGCCAGCAGTTGCAAGGTTTCGGCATAAATCTGTTCACCCTCGGGGGTCAGGGCAAAGCCGGCTCGCCCCCTGCGGCACAAAGTGAGTCCGATCCGGGTTTCCAGGTCTTTGATGTGGCGGCTCACTGTGCTGGTGCCAATGTTGAGCTCCAGCTCGGCGGCGCTCATGCCACCGCAATCGACCACACTTTTGAACACACGCAGCAGGCGGATGTCCATGTCGCTCAACTGGCCCAGGGCAGCGCGGGTTTTTACTTGCATTGATTCGCAACCAAAGAGTGATACTTCAACATTCATAAGAGTAACAGAGACCTGCACAATCGCGCTTTTGCCCCTACCCGAGACCACGCCATGAACCTGACCGATGCCACAATCCTGTCCCAGCCCCGCACCGATGCGGCCTGGCTGGAGCCGCACTGGATGCCGTTTACCGGTAACCGCAACTTCAAGGCCAAGCCGCGCCTGATTGTGCAGGCCGAGGGTTGCTACTACACAGATAGCGAGGGACGCAAGATTTTCGACGGCCTGTCGGGCCTTTGGACCTGTGGGCTGGGGCATGGTCGGCCGGAACTGGTAGAGGCCGTGCGCAAGCAGATGGCCACGCTTGACTATTCGCCCGCCTTCCAGTTTGGCCATCCGCAGTCGTTTGCGCTGGCCAACAAGCTCAAGCAGCTCACGCCTGAGGGGCTCGACTACACTTTCTTCACCGGCTCAGGGTCTGAATCTGCCGATACCTCGCTGAAAATGGCGCGAGCGTACTGGCGTGCCAAAGGGCAAGGCAGCAAAACCCTGCTGATCGGGCGCGAGAAGGGCTACCACGGTGTCAACTTCGGTGGCATCTCGGTGGGCGGCATTTTGGGCAACCGAAAGACCTATGGTCAGGGCATACAGGCCGACCATCTGCCGCACACCCAGCCACCGGCGGGCTCGTTCATCAAGGGCATGCCCGAGCACGGGGTCGAACTGGCCGACGACTTGTTGCGCCTGATCAACCTGCACGACGCCAGCAACATTGCGGCGGTGATTGTGGAGCCGATGGCAGGGTCGGCCGGTGTCATCATCCCGCCCAAAGGGTATTTGCAGCGGCTGCGTGACATTTGCACGGCGCACAACATCCTGCTGATTTTTGACGAGGTCATCACCGGCTTTGGCCGCATGGGCGCCTGGACTGGTGCCGAGGCGTTTGGCGTCAAGCCCGACATCCTCAACGCCGCCAAGCAGATCACCAATGGCGCACAGCCGCTGGGGGTGGTGATGGCCACCAAAGAGATTTATGACACCTTCATGGCCTGCGGCGGGCCTGACTACATGCTGGAATTTGCCCACGGTTACACCTACTCGGCGCACCCGGTGCCCTGCGCGGTGGGCCTGGCCACGCTGGAACTTCTGGAGCGTGAACACATGATTGAGCGTGTGCGAGAGCTCAGCCCGGTGCTGGAACGCGCCGTGCACAGCCTGCGTGGCACGCCTCACGTGGCCGACATCCGCAACTACGGTCTGGCCGCGGGTCTGACGATTGCGGCCATGCCCGGAGAGCCGGCCCGGCGCCCGTACGAGATCGCCATGGCGATGTGGGACAAGGGTTTTTATGTCCGTTATGGCGGCGATACGATCCAGATGGCACCGCCCTTTGTCAGCACACCGGAACAGATCGATGCCATGATCAACGCGCTGGGCGAGACGCTGCAGCGCCAGCCCTGAGGCAACGCGAGGCAGGGGCCATCGACTTCCAGCCGCGATGGCGCGTGCGGCAGCCGCAGGCTGGCATGATGTCGGCTTGAATCCGTCACCGCGAACTGCCCATGGTCTGGTTGCCCCACCCCATCATGGCAGTAATTGAAGCTTTTTAACCCTTCAGCCCATATCCAACGGGCATAACCAGCTATTGAATTGATATGAACAAGACTATTGCCCACCTCATCAACGGCCAGCTCGTTTCCGGCGGTAGCCGCACTGCAGCGGTTTTTGACCCAGCCACAGGCGAGGTCTCAGCCCAGGTGCTGCTGGCTGACAAGCTCACGGTGGAACAGGCCATCAGCAACGCCCAAGCCGCTTACCCGGCTTGGCGTGCCACACCGCCGCTCAAGCGCGCGCGCGTCATGAGCAACCTGAAAGTCTTGCTGGAACAACACGCCGACGAGTTGTGCGCGCTGGTTACCGCGGAGCATGGCAAGGTACTGGCTGACAGTCTGGGCGAGTTGCAGCGCGGCATCGAGAACGTGGAGTACGCGTCTTACGCCCCCGAACTGCTCAAAGGCGAGCACAGCAAGAATGTAGGCCCCGCAATTGACTCGTGGAGTGAGTTCCAGGCGTTGGGGGTGACCGCTGGCATCACCCCGTTCAACTTTCCCATCATGGTGCCGTTGTGGATGTGGCCCATGGCGGTGGCATGCGGCAACACCTTTATCCTGAAGCCCTCGGAGCGCGACCCCAGCAGCGCGCTGCGCGTGGCGGAACTGGCCCTGCAGGCCGGCTTGCCGCCGGGTGTGCTCAACGTGGTCAATGGCGACAAGGAGGCGGTCGACACCTTGCTGACCGATCCACGCGTCAAAGCCATCAGTTTTGTTGGTTCAACCCCCATCGCTGAGTATATTTATAGCACCGGATGCAGCCACGGCAAGCGTGTGCAGGCTTTGGGTGGCGCCAAGAATCATGCGGTGGTGATGCCCGATGCCGACATCCCCAACGCCGTCAGCGCCTTGATGGGCGCGGCCTATGGTTCCTGTGGCGAGCGCTGCATGGCGATCCCCTTGGTGGTGGCGGTCGGTGATGCCACGGCGGATGCGGTGGTGGCCGGTCTGAAGGTCGAGATTGCCAAGATGAAGGTTGGCCCCGGCACCCAGGCCAGTTGCGACATGGGGCCACTGGTGACCAAGGCGCATTTTGATAAGGTCAAAGGTTACGTCGATCAGGGTATAAAAGAAGGCGCCACGCTGGTGGTCGATGGCCGTGGCATCCAGATCGCGGGTTTTGAGGGCGGCTATTACCTGGGGCCGTGCCTGTTTGACAACGTCAAGCCCGGCATGGTGACCTACCAGGAAGAAATCTTTGGCCCGGTGCTGGGCGTCGTGCGCGTCAAGACACTGCAAGAAGCCATGGACATGATCGACGCGCATGAATATGGCAACGGCACCTGCATCTTCACCCGCGACGGCGAGGCGGCGCGTTATTTCAGCGACAACATTCTGGTCGGCATGGTGGGTGTGAACGTGCCGCTGCCGGTGCCCGTGGCATATCACAGCTTTGGCGGCTGGAAGCGCTCGCTGTTTGGCGACCTGCATGGCTACGGGCCAGACGCTGTGCGCTTCTACACCAAACGCAAGACCATCACCCAGCGCTGGCCGTCGGCTGGAGTGCGCGAAGGGGCGGTATTCAGCTTTCCCAGTAGTCGCTGAAGCTCAGGGCGCCAGCCACAGCGCCTGCGGCTTCCAGCCCATGTCCTCGGCGAAACTTTGAGCCAGGCGTTGGTAGCCGGGCACGGTGAAGTGGATCAGATCATTTGCCATCAGCTGCGGCCTCTGGCGTACCCAGGTGTAGGCGCTGGCCCTGCCACCCATCGCCTGCATCATGCTCCAGACCTGGCATCCCGTTTCTGCCCCCACGGTTTGCTGGATGCGCGTGATCTGCGCGTGGACCGTTGAGTACTTCAGCAGGTTGACAACCTCTTTTGGCTTTCTTGCAGTTGTCGCAAGCGTGCTTGACTTCTTGGTCGACCCTTTGGCCTGACGCGATCGCGGCACGAGAATGCCACGGTCGCCTGGTCCAATCAGCATACAGGCGGCTTGCGGAAACATCTGTCGCAGTTGGGTCACACTTTGGCGCAGGGTCTGGGCATACGCTTCAGCCTCAAAAGGTTTTTCATTGCCCTCGTTGGTACCATAGGCCAGCGCTACCAGCTGGTAGGTTGGCATGTCGGCAAACCAGCTGCGCAGGTAGTTCAGATTCGCATGCTGCCAGCCCCTGACGGTGGCGCCCGGCAGGGCGAACAAATCCAGTTGCAACCGTGTTGCCGCGGGTACAGGCAATGCCAGGCCATGGCTGCGCAGACTGCCAGCAAGCAGTCTCAGCTGCAGGGTTGAGAGGGGGGCTTCACCCAGCAACTCGAGTGCTGCCGGGCCAGACGCGCCTTCCAGCAGCAACTCCTGTTCTGCACCCCCGTCAACCCGGATGGCAACCCGGATGGGCGCTTCGGTCTGTTGAAACAACAGCCGAAGGCTGCGGTGCACGGGCATGCGCTGAGCATTGCGCAGATCCCACGCCAAGCTGGCGTCTGGTTTGGCAGTGAACTGGTTGACCAGTGCCGGGCCGGGTGCCTGCGCGGCGGCGGGCACGGCATGGGCTGATTCATGGCGCCAGTCGGCCGATGCGCAGGCTTTGCGCACGGGCAAACGCACGCCAGGTCGGGTCAAGGTGGCCGCAATGAAGGCGCTATGCACCTGTTCAGTCTCCAAGCCGGCGCGGCGGACCAGCTCTTGGGTAAAAAAGCCGGCCGCCAGATGGCTGTCACCCCAAAATGCCACCCGAAAGGTCTGGCTTGCACCCACTGCAGACCAGGCGGAACCCGCCTGACCGGATGTGGACGCAGGTTTGAGAGGCGCAATCTCTGGTGAATCAGGGTCGGCCAGAGCGGCCTGCACCTCCTGAGGTTCAGGGATTTCGAGCGGAAGTTCTGGCGTGTCTGTTGGCGGCGACGGTGTCGGTTTTTTTCGTTTGCCGGGTGGTGCCGGGCAAACCAGATCGGGGGCGTTGGCAAGCGTCTGGACGCTGATCTGACGGATGCCGGGTTCGGCGGCCTGCACCAGCATCGCTGCGCTACAGGTCAGCGCCAGCAGACCGCGGACGCTGTAGGTTTGCGTGGATCTCATGGGGTGTCCTTGGGTGGTTGTAGCTCGACTTCTGGCGCAGCGCCGGCGGGGGATGGCTCTTGCAACGGTGCGGCGGTGTCTGGGCCGACTGACGGCAATACCGGGGCAGGATCGGGCTGGGATGGCATTGCGGCAGGCGGCAAGGTTGATGTTAGGGTAGCAGCGCCGGCGGGCGCCGGGACAGGCGCGAGGACTGTGGAGGTTTTGACCGGATCTGGTGCCGCACGGGACAGCAAGGGACGATTCGGCGGCAGTTCGACTGGTTCCATGCCCAGACTGCTGGCGATGCCACGTATGAATGCGGTGATGCCCTCGCTGGAGAGGTGGACACCGTCCTGTACGAAGTAGTGCCGATTGCCTTGCGCCAGTTTGTGCCAGTCCATGATCCGCACGTTGCTGAACTCGGGGGCGATCTGTGCCAAGGTCTGGTTATTGGCGTCACTCCAGCGTCGATCGGCAAAGTTGTTGATCAGCACCACCTGCTGCGCCTCCTGAAGCGCTGTAAGCAGGCGCCGCAAGTCAGATTTCAGGATGTAGCCATTGGTGCCAACATGAACTACGGCGTGTTTGAGTTCAGGCTTTTGTTCGAGATAGCGCTGAACCAGGGTCACACTCTGGCGGGGCTGGCGGCCAACCTCTGCATCAACCGTGATGCCGGGCAGGGTACGCAGCATACGGTGGCGCGCGCCCAGCATCACCGAGTCGCCGATGGCCAGAATGTGGGAATCCGGTGCCATCACCGCCTTGGCAATCTCTGGCGCGCTGGCTCCGGTTTGTGCTGGATCTGGCGGCCCTGATGGATCCGTCTGAATGGGTGGCGTTGCGCCCTTTGTCACGGCAACCGGCGCAGTGGTGCTCTGGCAGGGGAAAATACTCACGGCAGAAAACCCGCCAAGCAACAGCGCACCGAACATGGCGTACCCGGCCCGGCGCTGGATCACAGCAGACCAGCGCCGGGTGGTGAATGCCAGCGAACTCTCCACCCAGCGGTAAGAGATCTCGGAGGCCAACGCGGTCCAGATCAGGCACTTAGCCACCGTCGCCAAGTCTGGCGTGTTGTCACCTTTGAGGTAAATGAAAATTGGCCAATGCCAAAGGTATATCGAATAGGAACGTGTGCCCACCCATTGCACCAGCGGCCCGGTCAGCCGCCATAACCAGGGTGAACGATTGCTTAGCCCCAAGTCAGCGCAACAGACCAGCAGAAATATACTGGCCAGTGATGTCGCCAGAAATCCTCCATGGTAGAGCAGCGGCTGGGCTTCGTTGCTGAACCACATCAAGGCACCCAGCGAGATCAGGGCTGCGCTGCCCAGCGCCAGTCGCAGCCATCCAGCCATTGACCGTCGGATCAGCGCAGCCGGGTGCAGGGGGCTCCACAGGCAGGCCATCGCTGAACCCAGGAACAGTCCAACGCTGTGGCTGTCGGCACCCAGGTAGGCACGGCTGGGGTTATCGGGGTACAGCGCAAACAGGCTACCCATCCAGCCAGTGCTGGCCAGTGCCAGCAGCAGGCTGGTCCAGCCTACTGCGGCGACACCGCGTAACCGTAGCAGCCCAAGCAGCAGCCAGGGCCACAGCAGGTAAAACTGCATCTCAACGCCCAGCGACCACAAGTGACGCAACAACGGCGGGTGGCCAAAGTTCTCAAAGTATGATTGCGCAGAGCAAATTTGCCACCAATTGGCCAGGTAGGCCGCTGCCCAGGGCAGGTCGGATATCAGGCGTCGCACCGCGCCTGGCAGCAGCAGCGGCACCAGCGCATAAGTCACCAGCAGCAGCGCCACCACGGCAGGCATCAGCCGTACAAAACGACGCCAGAAATAGCGTCCGACATCCACCTGGCCGTGGCTGAAATACTCGCGCAGCAAGAGCGAGGTAATCAAGAATCCCGACAGGTTGAAAAACACGTCCACACCCAGAAATCCGGCGTTGAATAGGCCGGGTACATTGAGGTGGTAAGCCAGCACGGCCGCAATGGCCAGCGCACGCACGGCGTCCAAGCCGAGCAGGCGCATGGCATCGGCGCCGGGTGCTGGCGTTTGGGCGACAGGTGTGGTTGGGGCAGTCACTTTTCTGGCAAGAAGCGTCAGGGTTTTCTGGGTGCCGGCCAGGGCATGGCTGCCGCAAACAAGCGCGCACTTTGTGCGTAGCCAGTACCCGTCAGGTGTGTCAGATCCGCTTGCGCCAGCGCCGGGTTGGCGCTGGCCCAGCGCTGGATGTTGTTGCCCATGGCGGTCTGCCAGTTCCAGAACTGGCATTTGAACTCGCGACTCAGGCTGTCCTGAATGCGGTTGATGACCAGGTGGCGTAAACCGTAAGGTGGAATCACGGCGGGTTGGCTGACCCGGTCGGGTGGGCCGATGAGGATACAACGGGTGTGGCCCAGCACCGCGCGAAAACGCGTCAGACTTTGTCGCAGACTTTGGGTGTAAGCCTCGGGGTCAAACACGGTGCCCATGGCGTCGTTGGTGCCATACTGAAAAATCACCAGGTCATACCGTGCACCTGGCAGGGCGTGAATGCCCGGTTGGTTCCAGCCGCTGGTAAGTGCCCCCGGCGTGCTGAACACATCGACCAGCACATCGGGCGGATTCTGGTAGACCAGATCGAGCGCGTGCAAAGTGACTTGCCCGGTTACCAGACGCAGGCGCACGCTGGTCAGTGGCCCGGTGGGTGGGCGAACCTGCAGCATGCTGTGCGCCGGGTCGGTCAGGCTGACCAGGGTCTCGGGGGCGTGATTGACCGACAGGCCCAGCACCAGAGCACGGCGTGAGTCGGCCTTGCCAAAGCGCAGCGTCAGCGCCTGCAGGCGATGCGGCGCAGCCCAATCGCCAAAGTCCAGCCACAGCGCCTCACCGGGCGCGCTGGCCGACAGGTGCATCAGGCTGGTGCTAAAGCCGCCCTGGTTGGGACTGGCGCGGTGCGCGGTTTGCTGTTTCCAGCCGGCGCTTTGACAATGGTCGCGCAAGGGCAGTCGCAGGCCGGCAATGCCAAAGGCTGGCGCCATTGTGGCGGGCAGCGCCCTGGCACTGGCAAAACCCCAGGCCGACAACAGGGCATCGACAAAATGGCCCGAAGCGGTATGGCTGTCGCCCCAAACGCCGATGCGTGGTGTCCCTGGATTCGGGGCGGGTACGACCGTGGCGGGCAAGGGCGAAGATGCGACCGACGCATAAACCTGGCTTTGTGGGCAACTGGCCAGAAAGGCGTCAAACCCGTCAGCCGGTGGCTCGTTCTGGGTGTGGCCAAGTGGCGCGCCGACGACGCTGCTTGCGATGCACAGCCACAGGACGCGAACCAAAGCCAAAGTCTGTCCTGCCAAGATCACACGCAGGATAGGTTGGAGTGTCGCGGGAATTGCTTCAGGACTGCTTGCTCGCTTGAATGGGGGTGCAAAGCTGGACGAGGGTGCAAAATCATGGGCTCAAGTATCGCAGCCCGAAAGAGGAAAACCGCCGCTGAGCGATCAGGTCGCCAAGCTCAACCGCTAGCCGCGTCGAAACGCCACGACATGGTCCGCTGCCAGCTTGATGCCGATCTTTTCGCCAATGGCATGGTTGTGGTGCGAGGGCACCAGGGAGAGCGCGCGCTGGCCGCTGGCAAGCTTGAGGGTGTAGAGAAAGTCGGCGCCGCGAAAGGCTTTGTTTTCCACTTCGGCCTGCAGCGCGCTGTGGTCGTCGTGCACGATGTCATCCGGGCGCAGCAGTACATCGACATGGCAGTTGCGTGCGCAGCCCTGGCAACCCCCAGAATTGCAGTCCAGCGGAATCTGGCCATCGAGCACGCCGAGCTCGGTACGCACCTGTTGGCTGCTGAGCACGTCGCCGGTCAGCATCGCGCCCTGGCCAACAAAATCCGCCACAAAGCGGTTGGCGGGCTGGTGATACAGGTTGTAAGGCGTGTCCCACTGCTGAATGCGGCCCTGGTGCATCACACCCACCCAGTCCGCCAGCGAAAACGCTTCGTTCTGGTCGTGCGTGACGATCAGCGCGGTGGTGGCTTCGCGTTTGAGGATGTCGCGCACCTCGATCGACAGGCGCTCGCGCAGTTCCACGTCCAGGTTGGAAAACGGCTCGTCCATCAGGATCAGCCGTGGGCGCGGGGCCAAAGCGCGGGCCAGCGCCACCCGTTGCTGTTGCCCGCCCGAGAGCTGGTGCGGGTACTTGTGCGCGTGCAGCGCCAGCCCCACCAGTGCCAGCAGTTCATCAACGCGCGCTTTGCCCGCGGGCTGGTTGCGGTCGGCCAGGCCAAAACCCACGTTGCCGGCCACCGTCAGGTGTGCAAACAGGGCGTAATCCTGAAACACCATGCCAATGCGCCGCTTTTCCGCGGCCAGCAGGGTGCCAGGGCGGCTGACCACGTCGTCGGCGATGCTGATCTCGCCGCTTTGCACCGGCTCAAAACCGGCAATGCATCGCAGCGCGGTGGTTTTGCCGCAACCAGAGGGCCCAAGGAGGCAGCCAATGTCGCCCTTTGCCAGCCGAAAACTCAAGTCGCTGATGATCTGACGTGCACCATACGCCTGTGAAACCGCATCCAGAACCAGTTCATCCATTTGGGTGTGCCTCAGATCGCGCCGGGCGATGGCCCCAGGTCAACAAAAGGATGGGGATGATACCGGTCAGCACAATTGCCAGTGCCGGCAGCGCGGCGCGTTCCCACTCGCCCTCAGAGGTCATCTCAAACACCCGTACCGCCAACGTGTCCCAACCAAAGGGGCGCGTCATCAGGGTGATGGGCATTTCTTTCATGATGTCAACAAAGGTCAATGCGGCGGCGGTTTGCAGGCTGGCGCGCAGCAGGGGCAGGTGCACACGGGCCAGCAACTGGCCACCGGCCGAACCCAGGCTGCGCGCGGCCTCATCCACATTGCGGGTGATGCGCTGCAGGCCACTGTCGATCGGACCGAACCCCACCGCCAAAAAGCGCACCAGATAGGCCAGCAGCATCACCAGCAACGTGCCTTTGAAGACCTCGGTGCCGGCAAAGCCAAACCAGCGCTGTCCCAGGTCAAGCAGCAGGTTGTCCAGCGCGGCCACGGGAATGAACAGCCCAACGGCCAGCACCGCGCCCGGAAATGCATAACCCAGCGTGGCCAAGCGCTGCGTCCACAACATGCCGCTGCCCGGCTGCTTGCGCCCGGCGTAGGCCAACAACAGCGCCAACGCTACAATCAAGATAGCTCCCAGCGCAGACAACATCAGCGAGTGAAGGGTAAAAGACCAATAACGCGCATCCAGATCACGCGCTGCGGTGTCCCAGGTCCACAACAGCAGTTGCGTTACCGGAATCGCAAAGGCCAGCAGCAACACGCCTGCCGCGTAGCCAAACGCGATCCAGCGCTGCGGGCCAAACAGCCGGATGCGTCGCGACGCTGCACCGCGTCCGACCGCGCCGAACCGCATCTGCGCGCGCGAACGCTGCTCGATTACCACCGCGATCAGCACAAACACGATCAACACGCTGGCCAGCTGCGCAGCGGCTGGCAGCGAAAACAGGCTGTACCAGGCTTTGTAAATGGCGGTGGTGAAAGTGTCGTAGTTAAAAACCGCCACCGTGCCAAAGTCAGCCAGCGTTTCCATCAGCGCCAGCATCAGCCCGGCGGCAATCCATGGGCGCGCCATGGGCAGCGCCACCCGCAAAAACCCAAGCGAGCGCGACAAACCCAGCGACTGTGCCGCTTCAAGCGCCATTGCGCCCTGGGTGGCAAAGGCGTTTTTGGTGATCAGATACACATAGGGGTAAAGTGCCAGCGACATGACCCCAATCACCCCGGCGCGGGAGCGGATTTCGGGCAGGCCGGTGATGCCCCAGCCGTTGCGCAGCCAGTTTTGCAACGGGCCACTGAAGTCCAGCAGGTCAATGGCCACAAAGGCGGTCACATAGGCCGGCAAGGCCAGCGGCAGCAGCAAGGCCCATTCCAGCACCTTTCTACCCGGAAACTCGCACATCGCCACCAGCCAGGCCAGGGACACACCCAGCAGCGTGACGCCCAGGCCCACGCCCAGCAGGAGCCAGAAGGTGTTGGCCAGCAGCTCGGGCAGAACAAACTCGCCCAGATGCGCCAGCGTGCCGCGGTCGATTTGTCCAAAGGATGAGAAGCTGACGACCACCGGCACCAGCACCAGTGCGGCGATAGCCCAGGCAAACAACCGCCAGCCATCAGGTTGCCACCAGCGGGTGCGGTCCAGGCCGGGTTGGGAGCGATTCAAAGCGAGTGCGCTGTTGGGTTTCACGCCATCGCCCCCTGAAAGAGTGTGGAGGTGAGGGCGTGCAAGATGTTGCCGTTCAACTTATTTGTAGCCTGCGCGGTCCATCAGCTTGACAGCTTGGGCTTGCAGGCTACCCGCGTCTTTCACGTTGATCTGGTTGGGTTTGAAAGTGCCCCAGGCCGCCACCGTGGCATCGGGTTTGACGCGCGGATTGACCGGGTACTCCAGGTTGCTGTCGGCATACAGGTTTTGCGCTTTTTCTGAGGACAGCCACTCGATCAGCCTCTGCGCGCCGGCGGCATTCTTGGCGTGGTGTGTGACACCCGCCCCCGACACATTCACATGCACGCCGGCGTCTTTGCCACTGAGGTTCTGGTTGGGCCAGTAGATGGCCAAGGGCAGTTTGGGGTTTTTTTCCATCAGTCGGCCAAAGTAATAGGTGTTGACCACTGTCACGTCACACTGGCGATTGGCCACGGCTTCCATCGCCTTGGTGTCGTCGGGGAACGGCGCGGTGGCCAGATTATTGACCCAGCCTTTGACGATGGCCTCGGTCTTGGGCTCGCCATGCTCGGTGATCATCATCGCAACCAGACTCTGGTTATAGACCTTCTTGGAGGTGCGCAGGCACAGGCGGCCCTTCCATTTGGGGTCGGCCAGGTCTTCGTAAGTGCTCAGGTCGGTGGATTTGACTTTGGTGGTGTTGTAGACCAGGGTGCGTGCCCGCACCGACAGGCCAAACCAGCTGTTGCCGGGGTCGCGCAAGTGAACCGGCACGTTGTCGCTCAGGGTTTTGGAGCTGATCGGGCGCAACAACTCCTGCTGGCCGGCCTGCCACAGGTTGCCGGCATCGACGGTCAGAAGAATATCCGCTGGCGTGTTCCGGCCCTCGGCCTTGAGACGCTCCATCAGCGGGCCTTCGCCGCCGGTGATGAACTTGACCTGCACACCGGTTTCTTGGGTGTAGGCGTCAAACAATGGTTTGATCAGTTGCTCGTTGCGGGCGGAATACACCACCACTTCTTCGGCCATCGCCGTCAGGCCGCACGCCAGCAGCGCGGCACAGGTCAACAGTTGGATTGGTTTCATTGGATTGAGGTCTTTCAAGGTAACGGGGTTCAACACGACACGATTTCCGGTCTCGGCTTAGGCAGTTTGCGTCTGCTTCGGTTGACTGGGATCAGATTGTATCAAATGCGAATAAGTCGCATAACAAAATTTAGATAACTGATGCAAGTTATAGGAACTTATTGGAGAAAACAAGAAAAATCGGACGAAGCCATATGTTTTGTTGAGAGTAGTTATCACTGATGTCAATCCAGATGCTAAAACTCTTGCCAGAAAAACGGCCGTGGTGTCCTTTGCAAACTGCTACACGACCGCATTGGCCGCCAAGACGTTGGCAAAGGTCACGCCGCACGGCCACGCCAGCCATCACCACCAGCGCACCCAGTGCAGTCGTGGCGAAACCAGCCACGCACTCTGCACCAACAACAAGGCAAAAGCCACCACGCCAACGGCCAAGCTGGTGAACGCAAGCGTGTGCGTCTGGGCGTGCAAACGCGCAGTGGCCTGCCATGACGGATTGCACAAAGAGCGTTGCCCACGAATCATGACCTCAGGCGCGGCTGGCACCGCTTCGGACGCTGGGGCCAGGCTGGTAGTGCAGGGTAAATCTCCTGACTGCGAGTAAAGTGGCAGATCAGCCGCAACTTTGGTGTTGTCCTGACGGTTTGGACAGCTCATCACTCGTATGCCGCTGATAGCAAATAGCAATGCATCGAGTAAACAAGTGAGCGCGTCGCCATCAGAATGCCATCGTGCACTTGATTGCATGCGCGCACCTCCGGGCCTGTAGGATGGGTTCCTTTTATTCGACTACTTGCAGACTTTGATGACCAATATTTCTCCACCATCATTGCCGTTGATTGACGATGAACTCGACCTTCTTGCCGGTATGGTTCCTTTGCCTGGGGCGCACTTGATCGAGTTGGGCTGCGGTGCCGCCCGCCTGGCCACCGCGCTGGTGGAGCGGTTTCCTGGCACCCGCGTGACGGGTCTGGAGGTCGATGAGCGCCAGATGGCCAAGAACCTGGCTGCACCCGCTGCACCAGGGTTGGACTTTGTCAAAGCCGGCGCGCAGTCCATTCCCTTTGCCAGTGCCCGCTTTGACGGCGCGCTGATGCTCAAATCGCTGCATCATGTGCCGATGGCGCTCATGGCGCAGGCACTCGTTGATGTAGCGAGGGTGCTCAAGCCCGGCGGCTGGCTGTATGTGTCCGAGCCGGTGTATGCCGGCCCGCTCAACGACATCATGCGTTTGTTCAATGACGAGGGTGTGGTGCGTGCCGCCGCCCAGCAGGCGCTCGATACCGCCCTGCAAACTGGCCAGTGGCAGACAGCGGATGAACGCCGCTTTGAGATGCCAGTGCACTTTGCCGACTTCGAAACCTTCGAGCAGCGCATGATGCGTCCTACCTATGCCGATCATCAAATCGACGATACGCTGCACGCAGCCATTCGCCAACGCTTCGAATCCCATCTCGGACCACAAGGGGTGTCGCTGACACGACCCATGCATGTACGCCTGCTGCACAAAGCACCCTGAGGGTACCGGACAGGTTCATTAGCGCGCCGAATGACGCGCTGTAAACACTGATCTTTGTTTCTTTGGCAATCGACTTGTCTCACACTTCGCGCTTTCCCAACCCACGGAGCGCAACATGCTGATCGGACTACCCAAGGAAATCAAGAACCATGAATACCGCGTCGGCCTGACGCCTGCCAGCGTACGCGAACTCACACACCACGGCCATGCGGTGCTGGTGCAGCGCGGCGCAGGTGCATCCATCGGTCTGCTGGATGAGCACTACGTTGCTGCCGGCGCCACCCTTGCCAACGATGCGGCCAGCGTGTTTGCCCAGGCGGAGATGATCGTCAAGGTCAAGGAGCCACAGCCGCAGGAATGTCTCATGTTGCGGCCGGGTCAGATTCTCTACACTTATTTGCACCTGGCGCCGGACCCAGAGCAAACCGCTGCCCTGGTCAAGTCGGGTGCGGTGTGTATTGCGTATGAAACCATCACCGGCCCGGGTGGCGGGCTGCCGCTATTGGCTCCCATGAGCGAGGTGGCGGGGCGCATGGCGATACAAGCCGGTGCGGCACACCTCGAAAAATCCAAAGGTGGCATGGGCATCCTGCTGGGAGGTGTACCCGGTGTGCCTGCCGCCCATGTGGCGATTCTGGGTGCTGGTGTGGTGGGTACCCATGCCTTGCAAATGGCAGTAGGCATGGGTGCACGTGTCAGTGTGCTGGACAAGAATGTCGATCGCCTGCGCCAGCTCGACCTGATCTTTGGCAACCGTATCCACACCGTGTTCTCCAATGCGCAAACGGTTGAAGACGCGGTGCTTGACGCCGATCTGGTGGTGGGTGGCGTGCTGATTCCCGGCGCTGCGGCGCCCAAGCTGGTGACCCGCGCCATGATCAAGCGCATGAAACAGGGTGCCGTGGTGGTTGACGTGGCGATCGACCAAGGCGGTTGTTTTGAGACCAGCCATGCCACCACCCATGCTGAACCCACCTACCTGGTGGACGGTGTGGTGCACTATTGCGTGGCCAACATGCCCGGTGCAGTAGCGCGGACCAGCACCTTTGCGCTCAATAACGCCACCATTGGTCACGCAGTAGCCTTGGCGGACAAGGGCTGGAAGCAGGCGCTCAAAGACAATGTGCATTTGAAGAATGGTCTGAACGTCTGCCAGGGTCAGGTCACCTACGAGGCGGTGGCGCAAGATCTGGGATACAGTTACGTCAGCGCCGACAGCCTGCTGAGCTGATGCCCCGGGCCAGCTGAGGCCCGCTGCACCTCGGTCTGTCAAACGCGGTGATACAGTGCCGGGCAGTCATGCACGCATTGATCACCGACATCCGCCGCCGCGCCGCACTGTGGCGTCTTGAGCACACCCAGGTGGCGCTGAGTGCCCAACGGGCGAATTTGCAGCGCGCAAGCCTGGTTGCTCCGCTGATTGCTTCTTTTAACCTGGTGTTTGTCATCTGGTTGGGCGCTGAGTTGTTGCTGCAGCAAGACAGCGAGATCGTCACCCAATGGAAGCTGGGATTGTTCTTGACCCATCTGACGATGGGTCTGAGTTTTGCCCTGCTGGGTTGGCTGGCACGCGGGGTGGGTGATGCAGTGAACAGTCTTTGGGCGCGCAGCTTGCCGGTGCTCGTGGCGGCGCTGGCGTTGTTCTTCGTGATTGGTTTTTGTACCTTCGACCAGTGGGTCACGCCCAACATGACGCCGTTTGTCATCGGTGCCATGTCCATCGGGCTGGTGGTGTACTTGCGGCCGGTAACGGCGGCGTGGCTGTTTGTTCTTGCCTACGTGCTGTTTTTTGTCGCTATCGGCAGCACGCAGGCCAATGCACAACAACTTCTCTCGAATCGCATCAACGGTTTCGCCGCTGCGGGTTTGGGGTGGGCGCTATCGCTGATTCTTTGGCGCAAGTTCACCACCATTGTTTTGCAGCAGGCGCAACTGGAAAATGCCAATGCCGAATTGCAATTGAAACAGCGTGAGCTTCAGCGTATGACCCGCCTGGACGGTTTGACTGGCCTGTACAACCGAAGCACGTTTGCCGAGTTGGCACGCCAGGAGCTTGCCCGCGCACAGCGCCAAAGTTCATCCACCACCATCCTTCTGCTGGATCTGGATTATTTCAAGCGGGTCAATGACACCTGGGGCCACCCGGCGGGTGACGCCGTCCTGAAAAATGTCGCCGTCGTGGCCAACAACACGGTTCGGGCAACCGATCTGGTGGGGCGCTTGGGGGGTGAAGAGTTCATCATCCTGTTGCCCAACACGTCACTGGAGGCAGCCCGGCGTTTGGCAGAGAAGCTGCGGGCCAATTTGGAGCACAGTTCTGTCGTATGGGAAAAATCGGCCATTCATACCACTGTCAGCATTGGCGTAGCCAGCACCAGCGCCGCTGAAAATCTCGATTTCGACCATCTTTACACCGTCGCCGACAAGGCACTCTACATCGCCAAAGAGAAAGGTCGAAACCGGGTGATCTAAGCCTGCGCCTTACTGCGGCCGCCTCTGCCGATCATGTTTGGGCGTGCGCAATGGGCCGACTGGCTTTCGTTTGGCACGCGGAGCTTGGTTTTCTCGCGCCGTGTCAACACGCCATCGGAAGCGGCGTGGGTCTCGGCGATGGCGATGTGCGTCTGCTGCACGTCAGGCGGTTTTGGTCGGCCCGGGTCAATTCGCCAGAACTGACACCTGCCACGATGCGCTGGTGTGGGGCAAACCTTGCCGAGACGCAGCGGTCTGGATCAATGAAAAACCCTATTCTTTTGGTCGGGTAGCGTAAGAGTTCCAACAATCTCGGGTTTAACGGTGATCCAAGGGAGAAATCCATGCAAGCGCCCCTCGATTCATTCGATGATTGCAGCAGCCCCTGGCCGCCACGAATCACACCCCGGAGCCTTTGATGAACGTCGCCACGATCGCCTCGCACCGCTTTGGCTACTCTGAAACCAGTCTGCGCGCCATTCAATCCGACCCGCGCGGTTGGGTGTTGGCGCAGTTTGCGCGCCCCGCACCCTTCGATGCCAGCGGCTTGATTGACAGCGCCGAAGCGCTCAGGCTGACGCGCGAAGTGCTCAAGGCCGCGCGGCAGACGCCGCCCGTCAGGGCCAACCCGGCGCCAATGGACGAACTCGGCGCCATGACACCCAGCCGTCAGACCCTGCGCCAAACCAATCTGCGCGGGTTGCAGCGGCGCTGGCAACATGTGGTGAGCACCGACACCCCGGTGGCCGAGCGCTGGCTACAGTTCTGGGCCAACCATTTTTGTGTCGCAGCCACCAAGGGCACCACGCTGGCGCTGGTCTGGCCCCATGAATATGAAGCGATCCGCCCGCACGCGTTTGGACACTTCAAGGATCTGCTGCGCGCGGCCATCCTGCACCCTGCCATGCTGCTGTATCTGGACAATGCCCAATCCATCGGACCGGAATCGCCCGCGGGGCGCCGACGCGACAAAGGGCTCAATGAAAACCTGGCGCGCGAGTTGCTCGAACTGCATACGCTGGGCGTCAATGCGGGTTACACCCAGCAAGATGTGACGCAAACCGCACGGCTGCTCACCGGCTGGACCCTGCCGCCGCAAACGGGTGGGCAGGCGGGCTTTGTGGCGCGACTGCATCAGCCCGGCAGCAAAGTGATTCTGGGCAAGACCTACCCTGAGGGGCCGCATGCACTCGACACTCTGCTGCTTGATTTGAGCCAGCACCCGGCTTGTGCCAAGCACCTGGCCACCAAGCTGGTGCGGCACTTTGTTGCCGATGACCCGCCCGCCGATCTGGTTGCGGCGCTGGCACGGCGCTTTCTTGAGAGCAACGGCCACTTGCCTGCGCTGGCCCAGGCGCTGTTCACGCACCCGTTGGCCTGGTCGGACGCCACCCCCGCGAAGTTCAAACGCCCCGAAGAGCTGTTGCTATCGGCCCACCGACTGCTCAAACTGCCCGTTGGCGGTGTCGGCGGCGCGGTGCAGGCGCTGGCAACGATGGGGCAAGCCGTAGGGCGCGCGCCGTCGCCACAAGGCTGGCCCGACCGCAGTGAAGACTGGTTGTCGCCCGACGCGCTGCTCAAGCGGGTGCAGTGGGCTGAGCAGTTTGCGCAAGCCCACCCGGGTGCAGCCGATGCGCGGGCGCTGGCACCTCTGGCCTGGGGTGAAAACTTAAGCGCCAATACGGCCCAGCAGATCGAGCGCGCCGAGAGCGGCGCACAGGCCCTGGCCCTGCTGCTGGCCAGTCCCGAATTTCAAAGGAGATAAGTCATGCCTTTGCATCTGAACCGGCGCGCGGCACTCGGTTGGCTGAGCGCTGCTGCGACCGTGGGCACCCTTTTGCCGGCGCATCTGAGCCTGGCCGCGCCTGACACCGGGCTTAACCCCAACGCACACCGGTTGGTGGTCGTGATGCTGCGCGGTGCGCTCGATGGACTGGCGGCGGTGCCGGCGTTGCACGACCCGGCCTGGGACAGTTTGCGCCGCGAGTCGACCTTGGTGCAAGGACCCTATCTGCCGCTGGATGGCCTGTTTGCGCTGCACCCGTCCCTGCCGCAGTTGCACCGCTGGTACCAGCAAAAAGAGCTGCTGCTGGTGCACGCCACGGCCAGCCCGTACCGCGAACGTTCGCACTTTGACGCCCAGCAGTTGCTGGAGAGCGGCGGTCAACGCCCCTTTGAGCTGAGCACCGGCTGGTTGGGCCGGGCATTGCAAGCGCTGGGCCAGCCCGCGCTGGCGTTGACCGCCAGCATGCCTCTGGCATTGCGTGGGGCCAAGACGGCCAGCACCTGGACACCCGAGCGTCAACACAGCGCCGACGCCGACCTGCTGGAGCGGGTGCGCCAACTCTATGCCGGCGACCCGGCGTTGCACGCGGCGCTGGATCAGGCCATCGGCCAGCAGGCAATGGCGATGGATGGGCCAGCAGCGGGTGGCGCAAGTGCCGCCAGCCTGGCGCGACAGGCTGGCCGGTTTCTGGCAGAGCCCAAGGGGCCTCGCGTAGCCTGGCTCGAATTGGCCGGGTGGGACACCCACACTAATCAGAGCGCCCGGCTGGCGCGTCAGCTCAAAGTCCTCGACGACAGCCTGACGGCGCTGCGCGAAGGTCTGGGCGCGCACTGGCAACAGACCACGGTGCTGGTGATGACCGAGTTTGGCCGATCCGCCGCCATGAACGGGTCGGGCGGCACTGACCACGGCACCGGCGGTGTGGCCTTGGTTGCTGGAGGCGCAGTGGCGGGCGGGCGGGTGCTGGCCGACTGGCCGGGCCTGAGAAGCAGCGACCTGCTCGATGGGCGTGACCTGCGGCCGACACAGGATGTACGCGCGCTGCTGGCTGCGCTGGTGCAGCACCAGTTTGGGCTGGGTTCAAGCCAGTTGCAAACCCATATCCTGCCGGGGTTTGTCGGCAAGCCGCTGCCGGTTTGGCAGGGCAGCGCTTAGGGGTTCGCCAAGCCTTGTCGCCACTCACGTTGAAAATGCACACCATGAACTTCAAATCCTGGCTGGTCATCGCCATCCTGAGCGCGGCGGGCGCCAGCCTGGCCGCCCCTATCGTCGTGCCCGACCCCAAAGCCTGGGCGGCGCTGAGCCCGGCGCAGCAGCAGCAAAAGCGCGAGGAAATCCGTCGTCAGTTGCAAACCGCCAGCCCGCAGGAACGCGAAGCCTTCCGCCGTGACCTGCGTATCACGTTGCAGGGCATGAGCCCACAGGACCGCCGCGCCCTGATCGACCGCGCCAAAGACCGCTGGGCCACCATGACCCCCCAGGAGCGTGAGGCGTTCAAGCGTGAGCGTGCGCAAAAACTGCAGCAGTTGCCCGCCGATGAACGGGCGCGTCTGTTGGAACAACGCCGCGCCATGCTCGACAAACTCAGCCCCGAAGAGCGCGCCGCCCTGCGCGAGAAACTTCCCGAACGCTAAGCGCATGCCAGACACCCCGCAAACCCGCTCACCCCTTGCCAGTTTTGGTCAATGGGGTGGCCTGTTCGCCCGCGTCTGGCGAGTGGGCGATGCCATGCGCCCATCCGGCACGGACTGGGACTTGTGGAAACAGGCGGGCGCCGGCCACCAGGCCAGCGCCAGCCTGTTGGTGCATCGTCTCACCACGGGCGCGTACCGGCTGGCTTTGCAGATGCTGGGTACGCCCGAAGACGCGCAGGACATGGTGCAGGAGTCATTTCTGCGGCTGTGGCGCAGCCTGCCCAGCGATGTCCATGGTGCGCAACTGTCCACTTACTTCAACACCATCGTCATCAACCGCTGCAAGTCGCACCTGGTCAGGCAGCGCGAGCTCAGTCTGGACGGCGACGACCTCACCGCGCTGGCCGATGACCTGCAGCAATGCCAAGCCAGCGACCCCAGCGTCGGCGCTGTCAGCAGCGCGCAATTGCAGCAAGCCCTGGCCAGCTTGCCTGCCCGGCAACGCCTGGCGCTGGCGATGTGGGCGTACGGTGACGCCGAGGTGGCCGAGATTGCCCACACGCTGCGGATCGACACCAATGCCGCGCACCAGTTGTTGCACCGCGCCAAACGTACGCTGCGCAGCAAGTTTTCCGGAGCCGTGCCATGAAGAACGAAGTACACGAGGCGGTGCGGCCGCCTGCTGCATCTGACGCCGCCCTGCGCGAGCGCCTGCGCGCCAGTCTGTCTGAACCGCCGGAGACAGAACTTCAAGCGCTTGAAGAGCGGGTGATGGCCCAGTGGCAACTACGCGTTGGTGCCGCAGGACCGGTGCCGCAGGGGCGCGGCGGCGTTTTGGCGCTCGGTGAGCGCGCCCGTGCGGTGCTGGTCGGCTTGATCATCTTGGCCGTGGTGGCAGCGCTGGGCTTGCAGCAGATGCAGAAAAATAGCAGGGCGGCCATCGATGACCTGGCCGAGCCCGACGTGCTGTCGCTGATTTCTCTGGGGGAACTGTAGGGAAGCACGGCACTCCGGCCGGGGATAATCGCGCCCCTATGGCACTTATCACCCTTCTTGACGCCCAGCTGGCATTCGGGCACGTCGCCCTGCTCGACCATGCTGATTTTTCCCTTGAGACGCAAGAGCGTGTGGGGCTGATCGGACGCAATGGCGCGGGCAAATCGTCGATGCTCAGAATCCTCGGCGGATTGGAAAAACCCGACGACGGCGCGCTGCAAGTGCAGAGCCATACCCGCATCGCTTACGTGGCCCAAGAGCCGCAGCTTGATGCTGATGCAACTGTTTTTGTAGCTGTAAGTGCAGGTATGGCAAGGGCTAGGGCGTTAATAGACGAGTATTCCCAGGGTCATGGCGACCTTGATGCGATGCAAAGCGAGATCGAGGCACTGGACGGCTGGAACTGGGAACAGCGGGTGGCTGAAACCCTGCACCGTTTGCACCTGAACCCGGATGCGGTGCTGAGCACCCTGTCGGGCGGCACTAAAAAACGGGTTGCCCTGGCACAGGCGCTGGTGGCGCAGCCCGACGTCCTGCTGCTCGATGAACCCACCAACCACCTCGATCTTGACAGCATCGAGTGGCTGGAAGGCCTGCTGGTTGACTTCAGGGGCAGCATCATCACGGTCACCCATGACCGCACGTTTCTGGACAACGTGGCCACCCGGATCGTGGAGCTTGATCGTGGCAAGCTGCTCAGTTATCCCGGCAACTTCGGCGCCTATGTCTTGCAAAAGGAGGAGCAGATGGCGCAGGAGGCGGTGATCAACGCGCGCGCCGATAAACTGCTGGCGCAGGAAGAGGTGTGGATTCGCAAAGGCGTGGAGGCCCGGCGCACCCGTGCGCAGGGGCGCATCACCCGGCTGGAACGTCTGCGTGCCAGTCGGGCGGCACGACGCGACGCGGTGGGCAGTGTCAACATGGACGTGGTGACTGGCGCCCTGAGCGGCAAACTGGTGGCGGAGCTGACCCACGTGTCCAAGAGTTTCGCTGACAAGAAAATTGTGCATGACTTCTCAGCCACCATCTTGCGTGGCGACAAGATCGGTCTGCTCGGTGCCAATGGTGCGGGCAAAACCACCTTGCTCAAGTTGATCCTGGGTGAATTGCAGGCCGACCCGGCCCCGGCCCATGCACCGGCACCCGAGCCAGGGCACAGCCCCTGGGGCACGGTGCGCCAAGGCGCCAACATCACCGTGGCGTATTTCGACCAGATGCGCAATGCCCTGGATCTGGACGCCACGCTGGAAGACTTCATCAGCCCGGGCAGTGAGTGGATCGAGATCGGTAACCAGAAAAAACACGTCAAGAGTTATCTGGGCGATTTTTTGTTTTCACCGGCGCGCGCCAATTCGCCGGTGCGCTCCCTCAGTGGTGGTGAGCGCAATCGCCTGCTGTTGGCGCGCCTGTTTGCCCGGCCGGCCAACGTGCTGGTACTCGACGAGCCGACCAACGATCTCGACATCGACACGCTGGAATTGCTGGAGGATTTGCTGCAGAACTTTGAGGGCACGGTGTTTCTGGTCAGCCACGACCGCACCTTTCTCGACAATGTCGTGACCAGCACCATCGCCTTTGAGGGCGACGCACAGTGGCGCGAATACGAAGGCGGTGTGACCGACTGGTTGCTACAGAGCCGGCGCAGCGCCGAGTTGCGCAAAAATAGTGGCCAAAAAGGCTCTCAACCCAATAAAGACAGTCGCATACAGCTATTAAAAGCAGTGGATTCAACACTCCCTGTGACGGCCGAAGGTGCCGCGCCGGTGGCGGCAGCGCCAGCCGCCGTGACCCGTGCGCGCAAGCTCAGCTTCAAGGAGCAGCGCGAGCTCGATGGCCTGCCCGAGCTGATTGCGCGGCTGGAGTCCGAACAGGCCGACATCAATGCCTTGCTCGCCGATGGCAGCCTGTATGCCATTGATAACGCACGCGCGCTCAAACTGGCCACACGCAGCGCGCAAATCGACGACGAGTTGCTGGCGGCTCTTGAGCGCTGGGAACTGCTGGGCAGCCCTGCCTAGACGGCACCGGGTTCTCCTGACATCAGGATTTGCCCATGGTTTAATGCCGATCATGTTGCGCGTCATTCGGCTTCTTGTTGCCTGCTGCTGCCTGTTGGCGGCTGGCTCGGCGCTGGCTGCCTCAAGCGTGCGTATCGGGGTTCTGGCGTTCCAGGCCAAATCCGAGACCCTGGCGCAATGGACGTCTACGGCCCAATGGCTGAGTCAGCAGTTGCCGCAATACCGGTTTGAAGTGATTCCCTTGGGTTATGAGGAGCTGGATGCGGCGGTTGATGCGGGCAGCATTGATTTTGTATTCACCAACCCGGAGCATTACATCGTCCTGCGCAACCGACACCAGTTGCGCCCGATGGTGACGCTCAACATGCTCTTGGACGGGCGTGTTGTGGATCAGTTTGGCAGTGTCATCTTCACCCGCGCCGACAGTGGCATCAGCACATTGGAGGCGGTTCGTGGCAAGCGGGTGGCTGCCGTCAGTGTGAATTCGTTGGGTGGTTTTCTGATGGCAGCGGATATTTTTCTGCACGCCGGGTTGAAGCTGCTGGACAGTGCTGAGGTGGAGATGCTCTACCTCGGTCTGCCGCAAACGCAGATCGTCCAAGCGGTTATCGAGGGCAAAGCCGACGTTGGCATTGTGCGCACCGGCGTCGTCGAGAGTCTGCGAGCGCAGGGAAAAATCGACTTGAACCAGTTGCGTGTGCTCAACGCGCAGACGACTGCAGACTTTCCGCAACTGTTGTCCACCGATCTGTATCCCGAGTGGCCGTGGACCGCCTTGCGCCATACCTCCAAGGCGCTGGTGAAGGCCACCACGCTGGCGTTGTTGCAGATTCCGGTGGATTCCGAAGCGGCGCGAAGCGGACGTTATCAGGGCTTCTCGACACCGTCCAACTACACCGTCATTGAAGATCTGATGCGCCGTGTGAACGTCTATCCTGGTATGCGGGAGCGACCGGTGTGGCAGGCGCTGTGGCAGGACCACCCAACCAAAATCCTGCTGTTGACCAGTGCCTTGTTGCTGATAGGGGTGACCATGGCGGTTTATTTCTGGCGCAGCAACCGCCGCTTGCGTGAATTGACCCGTGCCACCCATGAAGCGCAGGCGTCACTGGAGGTGGCTGCAGCGGCGTTTGACAGCCAGGTCGGGCTGGTGGTGACCGATGAGATGGCGCGTATCAAGCTCGCCAACAAGGCGATGTCGGCATTGTTGGGCTTTCTCCCTCATGATCTGACCGGACAGCTGACCCAGCTGTTGCGCAGCGATGCCTTGCCCGAGTTCACCATGCGCAAAGTCTGGCAGGAACTGCAGCAGCACGGACGCTGGCAAGGCGAGTTGATTTGCCGGCATCGCAATGGGCGTGATGTACCCTGCATGGTCACCATCAGTGCAATCCGAAATCCTGGCACCGGCCTGAGCGGGTACGTGGGTTCGTTCACCGATATCACCGATCGCAAACGGGCCGAATCACACATCCGCGAGCTGGCGTACTTTGATCCATTGACGCAACTGCCCAACCGACGCATGTTCCTGGAGGCGCTGCAGACCGCCATGAACAACGCCTTGCTTGAAGGTACGCTGGCGGGTGTGATGTTCATTGATCTGGATTTCTTCAAGAATCTGAACGACTCACACGGTCATTCGGTGGGGGATCAGCTGCTCAGCCGTATCGCCCAACGGCTCACACTGATCATTGGTGAGCACGATATGGCGGCACGCTTGGGCGGTGATGAATTTGTGGTGATGCTGACCGGATTGGATACCAGCGAATCGGTCGCCATGGAGCAGACGCTGGCGATGGCACAGGCGGTGCACCAGGCATTGCTGTCACCGTTTGAACTCGACACTGCCAGTGATTTTGGCGACCACGCCCAAACGCTGCGCTACACCTGTAGCGGCAGCATCGGGGTCGCCTTGTTCGGTCTGCTGGAAGAGCCACTGACCGAGGTGCTCAAGCGTGCGGACGTGGCCATGTACAAGGCCAAGCACGACGGACGCAACCTGATCCGCCAATACGATCCGCTGGCGCAAAAAGCCGTCAATGAGCGCATGGCGCTGAGCAATGATCTGAATCTTGCGTTGCGTGACGGCCAGCTCAGCCTGCTTTATCAGCTGCAGGTGGATGCCGCAAGCCACCCGGTCGGTGCCGAATGTCTGATGCGCTGGGAACACCCGGTGCGCGGCAAGGTGTCACCGGTCGAGTTCATCCCGCTGGCTGAAGATTCGGGTGCCATCATCGCCATGGGTGACTGGGTGGTGCGCAGTGCCTGCGAAACCCTCACCCGCTGGGCCGCCATGCCCGCCATGGCGGGTTTGACCTTGAGTGTCAACGTCAGCCCGCGCCAGTTTTCTGAGGCTGATTTTGTCGAGCGTGTGGCCCGGATCATCGCTGACACCGGGGCCAGGGCGCAATTGCTTCGCCTGGAGGTCACCGAGGGCATCGTGATGCAGGACACCCGCCTGGTGATCGACCGCATGCAGCAGCTTTGCACCATGGGGCTGAGCTTTTCGATCGATGATTTCGGCACCGGCTATTCATCGCTGTCGTATATGCAGATGCTGCCTCTGGCGGAGATCAAGATTGACAAGACTTTTGTCAACGATCTCACCACCAATGAGCGCTCGGCGGCAATCGTCAAGGCGGTGATCGCACTGGGCAACAGCATGAACATCACGATTGTGTCGGAAGGCGTGGAAACCCATGCCCAGAAAGACCAGTTGCTGGCGCTGGGTTGTCCCCTGCTACAAGGCTACCTGATCAGCCGACCCATTGAGCGTGCCGCATTGGAACAGTTGGTCGCGTCGAAGTTTCAGGCGACCCCACTGGGGGGCTGAGCCGCCTCAGCGGCTGCTGCCAGCCCTGTGCTGGCCCGACGCTCGGCTGCACTCGTTGTTCTCAGTGGCCAGCAAAGTGGCCAGGCGCATGAACTCACATTGCTCCTGCGCTGACAAGGGCGCGAGAATTCGCTTTTGAGCATCTTCCATGTGCGGGATGGTCCGGCTCAGCAACTGTTCGCCGGATGGCGTCAAGGTCAACAGGCGCAGACGACGGTCGTCGGGCGAGGCATGGCGTTGTAACAGCGCGCGGGCTTCGAGCCGGTCGATCACTGCGGCGGTGGTGGAGGTGTCGAGTGCAATGCTGCGTGCAATGGTGCGCTGGTCTGCCTTGGGCTGGTTGTGGACCAGTTGCAAAACAGCGTATTGCACCGGTGTGATGTCAAGCTCCTGCGTCTCCTGATGGAAGATGCCCACCGCAATTTGCTGGAGCCGCCGAATCACATGACCGGGCTGCAGGGTGATGTCCACAGCGTCTGGGGTGTTGTTGTCCATGCCGTGAATTTTAGGATTGATGACCCACAAGGGTTTTCCCCAATTTGCGATTTGTCATTCATAAGTACACTGACGATATGTGTACTGATTTGTTTGGCCATTTCGAATTCTGAAATCAACGATGGAGACAAGCCATGAGTGAACAACAAGCAGTTCTGCCCGTTTTGGTTGCGGGTGGTGGTATTGGCGGCCTGGCCGCCGCCCTGGCCCTGGTGCGCCAGGGTTTCAAAGTGCAAGTGCTGGAGCAGGCCGAGCACATTGGCGAAATTGGCGCTGGCATTCAGCTCGGCCCCAACGCGTTTCATGCGTTTGATGCGCTGGGCGTGGGGGACAAGGCGCGCAGCCGCTCGGTGTTCACCGATTACATGGTGATGCACGACGCGCTCGACGAGTACCAGGTCGGCAAAATTCCGACGGGCGAGGCGTTTCGGGCGCGTTTCGGCAACCCCTATGCGGTGATTCACCGGGTTGACATTCACACCTCCCTGCTCGAAGGCGCGCAGGAAACCGGCCAGGTCGAGTTTCACACCAGCACCCGTATCGAGCGTGTCGAGCAGAGCGACACCCGTGTGACCGTATTCGATCAGAACGGCAAAGCCTGGACCGGGGTGGCGCTGATCGGCGCCGACGGCGGCAAGTCAGTGGTGCGCAAGCAGTATGTGAACGACCCGCCGCGCGTCACCGGTCATGTGGTGTACCGCTCTGTCATCGACCGCGCCGAGTTCCCCGAGAACCTGCAGTGGAATGCGGCCAGTATCTGGGTTGGCCCCATGTGCCATCTGGTGCACTACCCGCTGCGCGGCGGCGAGCAGTACAACGTGGTGGTGACCTTTCACAGCCGCAACACCGAGGAGTGGGGTGTCACTGAAGGCAGCAAGGAAGAGGTGCAAAGCTATTTCAAGGACATAAGCCCGAAAGCACGCCAGCTGATCGACCTGCCCAAACAGTGGAAACGCTGGGCCACTGCCGACCGCGAACCCATTGGCACCTGGGTGTTCGGCCGCGCCACCATTTTGGGTGATGCTGCGCACCCCACCACCCAGTACATGGCACAAGGTGCCTGCATGGCACTTGAAGATGCGGTGACACTGGGTGAAGCGCTGCGCGTGAATGGCAACGACTGGCCCAAGGCGCTCGATCTGTACCAGCGCTCGCGTGTGGCCCGCACGGCCCGCATCGTGCTCTCGGGCCGAGAAATGGGCCGCCTGTACCACGCCGCAGGTGTGGAGCGCCTGGTGCGCAACAGTCTCTGGAAAGGTCGTACCCCGGAGCGGTTTTATGACGCGATGGAGTGGCTGTACGGTTGGAATGTCAACAACTGTCTCGAACGCAATTGACCCCCCTATGCCGGCTTGCGCCGTCGTCCCCCCAAGGGGGACAGCACCTGCGGCCTGGCGGAGTCAGTTCCGCGGTGCTCCCGCTGAAGATACTCACTCATTAGGATCGAACATGAACGAACTTGGCCGACTGGAAGACTTGCCGCAAGACTACCGCGACGATCTGACCCAACTCAACCTGGTGCCGCTGTGGCCCAGCCTGCGCGCGGTGCTGCCGCCCAAAGTGCCGGCCCGCAAAACCCAGCCCGCGTTCTGGTCTTACCAGGCGCTGCGCCCGCTGCTGATGCGCGCAGGCGAACTCACTCCCATGGAGAAAGCCGAGCGCCGTGTGCTGGTGCTGGCCAACCCGGGCCACGGACTGGAAAAGATGCAGGCCAGTGCCGCCATGTACCTGGGGATGCAATTGCTGTTGCCCGGTGAATGGGCGCCATCGCACAAACACACACCCAATGCGGTGCGCATGATCGTCGAAGGCGAAGGTGCCTGGACCACAGTAGACGGCGAAAAGTGTCCAATGAGCCGGGGCGATCTGATCCTGACCCCTACCGGTCTGTGGCACGAGCACGGCCATGATGGCACTGAGCCGGTGGTCTGGCTGGATGTGCTGGACCTGCCCATCGTCTACTTTCTGGAAACCTCGTACGTCATCGAAGGTCAACGTCAGGTGCAAAAGACCAGCCGTGGCGACCGTGCCTGGACACGTGCCGGGGTGGTGCCCAGCCCGGTGTTTACCCGCAACGACAAGCGCAACCCGGTGTTGCGCTACCCCTGGGCCGATGCCCGCGCCGCGCTGCTGTCGCTGGCTGAAGACCAGCCTGAGCGAGAGGCGGTGCAAGTCACCTATATCAACCCGGAAACTGGTGGTGATGCCGAAAACATCCTGGGTTTTTACAGTCTGCTGCTGCGCCCGGGCCAGTCGCTCACGCTGCCGGCGCGCTCTCCCGCGCAGGTTTTCCATGTGATCGAAGGCGCGGTGAGCGCGCAGATCGTCGACAAGACCTTCACCCTGGCCGAGGCCGACACCTGCTGTGCCCCAGGCTACGAGGCGGTGACCTTGCGCAACCTGAACGCCGAGCAACCCGCGTTTGTATTCATCGCTGACGAAGCCCCGCTACACCGCAAGCTCGGTGTGTACGAGGTTCGCTGAAAGAAACACCTTGGCCACTGCGTCTTGACATCCCCACTTTGGACTGCCCACCATGACCGCCTACCTCTGGAATCCACCCGCCGTTCAATCGCTGCCGGTTCGCGGCAAGGCTGAACGTTTCCCGATCAACCGCCTGTTCTTTGTCGGCCGCAACTACCATGCCCACGCGGTGGAAATGGGCCGCCCCGTGGACAAGTCGGCCGAGCGACCGTTCTACTTCACCAAAGCACCGCAAACCCTGGTGCAAAGCGGTGCCACCATTGCCTACCCGCCTGGCACATCCAACTACCATTTCGAGATGGAGCTGGTGGTAGCGATTGGCACGCCGGGCTTTCGCGTGGCAGCTGATGAGGCCCACACGCTGATCTACGGTTACGCTGCCGGGCTGGACATGACCCGGCGCGACCTGCAACTGGTGGCGCGCGACAAGGGTCGCCCCTGGGACCTGGGCAAAGACGTCGAAGAGTCGTCGGTTTGTACAGAAATTGTGCCTCAAGCCCAAGTGGTGATATCGCAAGGCGCTATTTCTTTGGAAGTCAATGGGGTGACCCAACAGTCCTCCAATGTGGACAAACTGATCTGGAACATCCGCGAACTGATCGCTGATTTGTCTCAGTTCTATCATCTGCGACCGGGCGACCTGATCTATACCGGCACGCCCGAAGGCGTTGGGGCGGTGGTGGCAGGCGACCGCATCACTGGACGGGTCGAAGGCGTGGCCGAGGTGGCGCTGACCATCGGTGAGCCAGAATGAAGGCGATGCTTGCATCGTCATCGTTGAACTTCCCTGATCACCCAAGCCCATGAAACTCTACAACTTCTTTCGCAGCGGAACCTCGCACCGACTGCGCATTGCACTCAATCTCAAAGGTCTTGCACCCGAGTATGTGGCGGTGGACTTGCGCACCGAGCAGCACCTGAAAGATGCATTCAAGGCCATCAACCCGCAACAGCTGGTGCCGGCGCTGGCCCTGGATGATGGCCAGGTGCTGATCCAGTCGCCTGCCATCATCGAATGGCTGGAAGAAAGCTACCCAACCCCCGCGCTGCTACCAGTCGATACGCTGGCCCGTGCAAAGGTACGGGCGCTGGCTGCCATCGTGGGTTGCGATGTCCATCCCATCAACAACCGCCGAATTCTGGAGACGCTGCGCCATCAGTTCAAAGCCGACGAGGCGACCATCCATGCCTGGTGCAGCCATTGGATTGGGGCCGGATTTGACGCTTATGAAGCCTTGCTGGCCGCAGACACTCAGCGCGGTGCCTACAGTTTCGGCAAAACCCCGACTCTGGCCGATGTGTACCTGATCCCGCAGGTGGAAAGCGCGCGGCGCTTCAAGGTCGATCTGAGCCGTTGGCCGCTGATCAGCGCCATTGATCGCACTTGTGCCAGCCTGGCGGCGTTTCAGAATGCGGCGCCGGCCGTGCAGGCGGACGCGTCCTGAGTGGTGCTGGCCCAGCGGGCGTGATGGATCAGGGTCTGGCTGGAGTTGGCGCTGCGGCATCGGCCAGCAAAAGTGTCTTGTCCATCCAGGCGCGCAGGTCCTGCCACATCTTGAGCATTTCGGCATCGGTCGGGGTGCGTAGCGCGCTGGGCAGTTCCACCGTCACGACGGGCGTACCACGGTGCACACCGCCGTAGTTGCCCAGCGAACCCGGAAACACCCCAACCTGGTCCAGGTACAGCCGTCCAAGCTGGGTGGGCGGCATGACCGGGCCGTCAAAGTCCAGCACACCATAGGGTGCGTGGATGCTGACGATCACCTGCGGCTTGAAGTGGGCCATTTCGTCAAACAGGTACCTCGACTCAGGCTCACTCAGGGGTTTGCGCCCGGGCCAGCGACGTGGGTCTTTGCCGGTGCGCTTCTCCCAGTAGATCTTGGTCTCGCGCTGCCAGTTCGGGGTTGGAAAATTGCGGTTCAGGTCAACCCCGTTGGCGTTCATGCGCCAGGGCTTGGCTCGCAGCAAACCGTCGGGGTTGAGCACCGGGATGAAGCGCCAGTGGATTCGTTGTGGGTCCGTCTGAGCCAGTCTGAGCCAATGCAGCGCCACTGATGCAGACGACAGCTCGTCGCCGTGCATGGCGGCCACCAGCAAAACCCGCAGGCGTGGCGTTTGGGCTGCGATGTCGCGCACCAGAATGGGTCGCTTCTGCACACTGTGAGCACCGCTGGGTTGTAGTCGCGCGTCAGCACACAAGGTCTGAGAGACGTTGGGTAATTTTGTATAAAAATCGGCACAAGCCCATATAGGAGTATGGTTTATAGATATAAATAGAATAGCTGCAAGGGTTTGAATTGGGTGGCGCAAGAACATGGCTGGATTGTAAAAGGCCGGTGCCAGGTGGCGCTTTGGGCGATGGCTTGGCCATGCTCTGGTGAATTCGGTTAAATTCACCGCAATGTCGCCCAATTGCCCGCACCCGGCCGCGCAGTCGCCCGGATTTTCCAGCGCCGAGTTCCGTACCGCCTTGGGCATGTTCGCCACGGGTGTCACGATTGTCACGGCGCGCGCATCCGATGGCCAATTGGTCGGCCTGACCGCCAACTCCTTTAACTCGGTTTCCTTGTCGCCGCCGCTGGTGCTGTGGAGCCTGTCGCAGGCGGCACGTTCCATGGATGCCTTTCGCACTGGCTCGCACTATGCCATCAACATTCTGGCGGCCGACCAGCAGGCGCTGGCGTTGCGCTTTGCCAGCCGTGACCAGGACCGCTTTGAAGACCTGGCTTTTGCCCAGGGGCGATGTGGTGCCCCGCTGATTGCCGGTTGCGTTGCCAGTTTTGAGTGTTTCAACAGAAGCCGCTATGTGGAAGGGGACCATGTCATCTTTGTGGGCGAAGTCGAGCATTGCAGCCATCACGCGGGGGTGGCGCCACTGCTCTACCATGGCGGTCGGTTTTATACCGAGCATCCGCTTTGAGGTCCGATCGTTTGCGCGACCCGCAGGCGCTTACCGCCCTGGCAACACGACGTCCAGTTGTGCACCGCCCAGCGGGCTGCGTGTGATGTTGAGCTGACCCTGATGGCTGGCTACCAGGTCTTGCACCACCGCCAGACCAATGCCGTGACCCGGCACCTGTTCGTCAAGCCGCAGGCGTCTTTGTGGCGCGTTCTCCAGCGTGGCAAAACCCGGCCCGTCATCGGCAATGCGCAGGTGCAGCGCCCGGTTGTTCTGCCAGATGGCCACGGTCACCTGGGTCTTGGCCCATTTGGCCGCGTTGTCCATCAGGTTGCCCAGCAGCTCGAACGCATCACCTTCGTCGATTCGCCAGCCGAGTTCGGCTGAAATCTCCAGCGTCCAGCGCAAGGTCTTTTCGGCATGGACTTTGGTCAGCGTGTCGCGGATGCGTTGCACGATTGGCATCAAGGTCAGCGAGGGCGCAAACTTTGCTGCACCACCGGCGCTGGCACGTCCAAGCTGGTGCACCACAATGTCATGCATGCGGTCCACCTGCTGCGCCACCCGAGCCGGCAGTTCGGCGGGCTGGTCCAGGCTGGCACGCAGTGCGGCCAACGGGGTTTTGAGGCTGTGCGCCAGATCGTCCAGGGCGTTGCGATAGCGGGTTTGCCGCGCACGCTCCTGGTCAATCAGCAAGTTGAGGCTGTCGCCCAGCCCGGCCAGTTCGCGGGGGTAAGGCCCGCGGAGCCGGTCCTGCTGCCCGTGTTCGATCTGCTCGATCTCCCGCGCCATGCGCGTCAGCGGCACCAGACCCCAGCGCAACAGCAGTGTCTGAGCCAGCAACAACAGCAGCCCGCTGCCGCCCAGCCAGCGCCACAACGTGGCTTCAAAGGTGTGCAGCTCGCGGTCAAATCCAGCCTTGTCTTCGAGTACGTTGAAGCTCAACGTGGCTTGGCGCTCACTGGCCGACCATTTGACGCCATAGCGGGCGCCCAGGTAGCGGATGCCCGCCAGTGGCACGATGTCGAACTGCCAGTCACCAATGCGGGGCGGGCCGGAGTCTGGCAGTGGATGACCCACAGCCGAGGCCGAGCGCCACACCTGCCCACTGTCGACGCTGGTGATGCTGGCCAGCAGGCCAGACCCGGGCAGCTCCAGCCGGGGCTCGGCCAGCGCTGCGGGCATGATCAATAGACCTTGGCCATCCAGCTCGGCTCCGGCCATCAGCAGATAGACCGTGGCTTGCAGGCGCGAAAAGTGCTGCGTGCGCAGGCTGTCGGCGTAAGCCTGGCGCACCGCCCAGCCGGCAGCCGCCAAGAAAGCCAGCAACACGAGTGCGGCGCCCCAGACCAGACGGGTGCGGATCGACGTGGGTGACTTCACTGCAGCACGAAGCGGTAGCCGCGCCCACGCAGGGTTTCGATCGGCAGGTGTTGTCCGTGCGGGTCCAGCTTGCGGCGCAACCGACCAATCAGTACCTCCAGCACGTTACTGTCGCGGTCCTCATCGTGGGGGTAGAGGTAGTCAGACAGCTCCTGCTTGCTCACCACACGGGCACGCTCACGCACCAGATAGGCCAGCAGGCGGTATTCGAAGGTCGTGAGTTCCAGCGGCGCATTGTCCAAACTGGCCGTCTGCGCGGAAAAATCGATGCACAAGGGACCGAGTTGCAGTGCGTCGGAAGTGGCGTTGAGCGCGCGGCGCAGCAAAGCCTTCACACGTGCTGCCAACTCTGCAAACTCAAACGGCTTGCCCAGGTAGTCGTCGGCACCCGCTTCGAGCCCCTGTACCTTGTCCTGCCAGCTGGTGCGCGCGGTCAGCACAAGAATGGGCAGCGTACGCCCCTCCTGGCGTAAGGTTTGCACCACCTGCAGGCCGTTGAGTTTGGGCAAGCCCAAGTCGACGATGGCCAGATCCAGCGGGTACTCACGCGCCTGAAACAGGCCGTCTTCACCATCTGCGGCCAGGTCGACCCGATAACCCTGGGCTTCCAGCTGGCGCTTCAAGCCCAGCCGCAACACGGCGTCGTCTTCGATCACCAGCAAACGCATCGCACAAACCCGATCGGCTACTGGCTGCGGCCGCTGGTGGCATCGACCAGCACCACCCTCACCTCACCTTGCGGGGTGAGCAGCTTGACACGCCAAGCGGCGCGGCCATTGCGATCGGTTTTTTCAACCGACAACACTCGCGCACCGCTGGAACCCTGGGCCATCGACGCCGCCTCATTGCGGCTGACCTGCGCGTAACCCGACACGGGCGACGCCAGCAACAACACACTGAGCAAACAGGCAAGGGTTTTCATGATCGCGGCGGGTCAGACAAGTGGATGGGCAATGTTACCTGTGCTGGCCCGCGCCGGCTCACTCAACGCTCGATGGGGTCCACCGACACACGCACCCGCAGGAACTCGCCCGGGTGTTCGCGGGTGGTGGTGGTGAAGGTCTGACCCCGGTACTCGTAGGCGACCTGGTAGCCCGTGATGCGGGTTTGCGGTTCATAGACGGTACGGCAACGCGTTTCGGGGCGGCGTGCCAATTCCTGTGGGCGCTCATCGAGCGAAATAGTGTTGTCACGATTGGCGATCTTGTCGCCGGCAACAGCACCGATCATCACCCCCAGCGCGGTTGCGGCCGTGCGGCCACTACCGCGCCCAATCTGGTGGCCAATCACACCACCGGCAATGCCACCCAGGATAGCACCACCAATCTGGTGCTGTGAATTGGGCGAGGCTTGTTCGTAACTCACGCGGGCCGGGTGTGCATCGCGCCAATGTTGGGTGCATTCGTTGCGTGGCACGCTGATGTTTTCAACCAGGGGCTGGGCGCTGCGCACCCGTGCCTGGTCGGTGTAGGTTTGGGCGTTCAGGTTAAACAGGCTGGCACCCAGCAGGCTGGCGAGGATGATGCGTTTCATGAAGGACTCCTTGGTTTGCGGGTTGGTATGGCAGTCAGTGTGCGTGCACCTGCCTGAACCAAGGCTGAACGAAACTGAAATAGTTGTCGCCGGCCGAACGATTTTCACAGCCAACGCAAACCCCCTGTCAAACGGGCTTGAACCGTTCGTCAACCGGCACACGGTAGGCCACGGCCAGACGGTTGGTCTCGTGGGCCAGGCCCACCACGGCCAGCAGCTCGGCATATTGCGCTTCGGTCATACCCTTGGCACGGGCACCAGCCGTATGGGACGCCATGCAGTAGTCGCAGTTGTTGCTGATACTTACTGATACGTAAATCAGCTCTTTGGTCAATGGGTCAAGCGCACCATGGGCCATCACCTGCTTGATGTTGCTCCACAGGCGGCGCAAGGTATCGGGATGATGTGCCAGCACTTTCCAGAAGTTGTTGACCCAGTCAGTGTTGCGCGTGGCCATGATGTCGTCATAGACAGCGCGCACCTCGGGTGTGGCCTGGTCGTATTCAATCGGGGTTTGCAGTGACATAGAGATCCTTGTTGCACGGGTTGGGATGCGGTAGTGCCTGATTTTGATCCGGCCGGTGCGATACTTTGCGCTCCCTGCATTGATTTATCTGGCTGCCCTGATCGGCGCGCCGACCCCCACCCCAATGACTCGCACTCAAAACAAAACCGCAGCGACGGTGCAACGCAAACTGCACCTGGACGGCCTGGCTGTGGGCCTGCTGATCGTCTGCAGTGCGTTCTGGGGCTTTCAGCAGGTGCTGGTCAAAGCCACGATTGTTGAGATCGCCCCCGTTTTTCAGGCCGCGATGCGTTTTGGTGCGGCGACCGTGCTGCTGGCACTGTGGTGTCGCTGGCGCGGCATCGCGCTGCTGGGTCGTGACCAGTCGCTGTGGCCCGGTTTGCTGGCCGGTAGCCTGTTTGCGTTCGAGTTTGCCTGCCTCTACATTGGACTGCAGTATTCGGCGGCCTCACGTTTGACGGTGTTTCTCTACACCGCGCCGTTTTGGGTTGCGGCGTTGCTACCGTTTTGGGTGCATTCGGAGCGTCTGAGGCCACTTCAGTGGGTGGGTCTGGCATTGGCTTTTGTGGCGGTGCTGTATGCGCTGCGCGACGGGCTGGTGCAGGCGGCCAACCCGCACCAATGGCTGGGCGATGTGATGGCGCTGGCCGCGGGCCTGGCCTGGGGTCTGACCACGGTGACCATCCGCACCACCCGGCTGGCGGTGATTTCACCCGAGAAACTGCTGTTTTATCAAATTGGCGTCAGCGCCTTGCTGATGCCCGCTTTGTCGCTACTGCTTGGGGAGCATTGGCACACCGGTTTCAGCGGCTTTGCCATCACCTCGCTGCTGCTGCAAACCGTGGTGGGCGCATTTGCCAGTTACCTGGCCTGGATGTGGATGCTGGGGCGTTACCCGGCCACCAAAATTTCGGTCTTTGCCTTTCTGACACCGGTGTTTGCGCTGTTGTTTGGCGCGCTATGGCTGGGTGAGCCGGTCACCGTCACATTGATGGCAAGCCTGGCGCTGGTGGCCGTGGGCATCGTGCTGGTTAACCGCAAACCGACTGTTTAGTGGCCGGTGCACCCTGAAACCTTGGGGCCGTTCACGCCGAACGCGCTCAACTGTGCAAAATATCGCTGATCAGTTTGCCCAGAAGACTCAACACCAGCACCAGAAACAGCCGACGCAACCAGAGATTGCCGCCACGCATGGCCAGATGGCTGCCCGCATACGATCCAGCCATCATGGCGGCCATCATCGGTATCGCCAGTTCAAAACGCACAAACCCGGCCGGAATGAAGTAGGCCAGGGCACCCAGATTGGTGGCCATGTTGACCACCTTGGCGCAAGCGGTGGCGCGCATGAAATCAAAGTGAAACACCCGCACAAAAAGAAAGATCAGGAAGCTGCCCGCGCCAGGGCCAAAAAAACCTTCGTAAAAGCCGATCACCGAGCCCAATGCCAGTCCACGCGCCAAGTCGCGCTGACTGACCGGTCTCTGTGTGTCCTGTGCACCAAAGTCAGGGCGGAACCAGGTGTAGAGCAGCATCAGCACCAGCAAAACCACCACAAACGGCTTGATCCATTGGCCTGGCAACACCGCGATGGCGCGGGCACCCAGGTGGGCGCCACAAAACGCCAGGGCCGCCGTTGGCAGCACCAGACGCCAGGGCAGTGTCATGCGTTTGGCGTACTGACGTGCCGCAGTGGCCTGTCCCACCACCGAGGCGAGTTTTTCGGTTGCGAGAAGGCTTGCCGGCGTCACACTCGGGTAAAGGGTGAGCAGCCCGGGGATCAACACCAGGCCGCCACCGCCCACTGACGCGTTGAGCATGGCCGCCACAAAAGTCAGTGGCAGCAAGATGAAGAGCTCAGGGGTCATGGGCAGGGCGTGGGCAGGTCGGCAGGCTTGCATTGTCGCTGCGCTGGCGCCCAGCGTTAGGCGATGATGCCCATGGTTTCAAGGCACGGTTGTTGCTTGTTGCATCACCAAAACCCCTTGTCATGAACATCTCCGAGACCTTTGAAGCTGCTGTGCGCCGGCATGACCGGGGGGTGGCTGCGCTTGGCTTGTCGTTGTGGGTAGGGTCAGAGCCCACCTTCACCGACCGTCTTTCTCACGCGGCGCATTGGCTGTCCGCTGCACTGGGCGGCGACAAGTTGTTGCGTGCCCAGGCACTGCTGCGTGAGATGTGTGGGGGCAATCCGGCGGCCTTGACCCTGCGCAGCACCGGCCGCCAGTATCCGGGCGAGAAACATCCGCGCTGGAATCTCGGCCTTTTGCACAACCGCGATGGCAGCGTGTTGTGGCGCGGCCCGCCTGACCCGATGTTGTTGCGCGACCCGGTCGCGGCAGCGTTCGATCTGCCGCAGTGGGCCAAGGTGCTGGCTCAGACCTTCGCCGCGCAAGGATGGGCCACCCGCGTCAGCGAGCCAAGCCATGCGGATTCGGTCTGGCAGGTGCATACCACGGTGCAGGCTGGTACTGACTGGCAATTTGAGCTGTTTGCCGATGCCAACGGGCAGTACTTCGCACAGGAGGCACCCGAGAGCGAAGAGGTAACGACCTCCGAGGCGGTCGCCGGCCTGGTTAAGGGTACCCCGCGCACACCGGCTCTGACGCTGCCACCCATCCTTGAGGTGGCGCAATTGCGTCAAGTGCTGGCGTGCATTGAACGTGCGGCAGTCCTGTGTACCCTGCCGGCGTTGGCATGGTACGGCGCAATGCCGCCGGTGGACGACACCCTGGCGCTGACCACTGTCACACCAGACCCGGCAGTGATTGAGATCAATTGCGCGCCCAGTGCCAATGCGTTCGAGTTCTTGCAGCGCAGCCAGCTGGTGTATGACTGTGCCCAAAGGCAGGGTCTGTCGCCCTACCGCCTGTATTACAACGGTATGGTTGCTGACTCGGGCGGTGCCGGGCAGATCACGCTGGGTGGCCCGTCGCCTCTGCAAAGCCCTTTTTTGCAATACCCGACGCTGCTGCCACGGCTGGTGCGTTATCTGAATCAACACCCTGCACTGTCCTACCTGTTTGCGCACGACCACCTTGGCAGCAGCGGGCAGTCGGTGCGCGCCGATGAGCGCGGCCAGGATGCCATTGACGATCTCCAACTCGAACTGGCCTTGCTGGCGCAACAAACCGAGGTCGAGCCTGAGCGCTTGTGGCGCAGCATGGCACCTTTTTTGTGCGACGCCAGTGGCAACAGTCACCGCGCCGAGATCAATATTGAAAAGCTGTGGAACCCGTATCTGCCTTGGCGCGGCTGTCTGGGCCTAGTTGAGTTTCGTGCGTTGCGGATGCAACACAGCCCGGAGCGCGCGACCGCCCTGGCATGTCTGTTGCGTGCGGTGGTGGCGATGGCACTGCGCCAAAGCGAGCCTGCGGCGCTGATCGACTGGGGGCGTGAGTTGCATGACCGGTTTGCGCTGCCGTTTTACCTGGCGCAGGACATGCAGGCGGTGTTGGCGCAGCTCGACCAAAGTGGGCTGGGGCTGGGACTGCCGATTGAACGGGTGCTGCGCCAAGATGAATTCAGGTTCTTGGGACAACTGGAGATTGCCGATGGCACCCTTGAGTTGCGTCGGGCGATCGAGTTTTGGCCGTTGTTGGGTGATAGCGCCAGCCCCGAGCAGTCTGGCACCTCGCGGTTGGTGGACGCCAGCACCGCGCGCGTCGAGCTGCGCTGGCGACCCAAGCGCCAAGCTGACGCAGCGGCCGCATCGCAAGCCTGGGATTGGTACGCGGGCGACATCCGTTTGCCGATGCGCGCCGAGTGCGACGACGACGGGCCGCTGCAGGTGCTGGGGCTGCGCTATCGCAGCTTTGTGCCTAAAGCGGGGCTGCACCCCTCATTGGGCGTCCAGGCGCCACTGACGCTGCAATTGTGCCCACGTGCCGGACCGTTGAAGTATGTGGTGCAGTGGCACGAATGGCATCCCCTCGGTACCGGTTATGACGGACTGCCATCAGATTTGCAGCAAGCGCAGGCGCGCCGTCTGGAGCGGCTTACGCTGTGCTGCGAAACCCTGCCCACTGATCAGCCGGCTGCGCCGGGCGCACCGGCATCGGCGGGCATACGACCCTACTGCGTGGACTTGCGTTACCCAGGAGCAGGCGGCAAGGCTTAGGCCAGGCGACACCTTGGGAAGTGGAGAGGCAGAATCATTGCCTTTTGAATGTCACTATCTTTATAGCTATAAACGCGCGATATAAATGGCCTGATGTCGTTTTTCATTCACAAACAGGTTCCATGTGCCCATCCGTCAATTTGGAACTCGTGATACGCGCCTACCCGTGAAAAGACCCTATGAGCATGTAAACTTTACACGCACCGAAAAGAAGTTGAGTTGAGCGACGGGCGACCTCGCTGACTCTATTTCGCCAGTATCTGGTTTTGGTTGCGAGTATGGAGTTCTTCGAAATGAATAAGTTGTTCCGCGTTTGGGACAGATTCGGCCTGCAGTTCAAGCTACAACTGCTGATCCTCGGATTTTTGACCCTGATCCTGTTTGCCGCCCAACATTGGGTGATTAACCGGTTTGAACAGCAGATCATGAGCGCGGCGCGCCACCGCACGGTCACCGTGGCAGACGGTGCCATCAATGGTCTCAATACGTTGATGGACACCAAACTGGGTGACAAGGATGTCATCAGCGACCCCAAAGCCAGGGCGCTGTTCATCAAGCAGATCGGCGTTTCTGACAATATTGTTGAGTTGCGCGTGATTCGGGCCAAAGGCACCGATGATGAATATGGTGAAGGATTGCCACAGGAAAAACCAGTGGACGCGCTTGATCACAGTGTGATCAGCAGTGGCAAGACCGAGTTCCAGCTCAGTCGCACCGCTGACGGAGGGGCCACGCTGCGGGTGGTTATGCCCTTCGTGGCTGAGAAAGAGTTCCGCACCAGCAAATGCCTGGAATGCCACGCCGTCGAACCCAAGACTGTGCTCGGGGCGGCCAGCGTCACGATGGACATCAAAGAAGATGTGCTGGCCATCGAAAGCATCCGCCAGTGGGTATGGATGGGTATGGTGGTGCTGTTGGTGGTGCTGTTTCTGGTGATTGGCCTGATCGTTCAGCGTCTGCTGCGGCAACTTGGCGGTGAGCCGATGTATGTGATTGACATCCTCAAGGGAATCTCGCGCGGTGATCTCACACACGACATTGCAACCCGCAAACACGATGACCACAGCTTGCTGGCAGCCATGAAGGTGATGCAGCAGGGACTGCGTGAGGTGGTGAGTGAGATGCAGTCGGTGGTTTCCAAAGCTGCTCAGGGCGACTTGTCGCAACGCATTGATCTGGAACAAAAGCAGGGTTTTGCGCGTGATTTGGGTGACCGGGTCAACGCATTGACCGACGCCACGACCCGCATCAAGATGGCTTTGGATAACGCCTCGACCAGCGTGATGATTGCCGATGCACAAGGCAGAATCATCTACATGAATCAGGCCGTGACAACCCTGATGCGGGCGGCGCAGGACGACATCGCCGAGGTGTTGCCGCTGTTTCGCGCCGACCAGATTGTGGGTGATAGTCTGGAGCCCGTGATGGACGCAGGAGCATGGCCGCATGGCCCGCTGTCTGCGCTGTCCAACGCACACAGTGCAGATGTGCGCCTGGGTGAGCGAATTTTTGGCGTCATTGCCGCCCCGGTGCGTGATGATCGGGGCCACCACCTGGGTGCCATCATCGAGTGGCGTGACCGCGCGCTGGAGATAGCCGAGCAGGCGCAAGCGCGTGCCAATGCCCGCATCCGTCAGGCGCTCGACAAGTGCACCACCAACGTGATGATTGCGAACGCCAATCACGACATCGTGTACATGAATGAGACCGCCACCGCCATGATGCAGCGCAACCAGGTCGAGTTGCGCAAATCATTGCCGCATTTCGATGCAAACCAGCTGATTGGGCAAAACATCGATGTGTTCCACCGGCAACCCGACCACCAGCGCCGGCTGCTGGAAACGCTTGCTGGCAGCCATCGGGCGCAAATCAGCATTGGCACGTTACATTTCGGCTTCATTGCCAACCCGATCCTGGACGGGCAGGGCCAGCGCGTAGGCACCGTGGTGGAGTGGCTGGACCGCACGGCCGAGGTCAATGTCGAGAACGAAATTGCCAGCATCGTCGAAGGCGCATCGCATGGCGACTTTCGCCAGCGACTGCAACCGGCTGGCAAGAGCGGCTTTTTCCTGACCCTGACGCACAGCATGAACAAGCTGCTCGACACCAGCGAGTTGGGGCTAAGCGACGTCGCCGAACTGCTGGCCGCTTTGGCTGAGGGGGATCTCACGCAACGCATGGAACGTGATTACGCGGGACTTTTTGGCCGCGTGAAAGACAGCGCCAACGCAACGGTCGAGAACCTGACCCGGGTGATCGACGAGGTTAGCGCCGCATCCCGGGCTCTGACCGGTGCCGCCAATCAAGTGAGCGCCACGGCACAATCATTGTCGCAGGCGGCCAGCGAGCAGGCAGGGTCGGTCGAGCAGACCCGTGGCAACGTGGATGCCATCTCGGCCTCAATCAATCAAAACAGTGATAACGCCCGAATGACCGATGGCATTGCTACCCAAAGCAGCCGCGAGGCGGTGGAGGGTGGTCGCGCGGTGAACCAGACCGTGGCGGCGATGAAGCAAATAGCGGCCAAAATTGGCATCGTGGACGACATTGCCTACCAGACCAACCTGCTGGCTCTCAATGCTGCCATTGAAGCGGCTCGGGCCGGCGAGCATGGCAAGGGGTTTGCGGTGGTGGCCGCAGAAGTGCGCAAACTGGCCGAACGCAGCCAGGAGGCGGCTCACGAGATCGGCGAGCTGGCCAACACCAGTGTTTCGACCGCTGAGCATGCCGGCCAATTACTCGATCAGATTGTGCCCAATGTGCAAAAGACGAGTGCGCTGGTGCAAGAGATCGCCACCGCCAGCGTTGAGCAGAGTAAATCTGTCACCCAAATTGGTGGCGCCATGGGTCAGTTGTCGCGTGCCACCCAGCAAAACGCCTCGGCGGCCGAAGAACTCGCCGCCACCAGTGACGAACTGTCGGCACAGGCGGAACAATTGCAGCACAGCATCGCGTTTTTCAACACCGGCGTCGGCGGGCGCTGAAGCGCCTGGTTTTTTAATGCTCGAGGCACAACCCGCTGGGCAGACGCGCCAGCCGGGCATGAAACGGTGGTTGGGCTAGAGGTTACCGAGTTTGCGAAACAGCGTGCGTTCGCTGACACCTAGACGGCGCGCGAGCGTCGGACGATCGCCCTGGTGTGCGGCCAACGCCCAGCGCAGATATCGGTGCTCATTCTCCTTGAGCGTCAGCCAGGTGCCGCTGCTGTTGGCTGTCTGCGTGGCAGGACTGGCTTCCGCCTCGACATCCAGGTCCAGGATATGCCTGGGCTCGATTTCATCACCGTCGGCCAGCAGGCTGGCCCGTTCGAGCAGGTTACGTAACTCGCGGATGTTGCCTGCGAAAGGCATCTCTGCCAGCAGCAGCGAAGCCTCCGAACTCAAATGCAATGCACGACCCGCCGCCACGCGTGAAAGCAGCGATTGCGCCAGCAATGTCAGGTCGGACGCGCGTTCACGCAACGATGGCGTGTGGATCGGAAAGGTGTTGATGCGAAAGTACAGATCATGGCGAAAGGTTTCCGCCTTCACCATCGCCTCCAGGTCATGGTGCGTTGCCGAGATCAGACGAAAGTCGGCTGCCAGCACCTCGACACCACCAACCCGCCGAAAGGTACCGGTTTCAAGCAGGCGCAGCAGCTTGACTTGCAGCGTTAGTGGCAGGTCGCCAATCTCATCGAGAAACAAGGTGCCACCACTGGCGGCCTCGATCAGGCCCTGTTTGCGGTGCGTTGCACCGGTAAACGCGCCCTTTTCGTAACCAAACAGTTCACTCTCAAAGAGGGTTTCCGTCAGCCCCGAGCAATCCACAGCCACAAAGGGCTGGGCCGCCCTGGAACTGCCTTCGTGGATCGCCCGTGCGACGAGTTCCTTGCCAGTGCCGGTTTCGCCAAGCAGCATCACCGCGGCCATGGATGGCGCAACACGCATTACCCGTGCCAGCATGCGTGTAAAGGTCGGCGAGCGTCCGACCAGCCCTTGCGCAGCGGGTCGGCTGCTGGCCTGGCGCACCACGCGCATGGTCTCAACATACAGCGCTCGTTCGCCGTTGTCGTCGCGGATGGGCGTGGTTTCAACATCGACATGCTCTTCGCCATGGGCGGTGTAGTGAAGATGGAGCACGCGTTTCTTTTGTCCGCTGCTGCGGCTTTCCTGCAAAGGGCACGATTCACCCGCCTGGTCGCAGGGCACGCTAAAGCGGTGCGACACCTCATAGCAGCGCCGACCAACCACCGGAGCGTCATTGCTGAAATCGCGCAAATAGGCCGGGTTGGCGGACAGGATGCGGTACTCGCCATCCATGACGATGCTTGGCTCGTCAAACGAATCCAGAAACGAGCTGATCTTGTTCAGGTTCACACCCAACTCCCAAGGCCATTGAATGCCAATTATGGCACTTTAAATGAACTGGTGCCGCCAATATTGACACACTCCTCGACCCCTTGACGCTGACAAAGAAAAATAATCAATGTTTTCAATGGGTTAAACAGTTTCTACAGTGGCCCGGTATTTGCAATCATTTTGGCGAGAGTAGCCATCGATTTCATAACCCCTGAACGGGAGTACCACCATGAGCCTGATCCACCTGCAACATGTCGCCGCACAAACCGCAGAAACTACCGCAACCTTGTTGGTTTACCTGCCAATTTTGGTGTTGCTGGTTCCGCTGTTGCTGCTCTACATTCCGCTGCACTCGCTCGGCGTGTCGTTCAACTGGTTTTCCAAGCTTCTGTTCGGATCCCACAAAGCCAAAGCAGCAACGGCGCTCATGGCCCGCTGAGGCCTGAGTCAAACCTTTGCTGCTGATGGACTCGCCACGCGAGTTCTGAGGGGTCACGGTGGGGGCACAAAGCGCCACTTGCGGTGCGGACGTCATGGCAAGACTTGGCTGACCCCACCGAGTCAAGCCTGGTGACTTCTGGCTGATCAATCGTAACCGGTGCACGCCGGAACTCCACTGGCGCAGGCGTAAACTTAGGTCCCATTTCAACATCAAATAGAGACCTGTATGAGCCTGAATCTGTCGACAAAAATCCGTGCGGTGGCCCTCGTGGGGCATGGCGCCGTGGGAAAAACAACTCTGGTTGAGAGCCTGCTGGCAGCCACCGGCGCCATCGCCAGCCGTGGTGCAGTGGAAAAAGGCAACACCGTGTGTGACTTTGACCCGGTTGAGAAACAACTGGGCTTCTCGCTTCAGTCCTCGCTGGTTAGCCTCAACACCGCCGACACGCTGATCCACCTGATCGACACCCCCGGTTACCCTGACTTTGCCGGCCAGACCATTGGCGCACTGGCGGCGGTCGACACAGCACTGATTGTCATCAGTGCCCAGACGGGCATTGAGTTGACTGCCGAGCGCATGTTCGACCTGGCAGGCGAGCGTGGTCTGTGCCGCATGATCGTCATCAACAAGATCGACGCCGAGAACATTGACCTGAACGCCCTGGTCGATCAGGTGCGCGAGCGTTTTGGCAAGCAGTGCCTGCTGCTGGATTTGCCCACACAGCACGGGCAGGACGTGGTCGAGCTGCTGGGGCATGACGACGGCGAGAGTGACTTTGCCTCGGTCGCCGCCGCGCACCGCGCGTTGATCGACCAACTGGTCGAAGAAGACGACGACCTGATGGCGCGCTACCTCGAAGATGGCACGGACCCCAGCCCGCAAGAACTGCACGCGCCGTTCGAAAAAGCGCTGCGCGAAGGCCATCTGATTCCGATCCTGTTTGTCTCGGCCAAGACCGGTGCCGGCGTGCCGCAACTGCTCGACGCCCTGGCCAAGCTGGCACCCAACCCCGCTGAGGGCAACCCACCACCGTTTTACAAAGGCGAACCCGGCGCTGAACCCCAGGCGTTTGCCGCGCAGCCCGACGACGCACTGCATGTGCTGGCCCATGTATTCAAGATTGTGGTGGACCCGTTCATTGGAAAGGTCGGTGTGTTTCGCGTGCATCAGGGCACCATCCGCAAAGAGGGGCAGCTGTTTGCCGGCTCGGCCAAACGACCGTTCAAGGTGGCGCACCTGTACCGCTTGCAAGGCAAAGAGTACGTCGAAGTGCCAGCATTGGTGCCGGGCGACATTGGCGCTGTGGCCAAGGTGGATGAGATCGACTTTGACTGTGTGCTGCACGACTCACACGACGAAGACGACATCCATTTGAAACCGCTGGTGTTTCCCCAGCCCATGCAGGGCCTGGCGGTGCAGACCAAGCGCAAAGGCGACGAGCAACGGTTATTTGAAATCTTGCATAAACTTGAACTGGAGGATCCGTGTTTCACAGTGGAGCGCCACCCTGGCACCAACGAAACCATCATCCGCGGTTTGGGCGACATGCACCTGCGCTCCAAGATGCTGCGCATGCAGCAACAGTTCAAGCTGGAGCTCGACACCAGCGTGCCCCAGATTGCCTACCGCGAGACGATTTTGGGCAAGGCCGAAGGCCACTGCCGACACAAGAAACAAAGTGGTGGTGCGGGTCAATTCGGCGAAGTGATGTTGCGGGTAGAGCCTTTGGCGCGCGGGGCTGGCTTTGAGTTTGTTGACATCGTGAAAGGCGGTGCCATTCCCGGCGTATTCATGGCAGCGGTTGAAAAGGGTGTGCAGCAGGCGCTGGCCGAAGGCGCCGTGGGCGGTTTTCCGTTGCATGACTTGCGTGTCATCGTGCACGACGGCAAGACCCACGCGGTGGACGGCAAAGAAGTGGCGTTTGTGGCAGCAGCGCGCAAGGCCACACTCGAAGCGGTACGGGCGGCCAACCCGATCGTGCTGGAGCCGTTGGTGAACATCGAGGTGGTGGCGCCCGAGTCAGCCATCGGTGACCTCACCGGTGACCTGGCCAGCAAACGCGGCCACATCACCGGCACGCAACCGCGCCCGGCGGGCACGGTGGCCATCAGCGGTCAGATGCCGCTGGCCGAGTTGGGTGACTACCAAAGCCGCCTCAAGTCGCTCACCGGCGGGCAGGGTTCGTACAGCCTGGCGTTTTCGCATTACGCGCAGGTCAGTGCGGACACGCAAGCCAAGCTGGCGGCGGCCTTCAAGCCCGCCAATCTCGGCGACGATTAAGCCAGCGCAGGGTTGCGCTGGCCCGATTGGGTTGGCGCGGCCCAGGGTTGCACCATGGCACACCACCTGCTGTTGGCCTATTCGACCACCGACGGACACACCCTGCATATTTGTGAGCGTTTGCAGTTTGTCATGACGGCGCTGGGCCAGCGCGTCACGCTGGTGCCACTGAATCAGGCGAGTGAGCTCAATCTCAACAAGTTTGAGCGCATTGTGATTGGGGCCAGCATCCGTTATGGTCGTCATCAAGCCGAGGTCGCACAGTTCATCGAGCAGAACCGGGGCTTTCTGGAAAGCAGGCCCAGCGCGTTTTTCAGCGTCAACATCGTGGCGCGCAAACCCAACAAGAACCGGCCCGAGACCAACCCGTATTTCAAGAAATTCATGCGCCACATCCGCTGGACGCCGCAGTTGGCGGCAGTGTTTGCCGGCAAGCTCAACTACCCGATCTACCATTGGTTTGACCGCCAGATGATTCGGCTGATCATGCTGATCACCCATGGCCCGACCGACCCGACCGCCGTGGTTGAGTTCACCGACTGGGCGCAAGTGGAAGCCTTTGCCCACGCAGTTTGTGAGTTGCCCGTGCCAGTCGATCCCTTGCCGGTAGCGCCCTGATGCGCCATTGACAGCTTTCCAGCATTCGATGCAGCCATCAATATGCTATATCGAATGCAGCATCCAAATACCACCAGGTATGCGCTAGAGGCTGTTTTTTATAATTTTTCCAGAACTTACTGCTTCACCGCTTCCACCTGCACGACCAGGCGCACATTTTTCGGGAAACCCCAGTCAATGCCGTAGTTCATGCCGTACTGCGTGCGATCCAGTGTGGCTTCAAAATCGCCACCGCACACCTCTCGTTTGAGCATCGGACTGTCGTAGCAGTTGAAGTTGAGTGCTTTGAGTGTCAATGGATGGGTCTTGCCCAGCAGCGTCAAGTTGCCACTCACCTCAGCGACTTTGTCGCCACTGAAGCTGAACTGATCCGCGACAAACTTCATGGTCGGAAACTTCTCGGCATCAAACAGGTCGGCGCTTTGCAGATGTTTGTTGAAGGCGGGTGTGCCGGTATTGATGGAGGTGGTGTCCACCGTCAGGGCCACCTTGCCCGATTTGGCAGCGCGGTCAAATTCCACCGTGCCTTCCTTTTTGTCAAAACGGCCGCGGTTGGTGCTGGTGCCGAAGTGACTGATCTCAAAGCTCACAAAGGTGTGGGTTGGGTCAATCGCATAACTGGCGGCTTGAACCGTCGGGGTGCCGGCAAGCAGGGCCACAGCGGCAAGGGGCAATAGGGTTGAACGCATCAAATACTCCTGAAGGGTTGAAAAAACAAGGGGGGAAATGGCTGACGTGCCGTCACAGTTTGGCGACGCCTGAGAGAGCGAACTTGAAACTCACCTGCACATCGTCGGCCACCATGGAGGTGTCAGCCCAGTCGCCGTCACCAACTTTGAAAGCCAGTCGCTTGATCGGCAGTACGCCGGTGGCGACTGAAATCGCGCCGGACTGGGTCATGGTCACGGGTACCTGGATGGCGTGTGACTGCCCCTTGATGCTGAGCTGGCCGGTCATCTCGAACTTGCCGCCTCCAAGGGCGCGGATGTTACTGGAGCTGAACCTGGCTTGCGGGAACTTCGGCACGTTGAACCAGGGGGCTTTGGGTAACTCGCTGTCCATTTCGGCACTGCCCAGGGTAGCGCTGCCCATGTCCACCGTCAGATCGACCCGGCTGGTCGCCAGTTTGCTGGCGTCAAAGTTGACCTGGGCGTCAAATTTGCGGAAATGACCGCTGACCGGTACACCCATCTGCCGGGCGGTAAAGGCCAGTTCGCTTTGGGCGGGCAGCAACTTTTGCTGGGCGGCGGCGTCCAGACTGGTGGCTGCCACCAGGGCGGCAAGGACGGTGGCTAGAAGGGCTCGGTGTTTCATGGCGGAGTCGGGATAGGTTGAAGAAATGAAAGGGCTGTTTTTAAGGACGCACCGGCAATATCCGCTGCATCAGGCCGTCTCGGTCAACCCAGTGATGTTTCAGCGCGGCGGCGACATGCAGTGCCACCAGACCCATCAATGCGAATGCAGTCCATTGGTGCCAGGGCCTGATCAGTTCGGCCAAAGCCTTGTCAGCTGACAGCAAATCTGGCAGGGGCAGCAGGCCCAACCAGACAATCGGGAACCCGGCCGCCGAGCTGTAGGTCCAGCCAAGCAAAGGTACCGCAAAAAACAGCAGGTACATCAGGTGGTGGGTGGCGTGGTAGGCCTGCGCTTGCCACACCGGCATGGCACCGATCATGGTGGCGGGCAGCGCCGGCGGGCGGTGCGTCAAGCGCCAGAACAGCCTGACCGCCGACAACAGCAGAACCGCCATGCCCGCCCACTTGTGCCAGTTGTAGAGCTTCAATCGCCACGGGGAAAAAGGCAACTCGTGCATATAAATGCCCAGCGCAAACAGGCCGATGATGCCCCCGGCGAGCAGCCAGTGCAAAGCAATGGCCGGTGCGCTGTAGCGCAGCAGCGGGGTGTGTGGGGTGATCAGCGATGCAGACAAAACGGCGCTCCGGTTGGCAGTGAATCAGGACCAGGCCTGATGTGAATGGCGCAAGTTTAGAAAGTGGCAGGTACAAACAGAATCAAGTGAATTGACGGCAAGATTCAAAGTTTTTCAATGCAAAAAGATGGTCAAGGCATCAAGGACAATCGTGCAGAACCCCGCAACCATGCGGGATGCCAGAGAGAGAGGTGGAACTTGAAACTGAGAACACGAATCTTGTTGCTGAGTGCTTTGCTGACCATTGCCACCGGCGTGTTGGCCTGGTGGGTGGCACGCGAGCAGGCGGTCGGTATCGTGTCGCAGTGGGCCATGCGTTACGCAGAAAAGCAGGTGCTTTACGACAAGTTGCGCATGATGCAGCCGATCCTGCGCGAAATCGCGCTGTCGCGTCAGCTTGCCAATTCACCGTTGATCAGGGCCTGGGCACGCCAGCCCGATGATGTCGATTTGACCCGCCGTGCCTTGGTTGAGTTGGAGTCTTTTCGGGCCAACTTTGCCGATCAGAGCTATTTTGTCGGGCTGCACCCGAGCGGCCGCTACTACCACAACAACGCCAAGAACGAGTACATCGACGCCCCATTGCGCTATACGCTGGACGCCAACAAGGCGGCTGACCGTTGGTTTTACGACATCATCACGCAAAACCGCGACATGCACATCAATGTCAACCCCGATCTGCCTTTGGGGGTGACCAAACTGTGGATTGATGTGCTGATCCGTGATGGCAATGACATTCTGGGTGTGGCGGGCACCGGGCTGGACCTGACCAGTTTTATCCGCGAAGTGGTTGAAAACAGCCAACCCGGCATCACCAGCCTGTTTGTGGATCATGTGGGCGCTATCCAGGTGTATCGGGATGAGAAGCTCATCGACTTTGCCAGCATCACCAAGGCGGCCGGTAACCACAAGACGCTGGACATGCTGTTTGAAAGTGATCAGGACCGTCAGGCCGTGCTGGCGGCGATGAAAGAGATCGAGCAGCAACCGACCAAGACGGTCAATCGCGCCGTGCAGATGCATGGTCGACCATTTTTGGTCGGACTGGCTTATCTGCCCGAGATTGACTGGTACGAGGTCACGCTGCTGGATGTCAACACCTTGCTGCCGATGCAGCATTTTGTGGGCATGCTGCTGGTGTTTGCGCTGTCGCTGCTCGCCACTCTGATTGCCTTCAATGTGCTGTTGGGGCGTGTCGTCCTGAAGCCCATTCACCGGCTGGCGCGAGCCATCGAGCAGGTGAAGAGCGACAACTTTTCTCCCCAAGACCTGCCCAGCGGCGGGCAGGACGAGATCGGGCATCTAATGCAATTGTTTTCCGACATGGCGCGACGCGTTTGGACATCGCGTAGCGAGCTTGAAGCGCGCGTGGCCGAGCGCACCGCCGAGCTGCAACAAAGCCAAGCCAGGCTGCAGCACATGGCCCAACACGACAGCTTGACCGGTCTGGCCAACCGCGCCTTGTTTTCCGACCGCTTGCATCAGGCGCTGGCGGCAGCGCGTCGCGACCAGACGCATCTGGCACTGCTGTTTCTGGATCTGGACCATTTCAAACCGGTGAACGACGACTACGGCCATGCCGTTGGTGATGAGTTGCTCAAGGTGGTGGCACAACGCATGCTGGCCTGTGTGCGCGAGTCCGACACCGTGGCCCGTATTGGGGGTGACGAGTTTGTGCTGCTGCTGCGCAGCGTGAGCGACGACCCAGGCCAGACGGCGTTGACGGTGGCGGAAAAGATCCGCGAAGCGCTGGCAAGGGCATTCGACATTGACGGCAAGGCGTTGCACATCTCATGTTCGATTGGTGTTGCCATTTATCCCGAGCACGGGACGGACGACATCACACTGGCCGGTCATGCCGACCAAGCCATGTATCTGGCCAAGCAGGCCGGGCGTAACCGGGTGACGCTATTTCAAAGTGTGACCACCCGATGAGGCTGTGCAGGCGGTCAACGTTCGTTGCGGAAGGTGGTGTGACAGCTTTTGCAGCTCTTTTCCACGGCGTCAACGGCGTTGCGGATGGCAGGTAAATCCGCGCTTGCGGATACTTTGACCAGCTGATTCACGGTTGCCAGGTAGTCGTCCTGGGCCGACTTGAACTCGGCCGGCGACTGCCAGACCGATGCCTTGGCGCGTGTTGGTGGGTAATTGCCGTCCGCCGCAAAGAGTACCCAGGGCTGGCGCGACAACTCTTCAAGTGCCACGGCATTGGCCTGGAATTCTGATTTCACATAGTCCTGACGCTCGCGTGCCACCAGACCCATCGGCTCCAGGGTTTTGGTCATTTGTTTGAAGAGGGCCTGGCGCTTGCTGACCAGTTGTTGCGGGTGAGTGTCTTTGACTTTCTCGGAGCAGGCACCCAGCAGCAGGGCGACCGAGACCAGCGTAAAAGCAAATTTAAAGGTTGGCAGCATGTTGAGATCAAGTGTTGAGGTGCGGGGTGAAGACGCTGTTCCAGAGCTTGAGTACCGCCGCACGTTCGCTGCTCAGTTCGTCAAGCCTGACCTGGGAGGGTGCTTCGTCAAGTCGCGCATGGTGTTGCACCTGCCGCATCGCACGGTAGGCACTGGCCGCCGCATGCCCCACCCCCGGCGGTAGCAGTCCAAGCGCTTCAGCCCGTTCCAGCAGGGCGATGTTGCCTGCATTGGCCAGCAATTCCGGAAAACAGCGCGACTGCGACAGCACCAAAAACTGCATGACAAACTCGGCATCCATCATGCCGCCGTGGCTGTACTTGATGTCAAATACGCCGGGGCGGTCCGGGTGCGACTGTCCGACCCGATCCCGCATGGCACTGATTTCGTTGCGTAATGCGTCGCCTTGCCGCTCTGCAGTGATCACGGCAGTACGAACAGCGTCAAAGCGGCCGCGCAGGTCTGCGTCACCCAGAACGCAGCGCGCGCGTGTCATGGCCTGGTGTTCCCAGGTCCAGGCAGCGTTGGAGCCACGCTGCTGCTGGTAGTTGGCATAGGCGTCGAAGCTGGTGATGAGCAGCCCGGCATTGCCGTTTGGGCGTAACGCCGTGTCGATCTCGTACAAGTCACCTTCACCAGTCTTGACGGTCAGCCAGTTGATCAGTTTGCGCACCAGGTTGGCGTATATCTCGGGTGCACGATCATCGTCGTCGTCAAAGACAAACACCAGATCGAGGTCGCTACCGTATCCGAGTTCCTTGCCACCCAGTTTGCCGTAGGCGATGATGGAAAACCGCGGCTGCTCACGGTGCGCCTTCTTCAGTCGCTGCCAGCACCAGCGGGTGGTGATGCCCAGCACCGCGTCCGCCAGCGCACTGAGGTCGTCGGCCACCTGCTCAACCGTCAATGCGCCTTCGATGTCTCGCGCCAGCGTGCGAAACACTTCGGCATGGTGGGCTCGGCGCAACAGGTTCAGCAACGCCTCGTCATCGTCTTCGCTGGCGTTTTGCAGGGCGCTGCGCCGGTGTTCCAGTTCATTCACAAAGGCACTGGCATCAAATCGTTCGTGCAGCATGTTGGACGCCGCCAACTCATCAATGACGCCCGGATGCAGCAGCAGATAGCGCGCCGGCCAACGCGCGGCACCAAGCAGGCGCAGCAGCCGTTCATGCACATTGGGTCGCTCCAGTAACAGCGCCAGATAACTCTCGCGGCGCAGCAGTGGCTCCATCCAGTCGACCAGACCGACTGCGGCGGCCTCGGTCACCCGATCTTCGCGCACCCATTGCGCGGTGCGCGTCAGCAATCGCATCAGTCGGGCGCGTGCTTCATCACGCAGCGCCAAGACGCGCGGATGCTCGCGCCAGGACTGCAGCCGCTGGCGATACAGCTCACCAAGTTGTGGCAAAAGATCGTCGATGATGGTCACGACGGGTGCTGCTTTGCCGCCCTGGCAGCCTTTGCATTCGGGTTCGGCGCCGCCAAGCAATTTGTCAAATTCCTGCGCCACCAGTTCCCGATGCGCATCCAGCTGGTTAAGCAAATCGGCCACGGAATCCAGCTTCAGCGTGGCAGCGATCCAGCTCAGATCTTCGTCCTGGGTCGGCAATACATGGGTTTGCTGGTCATCGAGGTACTGGATCCGGTGCTCAACCCGGCGCAGAAACACGTAGGCCCGGGCCAATGCCGCAGCGGTGTCGGCCTGCATCAGCCCGGCTTTGACCAGGCGTGGCAGCGCGTTGAGTGTGGCGCGGGTACGCAACTCCGGAAACTGGCCCCCCCGGACCACCTGCAGCAACTGCACGATGAACTCGATCTCACGGATGCCACCGCGCGAGAGTTTCACGTCGTTGGCGCGCTCGGGCCGACCGGCACTGCGTTTGGCGGCGTGGTCACGTATCTGGCGGTGCAGCAGGCGCAGTGAGTCAAAAACGCTGTAGTCAAGGTAGCGCCGGAAGACAAAGGGCATCACAACTTTGCGCAAGGCGCGGGCGCTGCCGTCGGTGACACTGGCGTGCGGGGCGATCACCCGGCTTTTCAGCCAGGCAAAGCGCTCCCACTCCCGCCCCTGGACATGCAGGTACTCCTCAAGCGCGTCCAGCGACACCGCCACCGGACCGGAGTTGCCATTGGGGCGCAGGGCCAGGTCCACCCTGAACACAAAGCCATACTCGGTGGTGTCGCCCACCAGGGTGTAGATGGCGCGCACCGCCTTGGCAAAATACTCCTGGTTGCTGAGTCGCCCACGCCCCTGGGCATCGCCGGTGGTCTCGCCGTCTTCATCGTAGACATAAATCAGGTCAATATCACTCGATACATTGAGCTCCCTGGCACCGAGTTTGCCCATGCCAATCACCCACAACTGGGCACGCTGGCCCAGCCCCGACATGGGTATGCCGTGCGTCCTGTCCAGGTTCGCCAGAACTTCGTCAAGTGCCTGATTGAGGACAAACTCCGCCAGATCGGTCATCACGGCCGTGATCTCGATCATTGAAACCTGTTCGTCACAATCGAGGCACAGCAGGCGCTCCAGCACCAGGGCACGGGCGATGCGCAATGCGCTGGCGCAGTCCTGCCCCCTGTTTCTGAGCGTTTGGAACAGCGCCTGCAAATCTGCCGGTGTGGGTATACCCACAGGCAGCAAGGACAGCTCGGCGTCAAAACGGCGGCGAACTCGCTGTGCAAAGCGGGAGTGAGGTGCCAGACAGGGGCGGGTCATAATTCTGCTCTACCAATTCTTCTATAACGGTGTGTCGCCCATCTCGTCCAAATTGCTGAAAACCTGGTCCACTCTGACCCGCTGGTTATTGTGGGGGGTATTGCTGGGCTGGCTGTTTTTTGCGGTGATCTGGGGCGCGCTTCACTGGCTGATTGTGCCGCGAATCGGGGACTTTCGCCCGCAACTGGAGGCACGCGCCACGCTGGCCTTAGGGGTACCGGTGCGACTGGGTGCCGTTACCGCGCACTCCAACGGGCTGATGCCGTCGTTTGTGCTGAGCAACGTGGCGCTGATCGACCCCCAGGGGCGGGTGGCGCTGAGCCTGGCACGGGTGCTGGTGACGGTGTCGCCGCGCTCCTTGTGGCGAAGGGGATTTGAGCAGATCTACATCGACCAACCCGCACTGGACATCCGGCGCGACCGTGACGGGCGACTGTCGGTTGCCGGATTGAACGTTTCTGGTGCGGGCGGTCCGGACACCGGTGTACTGGACTGGTTTTTTTCACAAGCTGAATTCGTCATTCGCGGCGGTACCTTGCACTGGGTCGATGAGCAAAGGGCGTTGCCACCACTGTCCTTGACCCGGGTGGATCTGGTTTCACGCAACCTGGGCCGGCACCATGACTTTCGTTTCGACGCCACACCACCCGCCGATTGGGGAGCGCGTTTTGAGGTGCAGGCACGTTTGATGCAGCCGCTGCTCACGCGCCGCAATGGCCAGTGGCAGAACTGGGAGGGACGAGCCTTTGCCGATTTCGCGCAGATTGACTTGTCGCAGTTGCAGCGCTACCTTCCCCTGGACTTTGACTTGAGTCGGGGTCGAGGTGCCATGCGCACCTGGCTGGATGTCAAGCGGGGACAAATCAGCAGCGCAACCGTCGATCTCGCCATGGCAGAACTCGCTGTGACTTTGCGTCCGGACCTGCCGGCGCTTGCGCTGCAGCAACTCACTGGACGGATTCAAGGGCAAACCCTGGCTGATGGCTTCGAATTGGCCACAGAGTCGCTGGCGTTTACAACGCAGGATGGTTTGCAATGGACCGGTGACCGTTCACGCGTGCAGCATCGGCGTGGCGACGGGCGAGCGCCCGCGCGCACCCAGATCGAAGCCGATCGGCTGGATCTGGCGACCCTGACCCGCATTGCCGACAGCCTGCCGCTGACGGCACCGCTGCGTGCACAGCTGGCACAACGGGCACCGCAGGGGCAAGTTCGCGCATTCACCGCCAGCTGGGTCGCCAGGGATGCAGAGCCCAGTCAGTTTGCCGCCAAAGGCCAGGTGACCGGGCTGACACTGGCGGCGGTCGGTGATTCACCAGGCGTTCAAGGGTTGGACCTGGATTTCGAGCTGAATGAAAAAGGCGGGGCCGCACGCCTGGCGATGCAGTCAGGCAGCGTCGATGTTCCAACGTATTTTGAGCAAGGCCTGATCCGTGTCGATGAGCTCAGTGCCCATGCGCGCTGGCAGGTGACCGGGGACAGCATGGCGGTGCAGTTGAATGATGTCAAGTTTGCCAACGCCGATACGCAGGGGCAGGCCAGCATCAAGTGGCAGACCAGCGACCCCAAAAAGTCGCCGTCCGGCGCTCGTTTTCCGGGCATACTGGATCTGCAGGCAACACTGAGTCGGGCCGACGGGCGCCAGGTGCATCGTTATTTGCCATTGGTGATCGATCCCCGGGCACGCCGCTATGTACGCGACGCGGTGCAAGGCGGCAGTGCCAGCAAGGTACGGTTTGTCGTGAAAGGCGACATTTACGATATGCCCGCTGCCGACCCCAGGCAAGGGACGTTCCGGATCAGCGCTGATGTGAAAGATGCCCGACTGGCTTACGTGCCGCCTCAGCTTCAGCCGGCCAATGACTTGCCATGGCCGGTGGTGCATACCCTCAGTGGCGAATTGGTGATCGATCGCACCCAGCTCAGTGTCAACCGTGCCAAGGGCTGGCTCGGTGAGGGCCAGACGGTTCAGGTGACCCAGGCCAACGCGTTGATAGCTGACTTGCTCAACGCCGAGGTCAAGGTCGATGCACAGCTCAAGGCACCACTTCCCGTGGCGCTTGGTCTCGTCAATCAAAGCCCGTTGGCCGACCTGACTGGGCAGGTGCTCAAGCGCGCCAGTGCCAACGGGCAGGCGGACTACAGTTTCCGTTTGTCGCTGCCAATCGCCGACATGCAGCAGTCCACGGTTCAGGGCAGTGTGGTGCTGGCGGGAAACGACGTGCAGATCAACCCCGAGTCACCCAGAATCAGCCGGGCACGAGGCAGTGTGAACTTCAGTCATACCGGGTTCTCGCTGGCCGGCATTCAGGCGCGAATGTTCGGCGGCGATGTCCGTCTGGACGGCGGCCTGCAGTTTGTCAACCCCGACCGCGTCAATCCGGCGGTGATTCGGGCCAGCGGAACGGCATCTGCCGAGGGCTTGCAGCAGGCGGTGGAACTGGGTTTTGTGGCCAGATTGGCGAGTCGACTGAGCGGTAGCGCGTCCTATAGTGCGGTGTTGGGTTTGCGCCGCAACGTGCTTGAGCTGCTGGTGACCAGCAATTTGCAGGGGATGGCAGCGCGACTGCCACCGCCCTTGAACAAGGAGGCGCAAAGTCAGCTGCCCCTGCTCTATCAGACCGCCCTGGTGCCAGGTCCTTTGAGCGGCCCGGCCCGGGACAGGTTGCAGGATCGGTTGACGTTGACGCTGGGCAAGCTGGTGCAGGTGACGCTGGAGCGCGACATTTCCGCGGTGCAGCCGGTCATTCTGCGCGGTGCCGCCGAAATCGGCGCCAGTGCGGCGGGTTCGGTGGTGTTGCCGCTGCAAGGCATCAATGCCAACTTGCAGGTGCCGCAGCTGGATGTTGATGCCTGGGCCGATGTGCTCGATCAGCTGGATGCCATACCTGCCGCCGGTGCCAGTGTGCCCCTGGCCAGCAGCCTGGGCCTGTCCTTGCTGCCGAACCAACTGGCACTACAGGCGAACCAGCTGACCTATGGCGCACGCCAATACAACCAGGTGGTGCTTGGTGCCGGACGTGACGGTCCATTGTGGCAAGTCAATGTGGCCGCGGCTGAGCTCAATGGTTACCTGGAATACCGCCAGCCGAGCACTGCCCATGGCATGGACGGGCGGGTCTACGCGCGTCTGGCACACTTGACGCTGGCCCCCAGCATTGCCAGCGAGGTTGAGGCCCTGCTGGACGCCCAGGCCACCAGCGTGCCGGCGCTGGATGTGATCGTGGACGATTTCGAATTGCGCGGTAAGCGACTCGGACGGCTGGAGGTGGAGGCCCTTCACCACACGCTTCCAGGTGCGGTCACGCCCCAATGGCGGCTCAAAAAACTCCAGCTTACACTTCCCGAGGCCAATCTGCTGGCCAGTGGTGACTGGGTCAAGCTTGCAACCCAGGAGCCTGAGAAACCGCCGCGTGTCGGCATCACCCCGCAGCGCCGCATGGTCATGAACTTCAAGCTTGATATTGCAGATGGTGGCAGTCTGCTCGGGCGTCTTGGCATGAAGGACGTGGTGCGCCAGGCCAGTGGTGTGCTGGAGGGGCAAATCGCCTGGATGGGTTCTCCACTGAAGATCGACTACCCGAGCTTGCAGGGCGGTTTTTCGGTGAATGTCCAGGCCGGTCAGTTTTTGCAGGCCGAGCCTGGCATTGCCAAGCTGTTGGGCGTGTTGAGTCTGCAAGCCCTGCCACGACGTTTGACGCTGGACTTTCGGGATGTCTTCAGTCAGGGTTTCAGGTTTGATTTCTTGCGTGGGGACGTGACCGTCGCCAACGGACTCGCGTACACCAACAACCTGCAGATGAAAGGCGTGAATGCCGCCGTCCTGATGGAGGGTAGCGCTGACATTGCCAGGGAAACCCAGGATCTTAAGGTGGTGGTGGTGCCGGAGCTCAATGCCGGAACCGCCACGCTGATCGCCACTGTCATCAACCCGGCAGTCGGCCTGGGTTCTTTTTTGGCCCAGTTGTTTTTGCAGCGACCCCTGATTGAGTCAGCCACACAGGAGTTTCATGTGGATGGTTCCTGGTCGGACCCGCAGGTGCGCAAGGTCCTGCATATCCCCGTTCACAAGAAGGAGAGCTCCCCATGAAAGTCGCCGTGATCCAGATGGTATCGGGTGCGGATGTGTCTGCCAACTTGCAGCAAGCGGCTGAACTGCTTGAGCAAGCCGCCGCCGCAGGTGCCGAGCTGGCTGTACTGCCCGAGTATTTTTGCCTGATCGGCCAGGCTGACGGCGACAAGCTGGCGATCCAGGAGGTTCCCGGTCAAGGGCGTTTGCAACAGTTTTTGTCGGACACCGCCAGACGGCTCGGTCTTTGGCTGGCCGGAGGGACGATACCGCTGATGGCCGGGCATACCGCGCCCGGCGACCCGGCAGCGCGTGTCTACAACAGCGCACTGGTGTACACGCCTCAGGGCGAGCGTGTGGCGCGCTACGACAAGATTCACCTGTTTCGGTTTGACAATGGCCGCGAGCGATATGACGAATCGGAGGTTTTGACGGCGGGCACGACGCCCATTTGTTTTGAACTGCCCTCTCGTGATGGCAACACCTGGCGCATCGGATTGAGTGTCTGTTATGACTTGCGTTTTCCGGAGTTGTACCGCCGCTATGCCGCCATGGGTGCACAGCTGATGCTGGTGCCCAGCGCCTTTACCCATACCACCGGCCAGGACCATTGGGAGGTGTTGCTGCGTGCACGGGCGATTGAAAACCTGGCGTTTGTGGCGGCTGCGGCACAAGGCGGGCTGCACGGCAATCAACGCCGGACCTGGGGTCATGCGATGCTGGTGGATCCTTGGGGCAAGGTCCTGCGACAGCTCAGCCAGGAGCCTGGTGTGGTGATCGATGAACTGGACCTGACCCAGCTGACCGTCTGTCGCAGCCGCTTGCCGGCACTGCAGCACCGCATTTTATGAAGCTGAGAATCGGTCGCTGGCTGGCGGGCCAGGGCGTTGCGCTGCTTCTTTTCGCGTTGGCGTCGTGCACCGTTGTGCCTGAACACTCCCCGGAGCAGTCAATCCCGGCGGTGCCGGTCAGTCGCCCGGTACCCGAGTCCCCTGCGTTGACGATCACTCCCACGGTCGGGATGCAGACTTTGCTACGGACCAAAAGCCAATGGGTCGCAGCCGCCTGGACTGAACTGCCGGGATTCGAGGAAGACGCCTTGTATGAGGCCTGGAACGCCATGCTGAAAAGCTGTGAGCGGCCGGGGCCGATTTTTGCCCCTTTGTGCCCCGAAATCCGCCGTCTGAGCATCGCCGACGAAGCGCTTCAACGTGCCTGGCTGGTGGATCGCCTGCAACCCTACCGTGTTGAAGGTCTGCACGATGCCCGCACGGATGGCTTGCTAACCGCCTATTTTGAGCCAGAGTTTGAGGCACGCCGCACGCCGGATGCCAGTTTCCCGGTGCCGCTGTACCAGCCGCCCGGTGGCCTCAAACCCGGTGCTGCCTGGTACTCACGGCGCGACATGGACACCTTGCCAGAGGTGCAAGCCGCCCTGCGTGGGCGGGAAATTGTCTACCTGGCGGATCCGGTGCAGGCCCTGGTACTACAGATTCAGGGTTCTGGCCGGATTCGGGTCACCGAGGCAGATGGTCGTCAGCAACTGGTGCGACTGGCCTACGCCGGGCACAACGGGCACACCTATCAGAGTATCGGCCGCTGGTTGCTGGACCAGGGTGAGGTGCGTGACGCCTCTTGGCCGGGCATTCGTGCCTGGCTGTACCAGAACCCGCAACGGCAGAGTGAACTGCTGTGGCAAAACCCGAGGGTGGTGTTTTTCAGGGAGGAGCCGCTCAATGACTTTGATGCCGCCTTTGGTCCGCGCGGCGCGCAAGGTGTGCCGCTGACGCCAGGGCGATCGATTGCGGTGGATCCCCAGAGCATTCCCTATGGCACCCCGGTCTGGCTGTCTTCGCAAGGCACCCTCCGTCTACAGCGCCTGGTGGTGGCACAGGACACGGGCAGTGCCATCCTCGGGCCAATACGGGCGGACTACTTCGTCGGCTGGGGTGCGCAAGCTGGCGAGCTGGCCGGGCGCTTGAAACAATCGTTGCAACTGTGGGTTCTTTGGCCCAAGGGTGCCGGATGAAGTTACCATTCACCTTGGCGAAAAAGATGTTTGTCAAATAGCGAGAAAGTGCCATGAAAAATTCGACCATGCGCGACATAGACGAGCGGACCAATCTGGCTGGCAACAGCATGTTTGAGTTGTTGCTGTTTCGTTTGGGCGAGGCGCCCGGAACCGATCGCCGCGAGATGTTTGGCATCAACGTATTCAAGGTACGCGAGATCCTGGTCATGCCGGAGATTACCGCGATGGTGAATTCGCCCCCTGCGGTGATGGGGGTGGCCAACATTCGTGGGCAAATGATTTCGGTGATCAACCTGCCTCAGATTGTGGGTACCAACCCCACCAAGGGGCTGGGCATCCTGCTGGTGACCGAGTTTGCCCGCACCACGCAGGCGTTTGCGGTTGAGGAAGTCAACGAAATCGTTCGCCTGGAATGGAAACACGTGCTTTCCGCCGAGGGACGTGGGGGCGGATTGGTCACCAGCATCGCGCGGCTTGATGGGGCTGCCGAGAACACCCGCCTGGCCCAAGTGCTCGACGTCGAACAGATCCTGCGCGACGTTTTCCCTGAGCAGCACCAGATGGAGGTCGAGACCGAAAGCAAGCTGCGCCTGCCGCCGGGTACGGTCGTGCTGGCCGCTGATGATTCGGCGGTGGCGCGGATGATGATCGAGCAGGGCCTCAAGTCAATGGAAGTGCCGTACATCATGACCAAGAGTGGCCAGGAAGCGTGGGACCGCTTGCGGGCGATGGCGGCTGAGGCCGAGTCACAGGGCAAGACGATCCGCGACAAGGTGGCGCTGGTGCTGACCGATCTGGAAATGCCAGAGATGGACGGTTTCACGCTGACGCGCAACATCAAGCAGGACGCGCGTTTGAGTGGTATCCCGGTGGTGATTCACTCATCCCTGACCGGTACCACCAACGAGGAACATGTGCGTAAAGTCGGTGCCGATGCTTATGTTGCCAAGTTTGTCGCAGAAGAGCTGGCGCTGACCCTGAAGAGGGTGCTGTCGCGCTATTGAGCGGTTCGCGTGATTTTGGCGACCCTGCCCGGGTGCCGCGAGAGTGCCCTTGCGACCGGGTGATTTCAGGGTTAACTCTATTGGCAGTGACGAGCCAATTCACTACAAACAGGATTTTTTACGCATTGCGCAATCCTTTTTGTGTGAGGAGTCCTCATGGCTGGACCCGGACATATCTATGTATTCGAGCAGAATCCGTCGATGATTCGTGCGCGGCTTTCCAACTTTGACCTGTCACAGGCACGACTCAAACCAGAGCACGAGCACTGGCTGACCCAGCATGCGCTGGGGTTTCTTCATCGGGGCGGGAGCCTGAGGGTGATTGGCCTGGCCAGTCGAAGCGGAGATCCAGGCTTCAATTTGCGTCTGTCACGCCGCCGTGCTGACGCCGTGGTGCATTTTCTTCGGGCACGTGAGCACAAGTCCTTCAAGGTGGCCCTCAATGAGGCCCTGGGGGAAGACGCCGCGCGCATCGCCCACCTGCCGAACGGCAACGATGACGAGCGCTGGCGTTCGGTGATTGTTTCGGTTTGGGACCGACCGGATCCCCCGCCGATGCCGCCGCCGGTGCTGTCCACACAACCACAAATGGTGGAGCGGCCAGTTTATGTTCGCATCATTGCACGCGAAGAAGTCAGAAGCGGCATGATGGACGAGCATGACCGGGTTGGCGAAGTGATGACCCATCTGGGAAACACCGCTGCGCAACATATGGGTTTGGCCCAACGCGTGGTGGACCGTCGAACCGCCCGAATCCCTGATAACCAGCAGCTGCAGGAGATCCGGTTGGCAAGACAGCGCGAGAACGTCGGGGCTGGCGGCTTCTTTCGAGCTGAGATCCGTATGGAGTATTGCGACATCACTTATGTGTGGGGACATGGCAATGGGCAGATTCGTCTGGTCGACCAATTTGACTCGCAGTCCAGCGCCACGCGGATGATTGCGCGCGCGGCTGCGCAACTTTGGCTGGAGCGACCGGCAACGGCATTTCACAATCGCCGCGTGGGTTAGCACCGCCGCTTGCGCCGGCGGCGTGGCCGGGTGACAAGTGAGGCGCGGCATATGTCTACACTTGCGGGCCGGTGGGCGACGCCTTCTTTCACGTTCACCCCTGTACCCTCGCATCTATGGAACCAACTTCGCGCCCACCACATTCGGCTGCCTTGGCCCAAGCATCCCTCGACGACAAGTTCAGCTTGAGTCAGGGGCGGGCCTTCATGAGTGGTATCCACGCTCTGGTGCGACTGCCGCTGTTGCAGCGCCAGCGTGACGCGCAGTCCGGCCTCAATACGGCCGGCTTTATCAGCGGCTACCGTGGCTCGCCGCTGGGCGGCTATGACCAGGCGCTGGCGGCAGCAGGCCAACACCTTGCCGCCAGTCACATCGTGTTTCAGCCCGGTGTGAACGAAGAGCTGGCGGCCACCGCGGTGTGGGGAACACAACAGTTGGACCTCTATCCGGCCACAAAAAAGTACGACGGTGTATTTGGTATCTGGTACGGCAAAGGTCCGGGTGTGGACCGCAGCTCAGATGTGTTCAAACACGCCAACATGGCCGGTACGGCGCAGTTGGGCGGCGTGCTGGCGGTGGCCGGTGACGACCACCTGAGCAAAAGCTCCACTTCAGCGCACCAGAGCGACCATATCTTCAAGGCATGCGGCTTGCCGGTGCTGTTCCCGTCCGATGTGCAGGGCATTCTTGACTTGGGCTTGCACGCCATTGCGATGAGCCGTTTTTCGGGTGTCTGGGTCGGCATGAAGACCATCCAGGAGGTGGTGGAGTCCAGCAGCTCGGTGCAAGTTGACTCCGATCGGGTCAGGATCGTGATGCCGCAGGACTTTCGCCTGCCTCCCGGCGGCCTGCACATCCGCTGGCCCGACCCGGCGCTGGAGCAAGAGGCCCGGCTGATGAACCACAAGTGGTACGCCGCGCTGGCTTATGTGCGTGCCAACCGGCTGAACCACACCCTGATCGCCGGCGCGCAGGACCGGTTTGGCATCATGGCCAGCGGCAAGGCGTTTAACGACACACGCCAGGCGCTGCAGGACTTGGGGCTGGACGCTGCCGTTTGCCAGCGTGTGGGCATCCGCTTGCACCAGGTGCAGGTGGTGTGGCCGCTTGAGCCGAGCCTGACGCGTGAGTTTGCGCTGGGTTTGCAGGAAATTCTGGTGGTGGAAGAAAAGCGCCAGATGATCGAGTACCAGCTCAAAGAGCAGCTTTACCACTGGCCAGCAGAACAGCGGCCGCGAGTGGTGGGCAAGTTTGAGGACGACCCACAGGGCGGCGGTGGCGAGTGGAGTCAGGCCAACCCTGACGGCAGCAGTCTGCTGCGTGCCAACGGCGATCTGAACCCGGCATTGATTGCCCGCGCACTGGTCAAACGTCTGCGCCGGATCGGTGTCCCGGAGGATGTCGCCGCACGCATGGACGCACACCTGCACAAGCTCGACGCGCTGGCTCGCGCGCCCATCATGCTGGTGCCGGCGGTGGCTGAGCGCACACCATGGTTTTGCAGTGGCTGCCCGCACAACACCAGTACCCGGGTGCCCGAGGGTTCGCGCGCGCTGGCCGGCATCGGCTGCCATTTCATGACGGTCTGGATGGACCGCGCCACCAGCACCTTCAGCCAGATGGGTGGCGAAGGAGTGGCCTGGGTTGGGCAGCAACCCTTCACGACCGACACCCATGTTTTCACCAATCTGGGCGACGGCACCTACTTTCACAGTGGCCTGCTGGCGCTGCGCCAGTCAATCGCCGCAGGTGTCAACATCACCTACAAGATTTTGTACAACGACGCAGTGGCCATGACCGGCGGCCAGCGTGTGGGCGAGCGAGCCGAGGGACACACGGTGCTGCAGATCATGGCCAGCGTGATCTCGGAAGGCGTGTCGCGCCTGGTCATCGTTACCGACGAACCCGCCAAATACCAGGGTGTGCCGCTATTGCCCGGGGTGGTGGTTCAGCATCGCGACGAGCTCGACCGTATCCAGCGCGAGTTCCGGCAAATCAAGGGCACCAGTGTCATCATTTTCGACCAGACCTGCGCCACCGAGAAACGCCGCCGACGCAAGCGCGGCACGCTGGCTGAGCCTGATCAGCGGGTGGTGATCAATGCTGCCGTGTGCGAGGGCTGCGGCGACTGTGGCGAACAGTCCAATTGCCTGAGTGTGGAGCCGCTTGAGACCGAGCTGGGGCGCAAGCGCCGCATCAACCAGAGCAGTTGCAACAAGGATTTCAGTTGTCTCAAGGGCTTTTGCCCGAGTTTCGTCACGGTGCAGGGTGGACAAATCAAAAAACCCAGCAGGGACCTCGCGCAAGTCAAGCTCAATAGCCTGCCCCCACTGATCGCGCCCAGCCTGCCCCAGTCCCCCGGTGCCTGGGGCATTGTGGTGGCAGGCGTGGGCGGCACTGGCATCATCACCATCGGTCAGTTGCTGGGCATGGCCGCTCACCTGGACGGTCGGGCAGTGGTGACCCTCGACGCCGGTGGTCTGGCGCAGAAAGGCGGTGCCACCTGGAGCTATGTGCAAATTGCCGATACCGCCAGCGCCATCCACACCAGCAAGGTGGAGGCATCGCAAGCGGATCTGGTGATCGGCTGTGACGCGATCGTGGCGGCCAGCAAAACCACGCTGGCCGTCATGCAGGCCGGGCGCACGTTTGTGGCGCTCAACACCCACGCCACGCCCACGGCAGCCTTTGTGCACCAGGCGCAATGGCAGTTTCCGCAGGACGGCTGCCTGGCCGCGCTGGGTGCTGCAGTGGGTCAAGAGGCGCTGGGCCTGTTGGACGGCGAACAGGCGGCCAGTGCCGTACTGGGTGACGCCATCTACACCAACCCGCTGATGCTGGGTTACGCCTGGCAAAAGGGGCGCATCCCGCTGTCCTTGCCGGCTCTGTGGCGTGCCTTTGAGCTCAATGGGGTTCAGGTGGCCAACAACCAGGCCGCGTTCACCTGGGGGCGTCACTACGCGCAGCACCCTCAGGCGGTGCAGGCGCTGTTGGGCCCAATGGCTACCAGCGACCCGATGGCACCACCGGATGTGGCCGAGCTGATCACCCGCCGCGCCGAGTATTTGACTGCCTACCAGAATGCTGCCTATGCCCAGTGTTATCGGTACCTGGCTGAGCAGGTGCGCCAGCTCGACACCCTTTGGTGTCAGACCCGGCTCAGCGACGCCGTGGCACGTTGCCTGTTCCAGCTGATGGCATACAAAGACGAGTATGAGGTGGCACGCCTGTACAGCAATGGTGACTTCGAGCGCGAACTGGCCGCGCGTTTTGAAGGCCCTTACCGGCTGACCTACCACCTGGCACCACCGATTCTGGGCAAAACCGACGCGCAGGGCCATCCCGTCAAAACCCGCTTTGGCCCGTGGCTGCGCCTGGGCCTGGTGGCACTGGCGCGGCTCAAGGGTCTGCGTGGGACGCGTTTGGACCTGTTTGGCCGCAGTCCTGAGCGCCAACAGGAGCGCGCACTGGTGAGCCAGTACCAGGGCATGGTGCAACGGTTATTGCAGGAGTTGGCCAGCGGGCCACAGTCTGACCGCGCAGACCAACGCTATGCACTGGCGGTAGAGATCGCGTCAGTGCCGCAGCAGATCCGCGGCTTTGGCCATGTCAAGGCACGTCACCTGGCGGTGGCGCAGAAAAACTGGCAGGCGCTTATGCAGCAACTGCAACAACTGAAGGCATGAACCAGGCAGACGATGGGGAATTGGCCAGGCTGCCAAAGTTGGTACAAAAATACCATCAAGCGCTTTATTTATAAGCATTTATTGCTATCGATATCGATATAGGTCAAGCGAGGTCGACGCGTTTCATGGTCACCTGGCGTCACAGTCAGAGGCCCCCGCATACAATCACCGACTGCCATTTTCCTGGAGTTGGTGCGGCCGGTGCCGTCTGGAAAGTGTGTTGTCTTGTCTTTTTATCTGGAGTTCTCGTGTTCATTTCTTCCGCCTTTGCCCAAACCGCCCCCGCTGCTGCCGCTGGTGGCGACATGCAGTCCTCCCTGATGGGCATGTTGCCCCTGGTGTTGATGTTTGTTGTGTTGTGGTTTGTGATGATTCGTCCGCAAATGAAAAAAGCCAAGGAGCACAAGGCGATGGTCGAGTCGCTGACCAAGGGTGACGAAGTGGTCACGGGCGGCGGTATGCTGGGGCGCGTGAGCAAGCTCGGCGAGAGCTTCATCACTCTTGAGATCGCCAATGGGGTTGAAATCCAGGTGCAGCGCGTTGCGGTTGCCCAGGTTCTGCCCAAAGGCACTTTCAAATAACTTGCCACCCCGCTGGACACGGCCCGGCCTGTTTTTGACGTCTGAAGGGCGGTCATGAATCGTTACCCCATCTGGAAATACGTGATCATCGCGATCGCGCTGGCGGTTGGCGCGATCTACGCGCTACCCAATTTTTTTGGCGAGTCGCCGGCGGTGCAGGTACTCTCGGCCAAGCCCTTGGTCAAGGTCGACAGCGGTACGCTGGGCCAGGTTGAGGCCGCACTCAAGGCGGCAGGCGTTATCGCCAATCAGGTGGCGCTCGACGGCGCCTCAATCAAGGTGCGCGTGGACAGCCCCGAAGCGCAGCTCAAAGCCAAGGAGGCCATCCAGAAAGCGCTGGTGCCCGACCCGGCCAATCCGGGTTACGTGGTGGCCCTCAACTTGCTGACCCGTTCACCGGCCTGGCTCACCAGTTTGCATGCCGCGCCGATGTACCTGGGTCTGGACCTGCGCGGTGGTGTGCATTTCATGCTTCAGGTCGATATGCAGGCGGCGTTGGCCAAACGCGCAGAGTCCCTGGCCGGTGATCTGCGCACCAGCCTGCGCGAGAAAAACGTGCGCCACGGCGGCATTGCTCGCAATGACCAGACCATTGAAGTGCGCCTCAAGGATGCCGCAACCCTGGCGGCCGCCAAAGCTGTCTTTCAGGATCAGTTCACTGACCTGCAAACGGTGGATGTGCCAGACGGCACCGACATCAAGCTCACCGCCTCCATCAAGCCCGAGGCGGCCCGTCGCATCCAGGATCAGGCTCTCAAGCAAAACATCACCACGCTGCACAACCGGATCAATGAGCTGGGCGTGGCCGAGCCGGTGATCCAGCAGCAGGGTCTTGACCGCATTGTGGTGCAGTTACCCGGTGTGCAGGACACCGCCAAGGCCAAGGACATTTTGGGCCGCACCGCCACGCTGGAGGTGCGTCTGGTTGACGAAAGCACCGAGGCGCGTGCCGCCGAGTCGGGGACGGGTATGGTTCCATTTGGTTCCGAGCGCTATCTGGAGCGGGGTGGCCGTCCGGTGATCGTCAAGAAGCAGGTCATCCTGACCGGTGAGAACCTGACCGATGCGCAACCCGGCTTTGACAGCCAGACGCAGGAGCCCACCGTCAACCTGAACCTGGACGCCAAGGGTACCCGTATCTTCCGTGATGTCACCCGTGAAAACGTCGGCAAACGCATGGCGATCCTGTTGTTTGAAAAAGGCAAGGGCGAGGTCGTCACGGCACCCGTGATCCGCACCGAAATTGGGGGTGGCCGGGTGCAGATCTCGGGCGCCATGACCGTTGTCGAAGCCAACGATACCGCCTTGCTGCTGCGTGCCGGCTCGCTGGCGGCTCCGATGGAGATCATCGAAGAAACCACCATCGGCCCGAGCCTGGGTGCCGAGAACATCGCCAAAGGCTTCAACAGTGTCAGCTGGGGATTTTTGGCGGTGGCACTTTTCATGTGCCTGTACTACATGCTGTTTGGTGTTTTCTCCAGCGTGGCACTGGCGTTCAACCTGCTGCTGCTGGTGGCCGTGCTGTCGATGCTGCAGGCGACCCTGACCTTGCCGGGCATGGCAGCGATGGCGCTGGTGCTGGGCATGGCCATCGATTCCAACGTGCTGATCAATGAACGCATTCGCGAGGAATTGCGCAACGGGGCCTCGGCGCAGGCCGCCATTCACACCGGTTATGACCGTGCCTGGGCCACCATTTTTGACTCCAACATCACCACGCTGATTGCCGGACTGGCTTTGCTGGCCTTTGGTTCAGGCCCGGTGCGTGGTTTCGCCGTGGTGCATTGCCTGGGTATCATGACCAGCATGTTTTCCGGCGTGTTCTTCTCGCGTGGGCTGGTTAACCTGTGGTACGGTCGCAGGAACCGTCTCAAGACCGTGTCGATCGGTACCGTCTGGCGGCCTGACGGCAATACCGCACTCAATACCCAATAGGAGAGACGAGCATGGAGTTTTTCCGAATCAAGCGTGACATTCCGTTCATGCGCCATGCCCTGGTTTTCAACCTGGTGTCGCTGCTCACTTTTCTGGCCGCCGTGTTTTTTTTGTTCTCGCGTGGCTTGCACCTGTCGGTCGAGTTCACCGGGGGTACCCTGCTTGAAGTGACCTATGCGCAACCGGCCAATCTTGACTCGGTGCGCGCCACCGTGGCCAAGCAGGGTTTCAATGATGTGCAGGTACAGAACTTCGGCACCGCCCGCGACGTGCTGATCCGCCTGCCGGCCCAGAAGGGCATCAGCTCGGCGCAGCAAAGCAACCAGGTGATGGCCGCGTTGCAAGCTGTGGATGCCACAGCCACCATGCGCCGGACCGAATTTGTCGGCCCGCAGGTGGGTGACGAACTGGCGGCCGACGGCCTGAAGGCACTGGCCTTTGTGGTGGTTGGCATCATGGTGTATCTGGCGGTGCGCTTTGAATGGAAGTTCGCCGTGGCCGCCATCATTGCCAATTTGCATGACGTGATCATCATCCTGGGATTTTTTGCCTTTTTCCAGTGGGAGTTTTCTCTGCCGGTGCTGGCGGCGGTGCTGGCGGTGCTGGGCTATTCCGTCAACGAGTCGGTGGTGATTTTTGACCGGATCCGCGAGAACTTTCGCCGCTATCGCAAGATGAGCACCATCGAGATCATCAACAACGCCATCACCTCCACCATCAGCCGCACCATCATTACCCACGGCTCCACCCAGATGATGGTGCTGTCGATGTTGCTGTTTGGCGGTGCCACTCTGCATTATTTTGCGCTGGCATTGACCATCGGCATCCTGTTCGGTATCTACTCTTCGGTTTTTGTCGCCGCTGCTATTGCGATGTGGCTGGGCATCCAGCGCGAAGATCTGGTCAAGGGTAGCGTGGTCAAAAAAGACATTGACCCCACTGATCCCAACGCGGGAGCCACGGTTTAGACTATTTGCACCATGAGCGCCGCCGCCGCCGCACCCACCTCACCGCAAGCCAAGTTGATGGCTGCGCGGGTGCGCCAGCAAATTGTCAGCGCCGCTTCGGCGGCCATGAGCTCCCTGGTGCCGTTGGTACGCCAGTACCTGGATGATCAGTTACGCGCCATTGCGCCGGCACCCGAAGCGCGGGCTCGCCGTGAGGCCTGGCTGGCATTTGACCAATTCAAGAGCCGCTGGCGTGACGGCACCGTTGAGGCCTGGGAGAAGGCACTCAATCCTGACACGGTGCGCCACAGTATCTCGACACCATCGAGTCTGGAGTTGCTCGACACCGAAGTTCTTGAGCACAAGATCATTGCCTCGCGACTGGCCAACGAGTTGATGGAGGCGGCCGCCAAAGACGTCAATCACCTGCGCCGGCGGCTCAAGTCGCTGGCGGGTGATCAGGAGCTTTGCGCCAATGATCTGGTGCATCCCGAGGTGCTGTTGTTGCCCGTGGTGGCGCAGTGGGAGGGTGCTGGCCTGTCACGGGGCAACTGGGAGCGGGTTCACGGGCTCATCCATACCCATTTCAGGGAGCAACTGCAAACGGCCTATGCCAAATGCAATGCCGAACTGATCGAGCAGGGCGTCCTGCCCCATATCGAACAGCAGGCGCCGCGTTCCCCTCCATCGCCGAGCGCAAGTTCCAGTGACGGCTCAGGCGTCGTCGAAGCCGGGGATGCACGGTCAGGCGGTTCGGCGGCAGACCGCCGGGGCAACGCTGGCAGCGGGCCACCGCGACGCAGGCTGGAGGATCGGGCGCAAGGCATCCTGGAACAGGTGGGGCGGATTCTGGGTGGTTTCTTCAACCCGGACGGCGCCCGCAGCCCGTTCCAGCCGCCATCGGCACCCTTGCTGAAGGCGTTGGCGCAGCAGCCGGTCTTGAGCACCCCGAGCTACGACACCCTCAGTGCGGTTGACCCAACCGTCATCATCCAGCGTGTGGTTCATGAGCTGCGGCAACAGTCTGTTGAGCTCAAGGCGAGCGCGGAAACCCAGGGTGAAAAATCCATCATCGAGATGGTGGCCTTGATGTTCCAGTCGATCTTGCAGGAAGACCGCATTCCCACCGGGGTGAGGGTCTGGTTTGCCCGCCTGCAAATGCCGGTTTTGCGTGTCGCACTGGCGGAGCCGCTGTTTTTTAGCGAGGTCAATCATCCGGCGCGTCAGCTGATTGACCACATGGGTTCCTGTGTGCTGGGTTTTGACGCCAGTGGCATCAGCAGCAACGCGCTCGAGCAGGAAATCAAGCGGGTGGTGCAGGTGATCGAGCAGTACCCGGAAACCGGTGAGCGGGTATTCAAAAAGGTCTACGAAGAGTTCCTGGTTTTTCTGCATCAGCACCTGACGCAAAAGGAGAGTACCCAGAAGCTGGTCGGTGTGGCGCAGCAACTGGAGCAAAAGGAAACGCTGGCCATCCAGTACACCATTGAGCTGCGTGATCAGCTCAAGGACATGCCGGTTCGCGACGAGATCCGCGAGTTCCTGTACAAGGTGTGGTCCGAGGTGCTGGCGGTGGCGGCGGTGCGCCATGGGGCGCAGCACGACGAGACCCTGCGCCTGAAGACCACCGCCTCCCGTTTGATCTGGGCCGCCAGCTCCAAGCCCAACCGCGCTGACCGTGCGCGGGTCATCGCCACTTTGCCGGAACTGCTGCAAACCCTGCGCGAGGGCATGACCCTGATGGGTGTCGAAGCAGAGGCGCAGGAGCTGCACATCAAGGTGATCAGCGATACGCTGGCTGACGCCTTCATGTCCAAGACCGAGAGCATTCCGGACGAACAGATTCAAGCGCTGGCAGGCCATCTGGCGCATCTTGAAGACTACATCAGTGACGATGACATCGAAGACCTGACGATGGACGCTCAGGACATCGAAGACCTGCTGGGGGTGGACGCCTCTGAGCTCGACGTGATCGCCGGCGCCGGTGGTACCGACAGCTTCATCATGATGGAATGGGTGCGCGAACTGCCGCTGGGCAGCTGGTATGCGCTGGACCACAACAACCAGTTGGCCCAGGTGCAGTACGCATGGCGCAGTCCGATGCAGCATTTGCATCTGTTTTCAAGTGTGGTGGGTCACAGTTACCTGTTTCAATCCCGTCGCCTGGCCGGATATCTGCAAAAAGGGCTGATGGAGCCACAGGAAGAAGAGACCCTGACCACCCGTGCCACACGCGACGCGATCGGCAAGATCGAGGCCAACCCCGAACGTCTGTTCAGCTGAAGCAGGCCTCGCTGTCAGCAGGGCAGCCGGTCGACGCAGCTGTCACACAACTCATCGAGCACCAGCGCGTCGGGTTCCTCACCCAGACTCCAGAACACCATCAGCACCACCAGTTTGAGGTCATCCACGTGAATGGACTGACTGGGTGTGGCCAAAGCGCGCTCCATCACCAGTTCCAGCCGATCCGGGGTCAGCGCACCAATCTGCATCAAAAAGGTCAGCAAACCCCACCCCTGGCGTCCCAGTCGCGCCTGCTCGGCGGCGGTGAACACGCGTTTGGCCGCGGCACCGGGCGAACAGGCCTGAGCTGGTGGGCCGATGTGATGCGTGGCGGATTGAAGATCTTCCAGCCACAGCAAGGCGTTGATCACCTCGGGGCTGGCAAATCCCAGCGCGTTGAGCTTGCGTTGCAGGACGGGGAGTTCGGGGCAACTGTCGGCGCCCCAGTAGTTTTCGTAGACAAATGCCAAGACTTCAAACATGACCTCAATATACCGCCAGTGCCGTCGCTCAATCGCCGGAACTGGGGCCGAAATCGGGCCGCCATCGGCTTTTTACGAACGCTGACGCTGAAACAGGCCACCGGGCAAACTGGCGACATGACCCGCCAGCTCCAGCACCATCAGCTGCGCCTGCAGTCCGGGTGCGTCCAGACCGGTACGGGCTTGCAGTGCATCCAGCCCAACCGGATCAAAACCGAGCGCCTGCAACAAACCGTCATCCGGTTGCAGCGGGCCGCCGTCCGTGCTGGACGCAAGCGGTCCGGGTGGGGTGGATGCGGTCGGCGCAAGTGTGGCGGTCCGCCATTGCAGTTCGTCCAGGATATCGTCGACCGACTCGACCAGCTTGGCACCCTGTTTGATCAGCGCGTGGCAGCCGTGCGATTGGGCGGCATGGATCGAACCCGGTATGGCAAACACATCCTTGCCCTGCTCATTGCAGAGCCGGGCGGTGATGAGTGAGCCGGACTGAAGAGCCGCCTCCACCACCAGCGTGCCCTTCGCGAGTCCGGCGATCAGCCGGTTGCGTTTGGGAAAGTTGGCATTGAGTGGCGGAGTACCCAAGGGGTATTCACTGACCAGCACCCCCTGCTCGGCGATGCGGTGGGCCAGGGTGCGGTGGGCCTTGGGGTAGACGCGGTCCAGTCCGGTGCCCACAACGGCCACCGTGGCACCGGCCATCGGCGCGGGGCTGGCCGTGAGCGCACCCTCGTGTGCGGCCCCATCAATGCCCAATGCCAGGCCGCTGACCACCGTCACCCCGGCTTGCGCCAGGTCACGGGCGAACTGTCGCGCGTTGTCCAGACCTTGCGGAGTGGGGTTGCGGCTGCCCACCATGGCCAGGCCGCGCTGGCTGTCAATGCCGTTTGGTGGCGCTAAATTTGATATTGAATCAATAGCTGGAAAACCATCACCAGATTGCGCTGGAACCCAATTTGTCATAAAACTCGAACGCCCCAGCAAATACAGCACCAACGGCGGATCATCGAGGTGGAGCAAGGCCGCCGGGTAAAGGGCGTCACCCAAGGTGGCGACTTGGCGCCGAATACCGCCTGGCTCATCCTCCGCCAACCAGGTCAGCGTGCGCGCCAGCAGCGCATCCAGTCCATCGGGTACCAGACCCAGCGCCTGCACCTGTGCCGAGTTGACGGTTTGTGACAACGCCAGCGGGGACTGCTCAAAAACTTGCTGGGGCAACCCGAAGGCCAACAACAACTTGCGTGCGCTGGCATTGCCCACGCCGGGAGTGAGCGTCAGGCGCAACCACGCCCGGAGTTCGTCGGCGTCCACAGCCGGGCTCAGAGCGGGTTGATCAGCCGGTCTCCCACCTTGACGCCACTGGTGATATCGAGCACCAGCGCGTAGGACACTTTCTCAAAGGTGCGAAACACCATCAGCAAGCCGTTGCGCTCGTCGGGCAGTTTCATTTCGACCAGACGCGGATCGGTCTTGTCCAGCAGACGCGCACCGTCTTTCATGATCGCCAGCACCAGGCCAATTTCCATGCCATCCTGCTCACCCTTGTTGATCGCCACCACCTGGTTCTGCGCGGCATTGGCAACCGCACTGCCATAAATCGACACCACCCGGGCGTCGACCGGGGTGCGTGGCGCATGCGGCACGTAACTTTGCAGTTGCTGAGGCGGTTCGGGCAACAGGCGGTCACCCACGCGCATTTCTTCCTTGGCGTCGACGATGTCGATGGTGGCGGGCACGATGTCCTGGGTGGTCTTGCCCTGGCGATCTGTATTTTCCTGGGTGCCCTCGCTGCGTACCAGCAAGGCTTTGCCAACATACTGCGCCTCGTAACCCAGCACCTCGCCGCTGATCGGGTCTTTCAGCGCGGTCGCATTGCGAAACACCCGATAGGCCTTTTGCTTCAGCGTCGGGTCATCCAGCAGTTCCTCGCCGCCGGCGCTGGCGCGTGCGTAGGCACGGTCTCCCTTGGTCAGCAGAACACGGCTGTCTTGCGCCGCCACAATGCGCGGCGCCGCTTCCAGCATCTGCTCATCGACAATCACTGGCTCCGTCAAAAACGGCTCGATCAACTGGCTTTTCAAGGTGGGCAGCGCACTGGCTGACAGGTTTTGCACCCGCGTGCGTGGCGACAGCTTGACCGTCGGCGGTGTGCCATCACCGCCGCGCAGACTCAACCGGGCGCGGCCATCCTTGGTGTCGAGAAACAGCGTTTGTCCTGGGAAGATCAGGTGCGGGTTCTTGATGTCGTCCAGATTCATGCCCCACAGTTCGGGCCAGCGCCAGGGTGACTTGAGAAACAGACCTGAAATGGCCCACAGGGTGTCGCCGGGTTTGACGGTGTAGCTCGGTGGTGCGTCAGCGCGCAGCTCGCTCAGGGGCACACCCTGGCTGGCGACCTGATTCGCCACCGCGCGCTGCTGCGCCGTGATGGGATACTTTTGTGCGTGGGCCAGTGGCAGGCAGCAGATCAGCCCGGCCAGAGCCAGCCAATGGGGGAAGGCAGTCGGTGATGGTTTCGCCATGGTGATTGGTACCCTGTTAAAGCGCATGAGATTTTGCGCCCAAGCCCTTGATTGGACAACGATTGTCGTCGCTGCATCCTGCGTGCTGCGGGAAAAATAGCGAAAATAACGACATCTTTGAAGTTTCATCATGGCCTTACTCCCTATTCTCTGCTACCCGGACCCCAAGTTGCACACCATCGCCAAACCCGTTGTGGCGGTCGATGCGCGGATCAAAACACTGATTGCCGACATGCTGGCCACCATGTACGAGGCCAAAGGTATCGGGCTGGCGGCCACCCAGGTGAATGTGCATGAACGGCTGATCGTCATTGACACCTCCGAGCAGCGCGATGAGCCGCTGGTGCTGATCAACCCCACCCTTGTCTGGTCCAGCCCGGAGCGCCACCTCAATGAAGAAGGCTGTCTGTCAGTGCCCGGCATTTACGATGGGGTTGAACGGTTTGACGCGGTCAAGGTCGAGGCGCTGGACGGTGACGGCAAGTCGCGCCTGATCGAGGCGGACGGCCTGCTGGCCGTTTGCATTCAGCATGAGATGGACCATTTGATGGGCAAAGTGTTTGTGGAGTACCTGTCACCGCTGAAACGCAATCGCATCAAGACCAAGATGCTCAAAGCCCAGCGCGAGGCGCGCGATTGATGCGCCCGCTGCGACTGGCGTTTGCCGGTACGCCCGAGTTTGCCCGGGTGGCATTGGCCGCGCTGCACGACGCCGGGTACCAGGTGCCTTTGGTGCTGACGCAGCCCGACCGTCCGGCCGGGCGCGGGCTCAAGTTGCAGGCGTCACCAGTCAAACAGTTTGCCCTCGAACACGGCATGGTGGTGGCGCAGCCACGCAGTCTGCGGCTTGACGGTAAGTTCCCCGATGATGCGCGGTCGGCGCAGAACTTGTTGGCCGCCAGTGGCCTTGATGCCATGGTGGTTGCCGCTTATGGCCTGATCCTGCCGCAGTGGGTGCTCGATGCGCCCCGGCTGGGTTGCTTCAACATTCATGCCTCCAGCTTGCCACGCTGGCGCGGTGCCGCACCGATTCACCGCGCCATCGAAGCAGGTGACGCCAGCACCGGTGTCACCATCATGCAGATGGACGCTGGTCTGGACACCGGCGACATGCTGCTGGCGCAAGCGCTGCCGATTCTGCCCACCGACACCACCGGCAGCCTGCACGACAAACTGGCCGCACTGGGTGCCGGTCTGATGGTGCAAACGCTGCAGCGGCTGCAAGCGGACCAACTGCTGCCTGTGCCACAACCCGCCGAAGGCATCTGTTATGCCAACAAGATCGACAAGTCCGAAGCGATGATCCGTTGGGACCAGTCCGCCGAATGGATCGTGCGGCGGGTGCGTGCCTTCAACCCTCATCCGGTGGCGCACACCTGCCTGCACGGTGAAACCCTCAAGGTCTGGTCGGCCCAGGTTGCGCCCGTGCCCCTGGCCGGTTTGCCGGAATTTGGAACAATTGTGGCGGTAGCGCATGATGGCATCGTGGTTTCAGCGATTGATTCAGTCGTTTTGTTGACCGAACTGCAGCGGCCAGGAGGCAAACGGCTGCCGATTGCGGACTTCTTGCGTGGCTTTGACTTAACCGTGGGCACGCGCCTGGGTTGATCCACCTGGCTGCGGCACCATGGCCGCCCTGAAAACCCAATACCGCCCCATCCTGTGTTCATTCGATCCGACTATCTGAAGCACCCCGAGTTTCGTGTCGGGGCCATGGACTCCCTGGGCGCAGCGCCGGGCCTGGCGGCCTGGGGCCTGATGACCGGCGTTGCCATGGTGAACTCCGGTTTGAGCACCTTCGAGGCGCTGCTGATGGGGGTGATTGTGTTTGCCGGCAGCTCCCAGCTGGCGGCCATACCCTTGATTGCCGCGGGTGCACCGATGTGGGTGGTGCTGGCGACCGGGTTTTGTGTCAATCTGCGCTTTGTCGTTTTCAGCGCGCATTTGCGTCCCTACATGATGCACCTGCCTTTGTGGGAGCGGTTGGTGTCGGGTTACCTCACCACCGACTTGACCTATGTGTTGTTCACACGGCGTTATCCGCATCATGGTGGCAGCCCGCATGACTTGCTGGCGCAGCAGGCCTATCTGGCCGGCAACAGCGGCGTGAACTGGCTGGCCTGGGTGGGCATGAGCATTGTGGGTGTGTTGCTGGCCAGACTGATACCCAGCGCCTGGGGTCTGGGTTTTGCGGGCATCCTGGCGCTGTTGGGAATTTTGTTTTCGCTGGCTTCCAGCCCGTTGCGCTGGGTCAGCGCAGGGGTGGCCGGTGCCGCAGCGGTGGCCGCGTTTGCGCTGCCGTTCAAGCTCAATATATTGCTGGCCATTGCCGCAGCGGTGGCATTGAGCCTGCTGCTTGAAGCCACCCGCGACGCGCGCCGCAGGCCGCCGCTGGCGCCATGAACGCACAAACCGACCTGTGGACTGTGCTGGTCATTCTGGGGCTCGCGCTGATCACCGTGCTCACGCGCACGCTGTTCTTCTTGTCCAGCAAACCGTGGCATCTGCCACATTGGGCGCAGCGAGGTCTGCAGTACGCGCCGATTGCCGCACTGTCGGCGGTGATCGTGCCCGAACTGGTCATGTCGCAAGGCCGTTTCATTCACACCTGGCAGGACGCACGCCTGTTTGCCGCTCTGGCGGGTGCGGTGTTTTTTCTGTGGCGACGTGGCCAGGGGCAGGCCGTGCTGGGCACCATCGTCGTCGGGATGCTGGTTTACCTGCCGCTGCACCTGATGCTGGGTTGGTAGCTCCTACAATGATCATCAGCAGAACCTTCCCATTGCAACACCATGAATGCCATTCGTTTTTCCGATTTGTGTGCCCAGGGCCAAGTAGCCGGTCAACGTGTTTTCATCCGCGCTGACCTGAATGTGCCGCAGGATGCCAGTGGGCGCATCACCGAAGACACGCGGATTCGCGCCTCGATCGGCTGTATTCAGATGGCGCTCGATGCGGGCGCGGCCGTGATGGTCACCAGCCACCTGGGGCGTCCCACCGAAGGGGCGTTTACGGCGGCGGACTCTCTGGCGCCGGTGGCCAACCGCATGGCCGAATTGCTGGGTCGGCCGGTACCGCTGCTGGCCAACTGGCTCGACGGCGTGCAGGTCGCGCCTGGTCAGGTGGTGCTGCTGGAGAATTGCCGGGTCAACGTCGGCGAAAAGAAGAACAACGAGGCGCTGGCGCGTCGCATGGCGGGTTTGTGTGACATTTTTGTGCACGACGCATTTGGCACGGCCCACCGTGCGGAAGCCAGTACCTACGGGATTGCCGAGTTTGCCAAGGTGGCGTGTGCCGGTCCCTTGCTGGCCGCCGAGATGGATGCGATCTCCAAGGCACTGGCGCAGCCCAGGCGTCCCTTGGTGGCCATTGTGGCGGGTTCCAAGGTATCGACCAAACTCACCATTCTCAAGAGTCTGGCGGAAAAGGTGGATCAGCTGATTGTGGGCGGTGGCATTGCCAATACCTTCATGCTCGCGGCGGGGCTGAACATTGGCAAAAGTCTGGCCGAGGCCGATCTGGTGGCTGAGGCCAAAGCCGTCATCGACGCCATGCGGGCGCGTGGTGCGGCGGTGCCCATTCCGGTGGATGTGGTGACCGCCAGGACTTTTTCCGCCGATGCGCCCGCCACCATCAAAGCCGCCAACGCGGTGGCCGATGAAGAGCTGATTCTGGACATCGGGCCGCAGACAGCGGCGGCACTGGCCGAGCAGCTCGGACGTGCCGGTACCATTGTGTGGAACGGCCCGGTCGGGGTATTTGAGTTTGCCGCTTTCGAGCACGGTACCCAAACGCTGGCACGGGCCATCGCCGGCTCCAGCGCGTTTTCGATCGCTGGCGGCGGCGATACCCTGGCCGCGATTGCCAAGTATGGCATCGAAAAAGACATTGGCTACATCTCCACCGGTGGCGGTGCTTTTCTCGAAGTACTGGAAGGCAAAACCCTGCCCGCGTTCGAGATTTTGGCGCGGCGCGCCACCGCAACGGTGGCGCAGGCGAGCGCCGTGGTGCCCAGTCTGGATCTTGAGCGCGGTGTCGGCATGATGGGTTCGGCTGCATCACTGGCCAAAATCCTCAAGACCGTAGCCGCCAGCATGGCCGACAGCCTGCCCAAGATGAGCGCTGCCTTGCAAGCCGGTGACGTGCACAGCGCCAACGCCCTGCTCCACGCGATCAAAGGTTACGTTCCGATTTTTTCAACGGATGCCCTGGTGGAACAGGTGACCCAAGTTGAAAAACTCAGCAAAACCGAGCCCATCGAGGTGGTGGCGCCGCCGTTTGCGCAGCTCATGCCGCAGCTGCAAGGGCTGCTGGCAGAGATCGATGTTTTCTTAGCACAAAATCCTTGAGCTTGGTTGTGTTGCCTGTAAATGCTGCTAAGCTATTTGTCCTGACCCCATAGAATTATTTAAACCGGCTTTCCGTGGCCTGACACCCCTCAGAAACTCGCATTTCGTATCATGAATCTGACACTTTCCCGAGTCCTTGTGGTTGACGATGACGCCGTCATGCGTACCTTTGTGGTGAACAGCTTGCGCAGGCTCGGTATCCAGTCCATCGAAACCGCCACGGACGGTGCCAGTGCGATGCGCACCATGGTGTCGTTCAAGCCTGACCTGGTGTTGACCGATATTCACATGAAGCCCATGGACGGCCTGGAGTTTGTGCAGCATCTGCGTGCCCACAACAATCCGCTGGTCAATGAGATGAAAGTCATTTTTATGAGCGCCGATGCCAGCTCAGCCACCCTGCAAGAGGCCATGCCCCTGGGAACGTATGGTTACATCGTCAAGCCGCCGCGGCTTGACACACTCAAGGCCAAGATCGAATTGGCGTTGAAGTAATTGACACCGCGGCTGCAGCACCCTCCCTAAGACAGGTTTGCCATGATCTTATTTGCCCCCGGGATCGCCTTGCTCAAGCCGATGCGCGGGACCCTGCGGTTCTGGGTTTTGCCCGCCCCCTTGCTGCTGTGCCTGGGGTACCTGCTGCTATCACCCTGGCTGGAATGGCCCGCCGGTGCGGAGGTGATTTCCGCTCTGGTGCTGCTGTCGCTGTTGGCCTGGTGGTATCTGCAGCTGTGTTTTTTCAGGATCACCCGCTCCGAGCGTGACCGCACCGAAAGCGCGATGAGTGCCGCCTCTGATGGCGATCTGACGGCAAGCGGCTACGCCGGCATCAAGACGCTGGGCAACTTCGGGCGGCACTTTGAGGCCATGATCGACAACATGTCCGGCATCGTGGCCAACATCAGGACCGCAGCGGTCATGTTGGGCGACACGGGCAAGAAGCTGGTGGATGACACCCGCTCGCTGGCTGAGCGGGCGGCCGCGCAGGGGCAGCATCTGCAACAAACCTCGATGCACGTCAAAACGGTGAGCGAGACGGTCGCGCGCAATGCATCAGCCGCGCACGAAGTGAGCATGATGACCACCAGCCTGCACACCGAGGCCAATCTGGCGGGCACCATGATGCATGAGGCCGTCAAGAGTATGGACCCGCTGGAAGCAACGTCGCGACGCATGTCCGAAATCATCGGGGTGATCGACGGCATTGCGTTCCAGACCAATTTGCTGGCGCTCAATGCTGCGGTGGAAGCGGCCCGGGCCGGTGAGCAGGGTCGCGGTTTTGCGGTGGTCGCGGCCGAGGTGCGCAACCTGGCCAAACGCAGTCAAGGTGCAGCCGCCGAGATCCGCAACCTGATTGCCGAGTCTTCCACCCGGGTCGGCGAGACCGTTGAGGGGATCAAGAAGATCAATGAAACCATGGAAAGCCTGATCTCCGGCATCGGCGAAATTGCCATGAACGTCAATGTCATGGCCGAAGGCAGCGCCTCACAGAGTGCGGCGCTCGAAGAGGTGGTGCACGCGGTGGGTGATCTGGACGTGCTCACACACGAGAACTCCGAACTGGTGGAGCGTGCCAGCTACAACTCCGACCGCATGATCCTGCAGGCTTCGACACTGGAGATCTCGGTGGGCGATATCCGCCTGCGCCAGGGTACTGCCGACCAGGCGCGACAAATGGTCTTTGACGCCATGGTGCACATCCGGATGCAGGGTCTGGACCAGGCCAAGGCCGACTTCCATGACCGCCAGGGCCAGTTCATCGATCGCGACCTTTACATTTTTGTCTTTGATCGCTATGGCCGTTATGTGGTGCATGGTGCCATGCCTGAAAAAGATGGCAGTGCACTCAGTGAGATACAAGGTCTGGATGCCGAAAAGCTGGTCGCCGACGCGTGGGAAGTGTGTGACAGCGAACAGGGTGGCTGGGTGAATTACACCATCATCAACCCGACCACCATGCAGATACAAGGCAAGGCCTCCTACGTCATGCCGCTGGACGACAAGCATCTGGTGGGCTGTGGCTGCTATCTGAATCAACAATGGCTCAACCTATGAGTGCGAATACTGCCTCCAGTTCATGCGATCACGACCGCGCACTGGTCCGGTTGTGCGCTCAGGTGCTGCCGGTTTGGGCGCGCCAATTGGCCAGCTCGCGCAGCCAGTCCGAAACTGCAGTGGCTGAAATGTTGGGTGCCTTTGCCGAGATTGGGCCCCATCTGGACATGGCCACTCGACAGTCGGGCCAGATCACCGCTGCGCTGGCACAAGGCAGCGATGGCATCACCGGGCTGGCGCAGGCGTGCGAAGAAGAACTCCGCCCGCTGGTGGCCGGGCTGGATGCACCCACGGCGGCGGCGATTGAGCGGGTCATGCACCTGATCCGTGGTGCGGTGGATGCGCTGGAACGCATCTCCAAACCGTTTGAGCGCGAAACCCAGCTGGTCGGGCAACAGGTTGAGCGGATGTACCGGGGGTTTCAGTACCAGGACCGGATCAGTCAGATGATGACCCTGCTGCACGAAGATATCGAGCGACTCGAAAACGCCCTTGCCGACAGCAACGTGAACGTGGACGCCACGGCCTGGCTGGCACGTCTGGAGTCGCAGTATGTGATGACCGAGCAGCGGCATCAGCATGGGGAGCCAGGTGGCAATCCGGCGGCCGATGACGAAGAAACCACTTTTTTTTGATAAGGAACAATAACAATGGCACAGACAATACTGGTAATCGACGATTCGGCGAGCCTGCGCCAGGTGGTGGCAATGGCACTCAAGGGTGCGGGCTATGACGTGTTGGAGGCGGGTGATGGCCAGGCCGCGTTGGCCTTGCTGGACGGTCGCAAGGTGCATATGGCGATTTGTGATGTGAACATGCCGCGCATGAACGGCATCGAGTTTGTCAAGGCTGCCAAAGCCCTGCAAAGCTACCGCTTCCTGCCCATCCTGATGCTCACCACAGAGAGCCAGGAGTCCAAGAAAGAAGAGGGCAAGGCAGCAGGCGCCAAAGCCTGGATGGTCAAGCCATTCTCGCCGGCCTCGCTACTCAACGCAGTTTCCAAGCTTTGTCTGCCATGACAGCGGCCTGAGACTGCGCCCGCGCGCAATCCTGTCGGGCCGGCAACTGCTGGGCGATCTTTTGTACACCATCGGGACTTTTCATGAGTACGCCATTCGAGCTTCCCACAGAAATGACCATCTACAGCGCGGTTGAGGTTCGTGATGCGCTGCTGAGCTGGGTGACGGAGCAAACCGCCAAAGCGGCCAAGACGCTGGAGATTTCGGCCGAAAAGGTCAGCGAAATCGATGGCGCGGGTCTGCAGTTGATGGCGGCACTTTCCAACACCGATCAGCAATGGCGACTGGTCAAACCCAGTGCTGCCTTTGTCGATGCCTGTGCGGCGCTGGGCTTGAGCGCCTGGCTGGAAAAATCGCTTGCCAATACCTGAAAGAGGTCACTGCCATGTCAGACGCCGACCAAGACTTTATTGCCGCTGCCATGCCGGCTTTCATCAGCGAAGCCGGAGAGCAGACCGAAGCCATCGAGGCCCTGCTGCTTGAACTCGAAGAGCAGCCCGATAACCGGGAACTCCTTGACAACCTGTTCCGCTGTGCCCATACCGTCAAAGGATCGGCCGGCATTTTTGGCTTGAACAAGGTGGTGGAGTTCACCCACCACGTGGAAACCCTGCTCGACAAGTTGCGCGATGGCGAGATCCAGCTGACTCCCTCCATCAGTACCCTGCTGCTGCAATGCAATGACCAGATCAAGTTTCTGGTGGACACGGCGGCCCACGACGAGGCCGACACACCCGATCAAAAGGACTTGCGTGCGGATCTGGTGATCCAGCTGCGTGCCTACACCGACAGTGTTCAAACAGCGCCTGCCGTGCCGGCTGCAGCCGCAGACAGTAAATCTGGTGCGGGTGCCCCAGCAACCGGGGGGGCTGCCGCTGGCGTGACCGAATGGCAGATATCGGCCCGCTTTGGCCAGGAGACGTTTCGCAATGGGATGGATCCCTTGTCCATTGCGCGTTACCTCAAGGGCTTGGGCAGCGTCAGGTCGATGATATGTGGCACCGATGCGGTGCCATCGCTGCTCAACCTCAATCCTGAGACTTGTTATCTGAGCTTTGATATGGTGCTGGCGTCTTCGGCGACGCGCGAAGAGGTCGAAGGCGCTTTCAGCTTTGTGGCGGACGACTGCGAACTCGATGTCATTGCTCCCGAGACCGAGGGCCAGAAGCTGGTGCGTGCCATTGAAGAGATGCCCGCCACACCGCGTTTGGGTGACATGCTGGTGTCGGTTGGCGCGGTGTCGCAGGAAAAGCTCACTGAAGTGCTATCCAATCAGGTGTAGTCCAAGCACACCCCTGCGGCGCAAAAGCCCAAATTGGGCAATTTGTTGGAGACCCAGGCAGGTGTCCCCCCCGAGGTGGTCGAGGCGGCGCTGAACAAACAGCAAAAATCGCGCGAAACCAGCGGCGGTGAAGAAAACCGATACATCCGGGTACAGGCCGATCGGCTTGACGCCGTCATCAATCTGTTGGGCGAGCTGGTCATTGCCGGCGCGGGCGCCAATCTGCTGGCGCGTGAAACCCGCAATGTGGCGCTGATCGAGGCCAATCTGCACATGAATGGCCTGATTGAGGAAATCCGCAACGGCACGCTGGGCCTGCGGATGGTGCCGGTGGGCGAGACCTTCAGTCGCTTCCGTCGCGTGGTGCGCGACACCGCGTCGAGTCTGGGCAAAGAGGTCAACTTTGAGATCGTGGGTGGTGAGGCTGAACTCGACAAGTCCATGGTCGAAAAGATTGCTGACCCGCTCATGCATCTGGTGCGCAACTCGCTCGATCATGGCCTGGAGCCGCCGCAGGAGCGCATTGCGGCGGGCAAGAGTGCGGCGGGCAAGCTGATTTTGAGCGCCCGCCACGAAACCGGTGCTATTTTGATCCGTATCGAAGACGACGGCCGGGGCATCAACCGCGAGCGGGTGTTGCAGCGTGCCTGGAACCGCGGTCTGATCGAACCCAATACCGTGCCCAGCGACGATGTGATCAACATGATGATCTTCGAGCCGGGCTTTTCGACCGCCGAGCAGGTGACCAATCTGTCGGGGCGCGGGGTCGGCATGGATGTGGTCCGGCGCAACATCGAGTCCCTGCGTGGCTCGATCAAACTCGACAGCCGCCCGGGACGGGGCTTGCAGGTGGACATCCGACTGCCCTTGACCCTGGCGATCATCGATGGTTTTCTGGTCGGGGTGGGCAAGGCCAAGTTTGTGTTGCCGCTTGGCTCGGTGGTCGAGGTCATCGAAGCCGGTGGTCAGAACGTGCGGGTCGACAAGACCGGCCGCCATTGTGTCGAGCTGCGTGGCGCAGTGTTGCCGGTGGTGCGTTTGCGCTCACTCTATCATGTGGAATCCAGCTTGCCTGAGCGCACCAGCGTGGTGGTGGTCAACTCGCCGCGCGGCAAATACGGCATTGAGGTGGAAGTCTTGCTGGGCCAACAACAGACGGTGATCAAACCGCTGGGGCGCTTGTTCAAGACCTTGCGTGGCATTTCCGGCTCCAGCATCCTGGGCAGTGGCGAGGTGGCGCTGATTCTGGACGTGGCTTCGCTGGGTGAATTGGTGACGGCAGACATCCACAGCGCGGCGCACCGCGCGATCGGACAACCCTCGTGACGCGCGCCGTTCGGCCGTCCTCATTTTGAAAAGACCAACATGAGTAACCATCTTGCGATTTCCAGTGCCGCCGAACCGTTGGCCGTGCCGCGGCGTGTTGTGGCCAAAGAAGAAGTGCTGCAATACCTCACCTTCAGCCTGGGTGACGAGGTGTTTGCCATGGACATCCGCAGCGTGCGGGAGATCATCCAGTTCAATGCGATGACCATCGTGCCACTGATGCCGGAGTTTGTGCGGGGCGTCATCAACCTGCGTGGTGCGGTGGTGCCGGTGATCGACCTCAAGTCCCGCTTTGGCCGGGCTGTGGCGCAAATGGGCAAGAAAACCTGCGTCATCATTTTTGACGTGGGTGCCGAAGGCGACAAGGTGGAGCTGGGCCTGCTGGTGGACGCCGTGAGCGAGGTGATCGAGATCACGGCCTCGCAGATTGAACCGCCGCCACAGTTTGGCACCACCATCGAGCGCGAGTTCATTCTGGGCTTGGGCAAGGTGGGCTCGGAGTTCATCGTGATCCTGGAACCGGAGCGCGCGCTGTGTATTGACGACATGGCCGCCTTGGCGGCAAAAGGTCACGCCACCTGATGTGCGGGACTGCGGTCTGCACCCTTTGAATCCTACGAGGAGCCTCATTCATGAACCAACTGACGATCAGGACACGTATCCTGGCGGGGTTTGCTTTGCCAATCTTGCTGTTTATCGGGTTTACCTTCTGGTTTTCCGGACAGCTGTCACAGGTCAAGCAGAGCATGGTTCAGGTGTCCGAACAGAGCGTGCAATACGCCTTGCTGGCCACGGCCATGGACAAGAACGTGGTGCAGATTCAGCAGTTTTTGTCTGACATTTCTGCCACCCAAGGTAAAGACGGTCTCGACGACGGCTTCAGAAAAGCCAAAGAAAACTATGAAGAGTTCAGCGCCGGGTTGACGCGGTTCGAAAAACATTTCGCCGAAACCGGCGATGCTGCATCTGCCAAACAGGTGCAAACCATCAAGGCCGATGCGGCTGCCTATTACGCCACCGGTCAGACCATGGCCCAGGCCTTTGTGGCAGCAGGTCCGGTGGCCGGCAACAAGCTGATGGGCGGGTTTGACAGTGCCAGCGAACAGTTGCAAAAACAGCTGGCACCGTTTGTCAAGGCCCAGGTGGAGCATATGAAGGCCGATCTTGCGGCGTCGTCTGCCAAGACCGACCAGATTGCGCGCATCGGCATCATCATTGTGGCGGTGGCGGTGCTGGTGGCGGTGCTGGTGGCATTTTTTGTCACCGCCAGCATCATGCGGCCGCTGGGACGCGCGCTGGGAGCTGCGCGTGAGGTGGCGGCTGGCCGGCTCGACACGGAAATAGAGTCTGATGAGAGCGAGATTGGCCAGCTGATGGCACCGCTGGCCAAGATGAAAGACACCTTGTTGCAGTTCGAAGCGGCGCAAAGTGAAATGGCACGTCAACATGAGCTGGGTATGCTGGACTACCGGATGCCGGTAAACCAGCTTGAAGGCGACTACAAAGCCATGGGAGAGTCGATCAATTCCCTGGTGAACTCACACATTGCGGTCACCATGAAGGTGGTGGAGGTGGTGAGCGCCTATTCGGACGGCCGGTTTGATCTGGCAATGGACCGATTGCCGGGCCAGAAAGCCCGCATCAGCGAGGCGCTGGACAAGGTGCAAGCGGGTCTCAAGGACGCGGCCATGGCCGCGCAGCGCAACCTGCGCATCAAGACGGCACTCGACCGGTGTACCACCAACGTGATGATTGCCGATACAGACTTCAACATCATTTACCTGAACGACACCGTCAGCGCCATGATGCACCGCAATGAAAGCGAGTTGCGCAAAGTCTTGCCGCAGTTCGATGCCAACCGCCTGGTGGGTGCCAGCATCGACGTGTTCCACAAAAACCCCAGCCATCAGCGGCAGATGCTCGGGCAGCTTAATCAAAGTTATAGAACGCAAATTCAGGTCGGCAACCTGCATTTCAGTTTGGCCGCCAATCCGATCACCGACGAGCGGGGCCAGCGCTTGGGTACCGTGGTGGAATGGGCGGATCGCACTGCCGAAGTGCACATCGAGAACGAGATTGCGGGCGTGGTTGACCATGCCAGTGCCGGAGATTTCGGGCATCGGCTGAGTGTGGCTGACAAGACCGGTTTTTTTGCCACCCTCTCGGTGGGCATGAACCGCCTGCTCGACGTCAGTGCGCAGGGTTTGAACGATGTGGCCAAGGTTCTGGCGGCATTGGCCGATGGCGATTTGTCGCAGCGCATGACGGGTGATTACGCCGGCCTGTTTGCCAAGGTCCAGGAAAGTGTCAACCGGTCCAACGACAACCTGGCGCGTGTCATTGGTGAGGTGCGCGCCGCCGCGGACGCGCTGACGGGGGCGGCCAACCAGGTGTCTGCCACGGCTCAATCGCTGAGCCAGGCGGCCAGCCAGCAAGCATCGAACGTGGAGGAAACCACCTCCAGCATCCATGTCATGTCGGCGTCAATCAGCCAAACCAGTGACAACGCGCGCATCACCGATCGCATGGCCACCCAGACCAACAAAGAGGCCGTTGAGGGTGGCGCGGCCGTCACGCATACGGTGGATGCGATGAAACAGATCGCATCGAAGATCAGCATTGTGGATGACATCGCCTACCAGACCAATCTGTTGGCGCTCAACGCAGCCATCGAAGCGGCGCGCGCCGGTGAGCACGGCAAGGGTTTTGCGGTGGTGGCCGCAGAGGTTCGCAAGTTGGCTGAGCGCAGCCAGGAGGCGGCCAAGGAAATAGGCGCCCTGGCGGCCAGCAGTGTCACCCAGGCAGAGAGCGCCGGCAAGTTGCTGGGCCAGATTGTCCCCAGCATTCAGAAAACTTCAGAACTGGTCCAGGAAATTGCGGCAGCGAGCAGCGAGCAAAGTGGCACCGTGACCCAGATCAGCGGGGCCATGGGACAACTCAGCAAAGCCACGCAGCAGAATGCGTCCGCATCCGAAGAGTTGGCGGCGACCAGCGAAGAGCTTTCAGGTCAGGCCGAGCAATTGCAGCAGTCAATTGCTTTCTTTCACGAGGGACAGGGGCAAACGCCGGTGCGCAGCCGTCAGCAGGCGGCGACCGCGCCGGCACGACTGGAGCGACGCCAGCTGGGTGCGCCGCTGATCGCGGCACCGGTGCGTCGCGGTGACAGCGCCAATTTCAAGCCCTACTGAGATAGGGCCATAGTCAGTGCAAATACTCTTTGAGGAGACGGTTGAATGAAAAACAGGCAGACACCCAGTAGCCAGGAAAGGGTCATGCGGGAAGGCGACTTTATCGTCTCCAAGACCGATCTGAAAGGCCGCATCACTTACTGCAATCGCGTGTTCATTGAATTTTCGGGTTATCAGGCGTCCGAGCTGATGGGCGAGCAGCACAACATCGTGCGTCACCCCGACATGCCGCGCGGCGTTTTCAAGTTCCTGTGGGACACGCTGGCACAGAAAAAGGAGTGTTTTGCATTTGTCAAAAACATGTGCAAGGACGGCAGCTTCTACTGGGTATTTGCCAATGTGACGCCGGATTTTGATGCCAACGGTCAGGTCGTGGGGTATTTTTCGGTACGTCGCAAGGCCAGCACCAAAGCCATTGCGCTGATGGGCGGTCTGTACCAGGCCATGCTCGAAGAAGAGCGCAAGGCCGGCTCCAAAGACGCTTGTGATGCCTCATTGGCTTTGTTGACCAATACCCTGAAACAACAAGGAGTCAGCTATGAGCAATTCGTCCTCTCGCTCTGAGTTTGCCGCCTACCCGGCGCTGCTTGGCTCGCTGCTGGTGGTCGCGGCGTTGCTGCAAAGCTGGCACCAGGGCTGGAGCGCATTCGTGCTGGTCTGGTTGCTGCCTTTGCTGCTGCTGCTGGTGCTCTGGCACGTCAAACTGCAGTCACAGCAACATTGCGTGCAGCAGATTCGCGCGATTGCCCAAGAGGTGGCCCAAGGCAATTTTGGCCAACGGGTCGACCGTATGCCGTCCAGTGGTCAATTGCACGACCTGAGCTGGGACTTCAACGACATGCTCGATCAGCTGGAAGCCTGTTTTCGTGAGCAGGCCACGGCCCTGCGCTACGCCAGCGGTGGCCAGTATTTCAGGCTGGCGCAGTCCGAAGGCTTGCGTGGATCATTTCAGGCCGCGCTGGTGCAGACCAATGCGTCCCTGCAAACCATGTCGCGTACCGCAGAACTGGAACAGCGCGCCGCCGCAGAGAAACTGGCGGCCTATGAGCAGGAGCAGCGCGTCGCCAGCGAAAACATGCGCATCAAGATGGCGCTCGACAGCCTGCCCGAATGTGTGACGGTATCGAACGCGCAAGCCGCTTTTGTGCACGCCACGCCGGCAGCCAAGCTGCTGTTGCAGAAATTTGGTGGCGCCGGTTTCGATGTCGACCGATTTGTCGGCCGCAAACTCAGCGAATTGTTCACCGACCCCCGGGTGGCCGAGCGTTTTGACCATGCCATGCAGTCGGGTGAAGTGGTCGACGTGGAAATCGCCGGGCGGCAGATCAGGCTGTTGGCCAAACCCATCCTGGATGGCCAGGGGCATGCGCTGGGCCGGGTCACGCACTGGATTGACCGCACCGTCGAGATTCAGTCCGAGCAGGAGATCGCAGCGGTCGTGGCATCAGCCGCCAAAGGGGATTTGAGCAAGCGTCTGAGCCTGCAAGGCAAAGCCGGTTTCTTTGCGGCGATTGCGCAGGGCATGAATGAGCTGGTTGAAACCAGTGAAAGCGCCATGACGGACGTGGCCCGGGTGTTGGAGGCCTTTGCCAAGGGGGACCTGACCGAGCGCATTGATCGCAGCTATGAAGGCTTGTTCGACATGGTCAAGCGCAGCGCCAACTCGACAGCAGAGAACCTGACGCAGGTGCTCGAAGAGGTGCGCGCTGCCGCAGACGCGCTGACCGGGGCGGCCAACCAGGTGTCGGCGACCGCGCAGTCACTGAGCCAGGCGGCCAGTGAGCAGGCAGCCAGCGTTGAAGAGACTACCTCACAGATTGACGTAATGAGTGCCAGCATTACGCAAAACAGTGACAACGCCAAAGTCACCGACGGCATGGCCACCAAGGCCACCAAAGAGGCGGTGGACGGTGGCCAGGCGGTGAGTCAAACCGTAGGTGCCATGAAACAGATTGCGGCCAAGATTGGCATTGTGGACGACATTGCCTACCAGACCAATTTGCTGGCCTTGAATGCGGCCATTGAGGCGGCACGCGCTGGAGAACACGGCAAAGGCTTTGCGGTGGTGGCCGCAGAAGTACGCAAACTCGCTGAACGCAGCCAGGAGGCAGCCAAGGAAATTGGTGAACTCGCGGGCAACAGCGTGACTACGGCAGAGCGGGCCGGCAAGTTGCTTGACGACATTGTTCCCAGCATCCAGAAAACCAGCGAGCTGGTGCAGGAGATTGCGGCGGCCAGCAGCGAGCAAAGTGAATCGGTGACCCAGATTGGTGGCGCCATGGGTCAGCTGAGCAAGGCGACGCAGCAAAACGCCAGCGCATCTGAAGAGCTGGCCGCCACCAGCGAAGAGCTTTCCGGGCAGGCCGAGCAGTTGCAACAAAGCATTGCCTTTTTTAATTTTGGCGACGATGCCGTGGCGGTGTCCAACCGTTTCTCGGGTGCCCCCGCGCTGTCTGACCGCAAGAAACCGCCGCCGGCACCCCCGCAGCGGCGCATTGCCACGGGTGGCAATTTCAAACCCTATTGACCCATTTTCCAGAATCGATCCGCCATGAGTCACGACAAGGACATCGAAGAGCGCACCCGCCTGGCGGGTACCAACAAGTTTGAGCTGCTGTTGTTCAGACTTGGCGAGTCCCCCAGCACCGGTGAGCGCGAGTTGTTTGGCATCAATGTGTTCAAGGTGCGCGAGGTGCTGGTGATGCCCAAAATCACGGCTTTGGCCAATTCCCATGAACACCTGATGGGTATTGCCAACATCCGGGGGCAGATCATTCCGGTGATCAACCTGCCGGCGGTGGTCGGCTGCAAACCCACCAAAGGGCACACCATTCTGATGGTGACGGAGTTTGCGCGGACCGTGCAGGCGTTTGCGGTCGAAGATGTGCGCGAAATTGTCCGGCTGGAATGGGACCAGGTCTTGCCTGCCGAGAGTTCCCATGCGGGTGCGCTGGTCACCGGGATTGCACGGCTGGATGGGGCCAAGCCGGATACCCGTCTGGCGCAGGTGCTCGATGTGGAAGAAGTGCTGCGCGATGTCATGCCAGTCACCAAAGAGGAAATTACACGGGAGGTGGTCGGCCCCGAGTTGATCTTGCCCGCAGGTACATCCATCCTGGTCGCTGACGACTCCCATGTCGCGCGCGCGGTGATTGAACTGGGGCTCAAGGCCATGGGTGCGCCATTTGTCATGACCAAAACAGGCAAAGAGGCGTGGGACTACCTGCAGGACCTGGCCGATCACGCCAAGGCCGAGGGTTTTCGGGTCAGGGATCGCATCTCCGTTGTTCTGACCGATCTGGAGATGCCGGAAATGGATGGCTTTACCTTGACCAAACTGATCAAGCAGGACCAGCGCTTCAAGGGTATCCCGGTGGTGATTCACTCGTCGTTGACCGGCACCACCAATGAAAATCACGTCAAGGCGGTGGGGGCGGACGGTTACGTTGGAAAGTTTTCACCGCGTGAATTGGCCCACACTCTGAGGCTGGTGCTGAGCCAGATCCTGGGCAAGTAGTTTCTAAAAGGACTCATCATGAGCACAAAGCAATTTTCTCTTATGGATCGCCTGTTCAATGGTGCTGAAATCAATCGGCGACTGGCCGAACTGGAGCAGGAACTTCAAGTTCGCATCGACATCATGAACCTGACCTCGATCGTGTCCGAGTCCGACAAGAAGGGCGACATCGTCAGCATCAACGACAAGTTCATGGAAGTTTCCAAATACGGTCGCAATGAACTGGTCGGGCACCCCCACAGCACCACGCGCCACCCGGACATGCCCAAGGAGACCTTCAAGCAGTTGTGGGCCACCATCGGGCGCGGCGACATATTTCGTGGTGTCATCAAGAACCGCGCCAAAGACGGCACGCCCTATTACGTCGATGCGGTGGTGGCGCCGTTCATGGGGCCCAACGGCAAGCCGGAGAAATATCTGGGTGTGCGCTATGACATCACCGATGTGGAGATTGAGCGGCGCAATGCGCGTGCCATTTTGAGTGCCATCGACGCCAGCTATGGGTACATCGAGTTTGATCTGGATGGAAAGATACTGACTGCCAATGGCATTCTGCTCAAACTGATGGGGTACAGCCTTGACGAAATCAAAGGTCAGCACCACCGGATTTTTGTTGACCCCGCCTTTGCCCAGACCCCTGAATACGCGCAGTTCTGGAACGATTTGCGTACCGGTATGGCGAAAAGTGATATTTTCAAACGACTGAATCACAGCCATCAGGAAGTTTGGCTGCAGGGGGTCTATGCACCCGTCAAGGACGAAACCGGGCGTGTGAGCAAGGTGGTCAAGATTGCCACGGACGTCACGGCCGACGTTCGTATCAAAATGGCGATCAACAATTTGCCGGTGGCCGTCACCGTTTCAGACGCCAGCGGTTGTCTGGTCAGTGCCACGCCACCGGCCGTGACTTTGTTGCAGATGTTCACAGGTGAGAGCACCAGCGCTTCTGCCTTGATCGGGCGCAAGTTGACGACGCTGTTCCGCAACCCCCAGGACGCCGACAAACTGGAGCACGCCACCCGCAGCGGTGAAGTGATCGACACGTTCATTCAAGGCCATCATCTCAGACTGCAGGCGCAGCCAATTCTGGATAGCCAGGGTGGCCATGCAGGCCGGGTGACTTATTGGCTTGATCGAACCCAGGAAGTTTCGGCAGAGAGTGAGGTGGATGACCTGGTTAAAGAAGCGACGCAAGGTCGTTTTGATGGTCGGATTGACGCGACCAACAAAACCGGATTCCTGGCCAAATTGTCAGGCGGCATCAATACCCTGGTTGAAACCTGTGAGCGTGGTTTGAACGACGTCGCGCGGGTGGTGCAAGCCTTGTCAGAGGGTGACCTGACCCAGCGCATGACGGCGAATTACGAAGGTCTGTTTGGTCAGGTCAAAGACAGCGTCAACGCCAGCACCGACAAACTGTCACAAGTGATGACCGAGGTTCGTGCCGCGGCGGACGCGCTGACCGGGGCGGCCAACCAGGTGAGCGCCACCGCGCAAAGCCTGAGCCAGGCGGCCAGCGAGCAGGCGGCCAGTGTTGAAGAAACCACTTCACAGATCGACGTGATGAGTGCGAGCATCACGCAAAACAGTGACAACGCCAAAGTCACCGACGGCATGGCCACCAAGACCACCAAAGAGGCCGTCGATGGCGGCCAGGCCGTCAGCCAGACCGTGTCGGCAATGAAGCAGATCGCTGCCAAGATTGGCATCGTGGACGACATTGCCTACCAGACCAATCTGCTGGCGCTCAATGCCGCCATAGAAGCGGCGCGCGCGGGCGAGCATGGCAAGGGCTTTGCGGTGGTGGCCGCCGAGGTGCGCAAACTCGCTGAGCGCAGCCAGGAGGCAGCCAAGGAAATTGGCGAACTCGCGGGCAACAGCGTCACCACCGCAGAACGCGCTGGCCGGCTGCTCGACGACATTGTGCCCAGCATCCAGAAAACCAGCGAGCTGGTGCAGGAGATTGCGGCGGCCAGCAGCGAGCAAAGTGAATCGGTCACCCAGATTGGTGGTGCCATGGGTCAGCTGAGCAAGGCGACGCAGCAAAACGCCAGCGCATCTGAAGAGCTGGCCGCCACCAGCGAAGAGCTTTCCGGGCAGGCCGAGCAGCTGCAGCAGTCGGTCGCGTTCTTTAATCTCGGTGATGGGCACAAGGCAGTTTCTGGTCGCCATGAGTTGTCAGCGCCGCGGCGTGGCGGACGCGAGTTCGGTGCCAGTGCGCCACGTTTGTCGGCACCGGTGCGCACGGGTGGCAACTTCAAACCCTATTGAACCCAATATCTTCCCGCTTGCTTTCAATCTTTAAGACCTTGCACCTATGCGTCAACAAACATCGACTGACAACAGCACTGGCCCCTTGCTAGGCCTGTTCGGCCCGGGTATGCGGCTGATGGGCAATTTGCAGTTTGGCGGCAAGGCGCTGCTGATCTGCCTGGTATTTCTGTTGCCCATTGGCTGGTTGGGCTGGTCTCTTTACACGACCAAGGCCACCAGCATCGCTTTTTCAGCCAAGGAAAAGCTGGGTGTGCGTTACAACCGCGAGATCTTTCCGCTGATCAACGCAGCGCAGCAATGGCGGCGTGACGCAACCTCCATGGCGGCCAACGGTGCGGCACCTGCCACGCTGACGGAGGTGCAGAGCAAACTCAAGCTGGCGCAAGACAGGCTGGCCGCGGTGAACCAGGAACTGGGCTCACAGCTCGATACCGGCAAAACCTATGCTGCCGTGCAGAAGGCTTTTGCCGATGCCCAGGCTGCCGGTGCACCGGGCCAGCACATGGATGCCGTGTTTGAGGCACACACCGCACATATCAAGGCGCTGGTGGCCTTGATGCTGCAGGTCACCGATGCCTCCAACCTCACTCTCGACCCTGACATCGACAGTTATTACCTGATGGATTCGAGTTATTTCCGGATGCCTGACATTCTGGAGAGCACCGGCAAACTGCGCGGCATGGGGCTGGGCATCATGAAGGCCGGTGCCATCACGCCCCAGCAGCTGGATTTCCTGCATGCGCTGATGCCCATCGCCGATTTTCAGTTCAACAACATGCGTGATGGCCTGGCCAAGGCTTACGCCTACAACCCGGCGCTGGCGTCCAAAGATGAGGCAGGAAATGCCCTTGGGATCACCGAGTCGTTTTTTGCGCTGGCACGCAATGGCGTGATCGATGGCAAAGACTACGCGGCAGAAACCCAGGCGTCGTACCTGTCGCTGGCAAACATGTCGCTGGAGGCCCAGTATGCATTGCTGGAAAAAATGCAAACCGAGCTGCAGATGCTGCTCGATCAGCGGGTGGGCGGGATGCAGACCGAACTCCAGGTCACGACCGGCGTTCTGTTGGTGAGCCTGTTGTTGGTGGCTTACCTTTTTTACAGCTTTTATCTGGTGACCAATGGGGGCTTGCGGCGGGTCAGCCTGCACCTGCAGGAGATTGCCCAGGGCAATCTGCACCACAGGCCAGCGCCGCCCACCGGCCGTGACGAGCCGGCCCAGGTGCTGCAGTCGGTGATCACCATGCAGGAGGTATTGGCCCAGTTTCGCGCGGCGCAGGTGGAGCTGGCGCAGCAGCATGAGGCCGGGATGCTCGATTTCCGCATGGCCTCACAAGGCCTGCCGGGTGATTATGCGGTCATGGCCGAGTCGATCAACCAGCTGGTGCAGGCCCACATTACCGTCAAGATGAGAGTGGTGGAAGTGGTATCGGCCTACACCGAAGGGCGTCTTGACGTGGCCATGGAGCGTTTGCCCGGTCAGAAGGCGCGGGTGACCGCCGCCATCGATCGGGTACAGGCCGCCATGAAGCAGGCGTCCGAGGCAGCGGCCTTCAACCTGCGCCTGCGCTTGTCGCTTGACAGTCTGCCGGTGGCGGTAACGGTTTCCAATGCCCAGGCACAACTGGTCCACGCCACACCGCCGGCCAAAGAGATGCTCAAGCTGTTTGGCGGCAGTGGCTTTGACACCGACAAGTTTTATGGCAACAAGCTCTCCACCCTGTTCAAGGACTCGACCCATGCGAGCCGGTTTGATCAGGCGGTGAAAACTGGCGAAACGGTGGAAATGGAAGTGGGCGGGCACCAACTGCGCTTGTTGGCCCGTCCGGTGCTTGATAGCCACGGCACACCCATCGGCCGCATCACCCAATGGCTGGACCGTACCAATGAAATTGCGTCGGAACTTGAACTCGACCAGATGGTGAGCGCCGCCTCGCAGGGCGATTTCAGCCGCCGCTTGAGTCTGGACGGCAAAACCGGCTTTTTCGGCAAACTCTTCGAGGGCATGAACCAACTGGTCGAAACCAGCGAACAGGGTCTGTCGGACGTGGCGCGGGTGCTGGCCGCGCTGGCGCAGGGTGACCTGACGCAGCGCATCACGCACGATTACGCGGGTTTGTTTGCCAACGTCAAAAACAGCGTCAATGCCACCAACGAGGCCTTGTCCAGGGTCATAGGTGAAGTGCGCAGTGCCTCGGATGCGTTGACCAACGCCGCCGGGCAGGTCAACGCCACTGCCCAGGCGCTCAGTCAGGCGGCCAGTGAGCAGGCGGCCAGCGTGGAGCAAACCACGTCGTCCGTCAACCTGATGTCGGCCTCGATCAACCAGAACAGTGACAACGCCCGTGTCACCGATAGCATGGCCACCAAAGCCAGCAAGGAAGCCGTTGACGGTGGTCGTGCGGTGAGCCAGACCGTGTCGGCAATGAAACAGATCGCTGCCAAGATTGGCATCGTGGACGACATTGCCTACCAGACCAATCTGCTGGCGCTCAATGCCGCCATAGAAGCGGCGCGCGCGGGCGAGCATGGCAAGGGCTTTGCGGTGGTGGCCGCCGAGGTGCGCAAACTCGCTGAGCGCAGCCAGGAAGCTGCCAAAGAAATTGGCGAGTTGGCCGTCAGGAGTGTGACGACGGCCGAACGTGCCGGTAAATTACTCGATGAAATTGTCCCCAGCATCCAGAAAACCAGTGAGTTGGTGCAGGAGATTGCAGCAGCATCCAGCGAACAAAGTGAATCGGTCACCCAGATTGGTGGCGCCATGGGTCAGCTGAGCAAGGCGACGCAGCAAAACGCCAGCGCATCGGAAGAGCTGGCCGCCACGAGTGAGGAGCTGGCAACCCAGGCCGATCAGTTGCAACAGAGCATCGGGTTCTTCAATACGGGCGAAACTCGGTTGCTGGCTCGCGGGCGTAATGAGGCGTCCGCACCCGAGCGACGCGGCATTGGTGGGCGTGCGCCGCGGGCATCGGTGCCGGTTCTGACCGCCGCTCCGGTCAGGGGTGGCGGGAACTTTCGCCCCTATTAAGAAAGCTTGGCGTGTCAAACATCAGTTTCAGCGACCGTGAGTTCAAACGCATCAGCGAGATCATGTACCAGGCGGCTGGCCTGTCCTTCAATGACTCGAAGAAGTCGCTGATCCAGTCACGCCTGTTGCCGCGCATCCAGCGCATCGGCGCGGGCAGTTTTGCCGACTACATTGCCATGTTGGAGGATGAGTCGCAGGCGGCAGAGTTCCAGATGGCGGTCGATCTGCTGACCACAAACGAGACCTATTTTTTCCGCGAACCCAAACATTACGAGTTGCTGGAGCAGGAGCTCGCAAGTCGCAAAAGTCGCGCGCCACTGGCGATCTGGAGCGCTGCATCCTCGTTTGGGGATGAGGCCTACAGCACGGCCATGCTGCTGGCCGACATGCAGATGCAGGGACGCATTGGTCCGGACTGGTCGATCCTGGCCACCGACATCAGCCACCGCGTGTTGCTGAGTGCCAAAGAGGCCGTCTACCCCGAAGACCGGCTGCGTGCCGTCAGCCCGGAGCGACTGCGCCGCTACTGCCTGCGTGGCGATGGTGATTCTGAGGGTCAGGTGCTGCTGCAGGACAAGATTCGCGAACGGGTGCAGTTTGGGCGCCTCAACTTGTGCCAGCCCATTGATGGCATTGGCCCTTTTGACGTGATTTTTCTGCGCAACGTGCTGATTTACTTTGATGTACCAACCAAGATCGAGGTGGTGGACCGGGTGCTCGCGACGCTCAAGCCAGGGGGTCTGTTTTTTCTGGGTACCGCCGAGGGCCGCGTCGCCTGCAAAACGCCATTGCAGACGGTGCAGCCAGGCGCCTTTCGCAAAACGCCTTGATGAGCGCCGCAGAATATGGCCACTTTTGAATTGATGCCCGGCGATGTCGCCCTGGGTCAGGCGGGTGATACGCTGAAAACGTTGCTGGGCTCGTGTGTCAGCGTGATCCTGACCGATCCGCGGCGCACCGTCGGGGTGATGTGCCACATTGTGCATGTGGGCCACCCCAACGCAGCCAACAAACACAATACGGCGTTTGGTTCGGTGGCCATGGCCGACATGGTGCGCCGACTGTACCAGGTGGGTTTTGCGCCGCGCAGTTGCGAGGCCTATGTGGTGGGTGGAGGCAACATGTTCCCCAACCTGTTCACCCACCATCATGTCGGTGCCAACAATGTGGACTGGGTGCTGGGTTACCTGGAACACCATAAGATCCGCATCCTCAAGCAGGACCTGGGGGGTGCAGGCTACCGTCGTTTGTTGTGGACCGTCGGCCCGGCCGAACCCACAGTGGAAACCGTATCAACCAATTCATAAAAAGCAGGGCAAAACAATGGCTGTGAAAGTTTTCGTGGTGGACGACTCTGCCGTGGTGCGGCAGGCGCTGGCGCACATGCTGTCGGGCAACCCCGAGGTGGAGCTGATTGGCAGTGCGCCCAACCCGCTGCTGGCCATGGATGCCATCCGCAAGAATCCGCCGGATGTGCTGCTGCTGGACATTGAAATGCCGGGCATGGACGGCCTGACCTTTCTGCGCCAGATCATGGCGGGCACGCCCATCCCCACCGTGATCTGTTCGACGCTGTCCACCGAAGGCAGCAAAGTGGCGTTGGAGGCCCTGTCGGCGGGGGCTGTAGCGGTGCTGGCCAAACCCAAATTGGGGTTGAAACAGCATCTCGATGACTCCCGCCATGAGATGATCCAGACCCTCAAAACCGCAGCCAGATCGCGTCCACGGGTCAGAAGCGGACCTTCTGCTGCTTCACCTTCAATAGCTTCAAGACCAACTGCAATAAGCGCTACAGGGCAAATTGCCCGTACACCAGGGTTGTCAGGGGTGCATGCCTTTGCCATGAACAAGCCGGTGGTGATCGGCAGTTCAACCGGCGGCACCCAGGCGCTGGAGCTGGTGTTGACCAGCCTGCCTGCCGATGCGCCAGGTATTGCCATCACCCAGCACATGCCCGAAAAGTTCACCGCCATGTATGCGCAACGCCTGGACGGTATCTGCGCCATGAATGTGCGCGAAGCCAAGGACGGCGACCGGCTGGAGCGGGGTGTGGCGCTGATCGCTCCCGGCGGGCGGCACATGCAGCTGCAGAAAATCAATGGCCAGTATTACGTCAAGGTGCTGGATGGTCCGCCGGTGAACCGCCACAAACCGTCGGTCGATGTGTTGTTCAAGTCGGCGGCCGAATGTGCCGGCCGCGACGCTTTGGGCATCATCATGACCGGTATGGGCGACGACGGTGCCCGTGGCATGAAGATCATGCACGACGGTGGTGCCCGCTGTATCGCCCAAAACGAAGAGACCTGTGTGGTGTTTGGCATGCCCAAAGAGGCGATCAAGTTGCAGGCGGTTGACGACATCCTGCCCCTTGAGAGCATGGCGCGCGCCATTTTGCAGTTTGACTCGCGCGCTTAAAGCCCGGATGGAAGGCTTTGCCGAATGCGCTGATCGGCCTGCGCCAGGGCGGCACTCAGGCCCTGGCACAGGGCCAGGCAACGCTGTTTGTCGGCTTGACGGCCGCTGGTTTCAATCTGCTGGCACAGATCGCCCAGCGCCATGGCGCCGACGGCGCGTGCGGCAGACTTGAGGGTATGCGCCACATTGGCGATCTGATCGATGGCCTCGGTCTCGGTTGCGGTCTGGATTTGCGCACGTTGCCGGTGCGCATTGACCAAAAATTTCGACAACAGTCGGTTTTGCAAGCCCGGATTGTTGCCTACGCTGGCCGACAGGGCACCGCTGACCCACACCGGTAGCCCGGAATCGGCGGTGTCAGGGTCAATCAGTTCGGCGGGCGGCTCTGCAGGCGACGCTGCGACCGGATCTGCCGGTGGTGTGAGGTCTTCCAGTGCGGCTGCTTGTGAGTCTGGCGGTGCCGGCAACGGCAACCAGCGCGCCAGCATGGATTGCAGCTCTGCCATGCGCAGTGGTTTGGGCAGGAAGTCGTCCATGCCGTGCGCCAGACACCGCTGCGCCTCACCCGCCATGGCGTTGGCGGTGACGGCAATGATGATGGCGTGCTGACCGGGCGCCTCTGCCTGGCGGATGGCCGTGGTCAGGGTAAAGCCGTCCATGCGGGGCATGTGGCAATCCGTGAGCAGCAAGGCGTAATGGCCACTTTGCCACATCTGCAGCGCCTCGACACCGTCGTTGGCCGTGTCGGAGCGGTAACCCAGCCGACGCAGCTGTTCGCGCAGCACGTCGCGGTTGGTCTCGTTGTCCTCGGCCAGCAACACCAGGGGCGCCACGCCCGTGTCGGGCAGGTCGGCGCTTGCCGCCTTGACCCTGGGGCGCCAGCGCCGCTCTGTCTGGCCGTTGTAAAGCCCTGGCGCCGGTGCCGGGCGCAGCGGCAGTTCGACCGAGAACTCAGCCCCCTCGCCCGGTGCACTGCGAACCCGGATGCTGCCGCCCATCAAGCCCACCAGGCGTTGGCTGATCGACAGGCCCAGCCCGGTGCCGCCAAACTGGCGTGCGGTACTGGCGTCTGCCTGGGTAAAGGGCTGGAACAGGCGCGCGACGACTTCCTCGCTCATGCCGATGCCGCTATCGCTGACGCGCAGCCCCAGCGTCGGTGAGTCGCTGTTGCCCCCCTGCACAAACACCTGCAGTCGGACCCACGCTGCCACACCCGCCTCGCTGGCGGTGAACTTGATGGCATTGCCCAGCAGATTGAGCAGCACCTGGCGCACCCGTGTCGGGTCCAGATAGAGCCAAGGGGGAACGGCATCGTCAACTTGCGCGCTCAGGTCGACTGATTTGTTCTGGGCGGAGTGGGACAGCAGCTGGATGATGTCCTGTGCCAGTTCACCGATCGGGGTCGGGATCGACTCGACCGACAGTTTGCCGGCCTCGATTTTTGAATAGTCCAGAATATCGTTCAGAATGCCCAGCAGCGCCAGCGACGACTGGGCGATGGTGCGCACCATGCGTTGCTGCTCGGGTTGCAAATCGGTTTGCTGCAGGATGTCGACCATGCCCACCACCCCGTTCATCGGGGTGCGGATCTCATGGCTCATGTTGGCCAGAAACTCGGACTTGGCCTGGTTGGCAGCCAGGGCTGACTGTTCAATCCGTTTGAGTTCGGTGATGTCGTCATACGACCAGACCCGGCCCATCACCCGGTTGCCGTCCTGCTGCGGCAGGGAGATGCGCTTGAATACCCGGCCGTCGGCCAGCGCAAAGGTGTCGCTGCTGGCCAGTTGAGGCGCGCTGGTCAGGCGTATCGCATGGTTGCTGAACGCTTGCGGATCCGTGGTTTTGTTCGCCAGGAAATCCAGCATCTCGCGTTTGTGACCCGCGACCAGCAACGTCGGTGGCACCCGCCACAGTTCCACAAAACGCTGGTTCCAGCTGACAAGGCGGCCCTCACAGTCGACCACCAGGATGCCGTACGCGGTGGACTCCAGGGTGGCGTTGAGCAGGGACACGGTATTGGCCAGCGCAGCTTTCTGCTGGTCGAGCTCGGCGGTGCGTTGTTGCACCTGCTGCTCCAGATGCTCCTGTTGGTCTTCCAGCTTGGCTGCCAGGGCGTTGGAGCGGTCGAGTGCCATGCGCGCCGCAAATTCGCTGTCGCGCAGCACGCGTTCGGCCTCATGGCGTGCCGCCTCGCGCCCACGTGCCTGCGCCAGGGCCTCGCGTTGCTGCGCCCACTGGGTGCGTCGCATCAGAAAGAGGCTCAGTAGTAAAGTGGAAATGGCCGCCAGCGCGCTCAGCAGCACGCCCACCGAAGCCACCAGTCCGGGTCGCTGTCGCACGGTGGCCGGTCCGTAGCCTGGCAGCGCCTGCGTCAACAGCGTCCAGGTTTGGCCACCCACCGTCAGGGTCAGGCTGCTGCTGGGCAGTTCTTGCAGTGGCGGCGTGTCAGCGGGTCCCTGGGCCGAGGCCAACATCAGGCTCGCTGGGCCGGGCTGGATGCCGTCGTGGAGCTCAAAGCCCACGCGCTCAAGCCCGTTTGGGATCCGGCCCTTGAGCAAGTCCTGGGCACGAATGGGTCCGCCGATCCAGCCCAGCAGCGCCGCCTGACGCTGTGCCACATCCGCCTGTGGCAAGCCCGACTGGTACAAGGGCAGGTACATCGAAAATCCGGGTATCGGTTGCGCTGCGTCCTGCTTGAGGATGAGCTTGCGGGTCATGGCCAGGCTGCCGCTGTCGCGTGCACGCAACAAAGCCTGTTGGGCCGGTGCAAGCGTCAAAGGGTCGTAACCGAGCGCCGTGAGGTTGCTGCCTGCCTGGGGCTCGATGTAGACAATGGGTGCGTAAGTCGCCCGGGTGCCGCTGGGTTGAATGGTGTACAACGGCATTCCGTCACGCCGTACCCGCGCGATGTGGTTGGACAAACTGTCGACGGGTACCTGCTCGATAAAGTTGATGCCGACAAAGTGGTAGCTGCTGTCCTGTCCGACCAATGACCGATAAAAGTCGCCAAAGTCCTTGCGGGTGACCTGTTCAGAGGCATCAAACAGGGCCACGAAACCCTTCAGCAACAGGGTGTGGCGCGCCAGATCGTCCTCAATGCGGGTTTTGATCTCTTGCGTGTCGTGGCTGAGCAGCGTGGCCAATTCGGCGGCACTGTCCTGGCTGGCCTGGCGCCACAAAAGCACAGTGAACCCGAGCGATGTCACCGCGACCGCGGTGGCCAGGGCGCCGGATCGAAGCCAACGCGCAAACGGCATGGCTCAACCTCTGGACGTCGGGTTAAACCGGCAGGGCAGCTGGCGCAGTCGGTTTGGCGTTGGTTTTGGCATGAGGGTAGCTATAGAAAACAAAGCATAAAATGATTGCTGATCATGGGCTGGATGTCAATTCAACCAGATAAATGCAAAATGTGCTGGTGCCATCTGGCTGAAAGAGTCAGCACCCCAGCGAATTGTGCACGCAAATGCCAGGGTGGGGCGGCCTGGCGCAAGCGGCACCGTGCGGCACAGCGGCTACATCCGCACCGTGTTGACCTTCAAATGATTTTGTCGCATGTGGTTCTGGCATCGGTTAGCCAGCGTTGCATGAAGACATCTGGTGCCACCGGGCGGTCAAACAGGTAGCCTTGTCCCAATTCACATCCCAATTGGTGCAGATACTCCGACTGTGCGGCGTGTTCCACCCCTTCTGCCACCAGCGTGAGACCCAGATTGTGGGCCAGGTCAATGATGGTGCGCACCAGCATGGCATCGTTGTTGTTCTGCAGCATGGTGGCGATAAAACTCTGGTCAATCTTGAGCACCGACACGGGCAACTGGCGCAAATAAGACAGGCTGGAGTAACCGGTACCAAAATCGTCGATCGCCAGTGTCACTCCCATCGCGCGCAAGGCCGCCAGGCAAGCCAGTTGCGCCGGTGTGTGCTGCAAAAAGGCATCTTCAGTGATCTCCAGCTCCAACGCCTGGGCCGGGACATGGTGGTTCGCCAGCAGCTGGCGCAATTGTTCGGCCATATACGGGCGTTGCAGGTCAGCGGCGTTCTGGTTGACCGAGACTCGCCAGCCGCTATGCCACAGACCCTGGCGCATCCAACGGCTCAGTTGTTGCACAACCTCAGACATGACCCACTGATCGATCGCGACCAGCAGGCCATTTTTTTCGGCAAGACGGATAAAAACACCCGGGCCAACCAGACCATGACCGGGACGCTCCCAGCGCACCAGCGCCTCGGCACCCACCAGTTTGCCGCTGCCCAGCTCACATTTGGGCTGAAAGTGCACCCGCAGCTGTTGCCCGGATATGGCTTCGGCCAGCTCGGTCTGAATGCTGAAGTCCATCCGGTCGGCCAAGCCCTGGTCGGCTGAATAGCTTGCAATGCGGTTGCGGCCACTGGCTTTGGCGCAGTACATGGCGGCATCGGCATGGCGCAGCAGCAGCTCGGGGGTGTCGCCATCTTGCGGGAAAACCGCAATTCCGACACTCGCCATGGGCCGGTACTGCTGGGTCTCCGTCAGGTGCAGGGGCTCGCGCAAGTGCTCAAGCAGCGCGCTGGCCACCGCTTGAGCACCTGGCCGATCGGTGTCCGGCAACAGCAGCGCGAACTCGTCGCCGCCAATGCGCGCCACGGTATCCACCTGGCGCAAATGCTCACCCAAGCGATTGGCCACATTGCACAACAGCCGGTCGCCGACCGGATGCCCCAAGCTGTCGTTGACCTCCTTGAACCGGTCCAGGTCAATGAACAGCAAGGCAAATGGCTGGTCATTGCGTTGCGCGCTGGCCACCAGCTGGCTGGCCCGGTCGTTGAACAAGGCACGGTTGGGCAGGTCGGTCAAATCATCGTAAGAGGCCTGGTGCGCCAGGCGTTCCTGGGTTCGGCGTAGCTGAGTCACGTCGGTCTGCACGGCAAAGTAGTACAGCACGGATCCATCGGCCTCGTAGACGGCATTGATGCTGGTGAGCACGTTGTACTCCTGGCCGCTGGTGCTGCGATTGCAGATCTCGCCAGTCCAATGCCCATGTTTGCCAATCGCCTGCCACATGGTCTGATAAAAGCTGGCCGGGTGCATGCCCGATTTCAGAATGCGCGGATGGTGGCCAATGACGGCCTCGGACGAAAAGCCCGACAGCCGTGTAAACGCCGGGTTGACCCGCAGGATGCGGCACTGGGCATCGGTCACGATGATCGCCTCCAGCGACGCCATGAACACGGTTTCACTCAGCAGACCCTGATGCTGCTGGCGCTTGAGCATGGTGATGTCGGTTGAAATACTGCCCACACCATACAGCTTGCCTTGCAGGTCACGCAGTGGAAACTTGCGCGTGAGAAAATCGACCGTGCCGTCATCACGGCTGTAGACCTTTTCTTCAACCGTCAGCATGCTGCCACTGGCCAGCACCTGCCGGTCAGAATCGGATTGCCGGATGGCGTCTTGCAGCGGCATGTAATCGACCCGGCTGTGACCCAGAACCTCATGCCGGTCGCGTCCCAGAAACCGCAGCAGGGTATGGTTGGCCAACAGCATCTTTCCCTGCAGATCGGTGGCATAGAACAGGCTGTCACTGGCGTCGAGCAGCAACGAGAAGAACCGCTGATCGGCGGCATGCGCCGTTTCAGCGGTTCGGTCCACCAGCAGCAGCAACAGACGCCGATCGAGCTTGTAGTCCATCGACAACCCGATCAGGTGAACGTCAAACACGGCGTTTCGGGTGTCTGATTTGGCGATCTGCACCTGCGCCAGCAACACCGACTCGCCGGAGCGCACATCGCGCAATGCCGCATGCAGGCGTGACCGGTCGTCTCGGTCGACGGCATTCCAAAAGCGGTTGTCCGGTTGGACGGTGTGGCCAAGGCCGCCTAGCAGTGCGTGCGCGCGCTCGTTGCAATCGTCCACGATGCCGTGGTCGTCCACGACAAGCGCGGGCAAGGGCATGTGTTCAAACAAAGTCAGGTAACGCCGCTGCATCAGATCCGAGGTCTGCTGGGCCGCGCGCAACTCGTCGTTCTGCATTTCCAGCTCGACCTGGTAGACCCGAAGCTCCTCCAGTAGCTTGGCCGTTGCCAGGTCCTGCTCGGTTTTTGGCACGGTTGCCAGGGAATGTTGTTGCAGCACCGATTCGGCGCGCTGTTTCAGCAGTGCCAGACGCTCGGTACGTTGCCTGACGGCACGCTGGTCTTCAAGACTCATGATTTCAGGGTTGGGTAGGACTGGCGCCATGAGGTGATATCGACGTGGCTCACCACCGCCCCTGGCTGCTCGCCTCCCATGGCCGTGACGTGCATCACGAACCAGCGCTCCTGGCTGGGTGAATGGCAGGCGTACTCAAGCGAAAAGTGGACGCGGTTGCCTTCCAGAACCTCGCGTACACCGCGCCGGGCAATGCTGGCGGTGGGCTCACTGGTGTCATGCAGGTCGCCGCCAAGGTTCAGATAGTTGACGCCTGGCCCCGACTTGGCCAGACTCGGGTCGCCATTTTCATGGGCAAAACGTCGCCACGCCTGATTCACCAGCGTGATCACCCCGCTGCTGTTGAGCACGGCCACGTGCTCGGCCAGTGCGTCAATGACAAACTGCAGGCGCGACGCCTCATGCAGGGCGGTGACATCCATGAAGGTGATGACGGCCCCTTTTTTGTCTGAAGAGGGCACCCGATAGGGCAGCATCCGTACGAAATAGTGCAGGCCATTGATGCCGCGAATTTCTTTTTCAACCTTGTCACCACTGTCAAGGGTGCGACTCAGATCGGCAATCAGCTCCGGGTAAAGCAGCGTATGGGCCAGATCGTCCAGCGGGCGTCCGATGTCGGAGTCACGCAACCGGAAGATGTGGGTGGCGTCGGGTGAAAACCGCGTCAGGTGCAGGTTTTCGTCGACAAACACCGTACCCGCCGCCACCGCCTGCGCCATGTTGTCCAGATCCGCATTGAGCCGATTGAGGATGTCAATTTTTTCCTGGTATTCGGCGTTGACGGTATTGAGCTCTTCGTTGACCGACTGCAATTCCTCATTGGAGCTTTGCAACTCTTCGTTGGAGCTCATCAACTCTTCGTTGGTGGACTGCAGTTCTTCGTTGGAGGTTTCAAGTTCTTCCACCGTGGCCTGCAAGCTCTCGCGGGTGGCCGTGAGTTCGCGCTCCAGCACCTCCATGCGCTCGGCAGTTTCCGAGTCCAGGTCGATGGTTGCGACTGCGGCGGTCGGGCCTGGCACACCGATCAACGGCTCGAAGGCCAGCAAGGTCAAGCGGTCACCCTCGGAGCCGTCAACCGGCCAGGCCGACAGGCGCAAGTGTTCGGTCTCACCGTCATGGTTGGTAAATTTGAGGCGGTCAGAGCTCACGCTGGCCCCTTCGCGGCCCGCCTTGAAAACCAGCGCCACCGCCACCGGCACCAGCACATCGGGCAGGATGCGGTTCATGTCCAGGCTGGCATGCCCTTCACGCAGCTGCAAAAAGCGGTTCACCTCACCGTAGGAGTGCACCAGCTCGTGCCGGCTATTGACCAGAATTGCAGCAGGCGGCGTAAAGGCCTTGAGCAGGGTCGAAAAGCCCTGCTCCACCTGTGTCGGCTTGATGCGACCGGTGCGCAGATGTTGGCCACCACCGGGCGGTGCCGCAGGGTAACCATAGCCACCACCCTTGTTGACGTCCAGCGGAAAACTCAAGGGACGCACCATCTCCCAGATCTTGTGGCGGGCACTGACGGTGGTGAAGTCTTTTTGCAGATCTCCGAGTGACTCGCTGGATCCCAGAAACAGGTGGGCACCGGGCAGCAGGGCGTATTGCAGGCGTTTCAGCGCGCGCTCCTGCGCCGCCGGTCGGAAATAGATCAGCGCATTGCGGCAGGTCACCAGGTCCATCCGGGTGAAAGGTGGGTCGGTCAGCAGGTTATGGCGGGCAAACACAATGCACTGGCGCAGCTCGTTCTTGACCACAAACGAGTTGCCTCTTTTGACGAAAAATCGCTCCAGTTGCTGCGGCGAGACTTCTGCGGCGATGGACTCCGGGTAGGTGCCGGCACCGGCCGTTTCCACATTCTGCTGCTCCACATCGGTGGCAAAAATTTTCAGGCTTGGCCAGTGCTTGAGCTGGTCAAAGGCCTCCAGAAAAAGCATGGCCACTGAGTACGCCTCTTCGCCGGTAGACACCGCTGCCAGCCAGACCCGGATCGACTCACCGGCCTGTTTTTTCGCCACCAGGGGTTCGATCACCTGGCGCGACAGGAGCTCAAACGCATCGGTGTCGCGAAAGAAGCTGGTCACCGGAATCAGCAGTTCGCGGCGCAACGTCAGCACTTCGTTGCGATCGTTGTTGAGCAAATCCAGGTACGCCTCAAGTGCTGTCACCTGGCGCACATTCATGCGTCGTTCAATGCGCCGCATCACGGTGCCGGTTTTGTATTCCTGAAAATCAATGCCGCCGACCTGCAACAGCAGGTGCATGATGGCATTGAGCGCCGCCTCCGGGCTGATGGCCAGCGCCGGGATGATGCTGGCGTCGATGGAAACAGCCGCTTTGACAATGGGCTGGTTGGTCACCAGCGCCAGCAGGCGCGCACCAATCTGGTCAACCGGCAAGATCGCATCGACCAGACCGGTGGCGATGACGCTGCGCGGCATACCGTCAAACTTGGCGTCTTCAGGCTCTTGCGCAATCAGGAAGCCGCCCGAGTCGTTGATGGCGGCTGCGCCTCGCGTTCCGTCGGACCCGGTACCCGAGAGGATGACCCCGACCGAGCGCGCGCCGTAATGCTCCGCCATCGACTTGAAGAACACATCGATGGGCAGTGTCAGGGTGCGGGGGTTCTTGGGTGTGAGGGTGAGTTTGCCCGGACCCATGTGCATGATCGACCCCGGCGGGATCAGGTACACCCTGTTGGGCTCGATCGGCATGTCTTGCTCCACCATCACCACCGGCATGTCGGTGTGGCGCGCCAACAGGTTGGCCATCATGCTTTTGTGGTCAGGCGACAGGTGCTGAATCACCACAAAGGTGGCACCAGATGCACTGGACAAACCGGCAAACAGTTTTTCCAGGGCCTCCAGGCCGCCCGCAGAGGCGCCGATCGCCACAATCTGCGGGGTGGTTTCAGCCAGCTCATCAGCTCGCGCCATAGCAACAGGTTGATCGGTCGACATCTGGTATTCAAACTCCAACGAACATCAATGGCAGCCAACGCGGATGCAACTGGCCAGAAAGCTTCAGCATTATCGCCAATTGTCATTTTGTCCCGGACAATTTTTTGACCTGGATGATGGTCAAACCCAAGCTTGCCAATCAGCCTGACACCGCAGTAATTGCAGGCTTGTCAGGAGGGGCTTTGCCCCAGCGGACGCTGCACTTGCATTTTTCGCAGCCTTCGCCGGGTCATCGGGGTGAGCGGCTATCTGCTTGTTTGTTCATTGTTCCTGATTTTCCTGACCAGCGCCGTGGTGGAGTACCCGGTGACAAAGGGCAGTGCCAGCGCCGTCCCGCCCCAGCTGTGCATCAGCGCGGTCTCAGCCAGTTTGCTCATGTCGTAGTCGCCGCCTTTGACCAGAATGTCGGGGCGCACCCGGTCGATCAATTGAAGGGGTGTGTCGTCGTCGAACCAGGTGACCAGGCTGGCACTGGCCAATGCAGCAATGACGCAGGCGCGGTCCATCTCGTTGTTGAGGGGGCGCTCAGGGCCTTTGCCCAGGCGGCGCGCCGAAGCATCGGTGTTGAGGGCCACGATCAGGCTGGCCCCCAGCGCGCGGGCCTGTTCCAGATACATCACGTGTCCACGATGCAACACGTCAAACACCCCGTTGGTGAACACCAGTGGTCGCGGCAAGGCTGCCACCTGCATGGCGAGCTGGTCAGGATGACACAGTTTCTGGGTCAAGATGGAGCCGCCCGTTGCGCTGGTTAAGGTGTGAATTGCCGTGTCTTTTGCCATGTGTTGCATCCTATCAGGCTGGCTGGCCGGTGTATGCTGGGGCTGCTTTGTCTTTTTGGAAAGTGCCTTGGCATAATTCGGCGCATCTATGAATCTGGTCCCTGTCAGCATCGACTCTATCGTTATCGGGCAGCCGCTACCCTGCGCGTTGCGTGATGTCAGTGGCGTTTTGCTGGCCAGCCAGGGTTTTCAGGTGCATAGCCGGCAGGATCTGGAGGCGATGGTCGGGCGGCGCAGCGAGATTTATATCGACGCGGACGAGTCCGAGAATTACCGGCGCGGCTATTTCAACCGGCTGAACAGGGCGGTGATGCAGGACCACGAGTTGCGCAAGATTGCCGAGGTGCAGATATCGCCCTACGACAACAAAAAGGCGGCCAGGGCCGAGACCAGCGGTGAGCCGGACTGGATCGACCTGCAGACGCAAATGGACGGGATGCTGCGCGATTTCCGCGGTGACAGTTTTCTGCCGCGGCTGGAGCGCCTGCAAAAAGAGCTGGAGCGCCAGTTGCAGCGCAACCCGGACGGTACCCTGTTTGCCCTGATTCACCTGGCGGGCAGCGAAATTCGTCGTTACAGCGCCACCCATGCCATGCTGGTCAGCGCGGTCTGCAGCCTGGCCGCGCGTGAAGTGCTCAAGTGGAGTGAAGACCACATTGCCGCCATGTGCAACGCGGCGCTGACCATGAACATCGGCATGACCGACCTGCAGGACCGCATGGCCATGCAAAAAGGCTCGCCAACGGCTGAGCAGCTCAAACTGATCGAAAGCCATGCCCCCCGCTCGGTGGACATGCTGCAACTGATGGGGGTGACCAACCCGCTGTGGCTGGAAGCCGTGTTGTACCACCGTCACAACACGGCCGGCCCACTGGCATCGCGCACGGTCAGCCAGCGGTTGGCGCGCCTGATCGAGCGGGCCGACATGTTTGCCGCCCGGTTGTCGCCGCGCACCTCGCGACCGCCGGAAACGCCCAGTGCGGCCATGCAGGCCTGTTATTTTGATGAAAACCGGGCGGTGGACGAAGCCGGTGCCGCCATCATCAAGGCGGTGGGCATTTATTCACCGGGCACTTTTGTCAGACTGCAGTCCAACGAGATTGCTGCCGTAATCAAACGGGGCCTCAATACCACCATGCCCAAGGTGGCGGTGCTGGTCAACCGGCAAGGCATGGCCACCGGCGAGCCGATTGTGCGCGACACCAGCCTGCCCGAGTTTCGCATCGTGGCCAGCGTGCCTTACCGGGAGGTCAAGGTCAACCACAATCTGGAGCGCCTGCTGGCGCTGACGCGGCAGGTCACGGCCGAGCGGCCCTGGCAAGGCTTGCCCAGAAACTTCTGACCTGCCGGTTCAGTGCGGGGCCGGCACGTTGTGGTGCAGCACTTTGCCCATGCTGACCCGCGGTTCGATCACGTAGCCCAGCGACTGGTAGAACGCTGCGGTGGCCTCGTTGCTGGCCACCAGTTGCAGATTGATCTTCAGGCAGCCGCGCTGAGCCAGTGCCGCTTCGGCAAACCGCACCAGCCGGCTACCCAGGCCGGTGCCGCGCTGTTCGGCCAGAACCGCTACCGAATACAACCAGCCACGATGCCCGTCGTAGCCGGCCATTGCCGTTCCCACGATGCTCTGACCCAGTGTGGCCACAAAAAACAGGCCATCCTGCACGGCCATTTTTTTGGCAATGGCCAGCGCCGGGTCGTTGTGTGCGGCGTCGTAGCCGAAGGCAGCACGCCAGAGTTGGATCACCTGCTCGCGGTCGCTTGGGTCCTGGTATGGGCGAATTTCGGGCATCTCTACTCCCTGTTCGGTTCAGTCGATGGTTCCAACGATAGCCGCAACGGGGTCGGCATCCATGCAGCCGTCAAGCCGCTGCCACAGCACTGGCCCGGCCGTGGCGGATTCGTCACCGATCTGAACCATGGCCAGCAAGGCGACGCGGGCATGTTCAGCCGCCGCCGCGTCGGCCGCATGCACCAGCGCCAGCGGCTCACCGGCCTGTACCGGCTGACCGATCTGGGCGAATTGTGTAAAACCGACCCGCGGGTCGATGCTGTCGCTGGCGCGGCGGCGTCCGCCACCGAGTTCGACGATCAGCAGCCCGATGTCGCGCGTGGCCATGCCGGTGACCCAACCGCTGCGCGGTGCGGGTATCACCCGTTGCACCGGTGCGCCAGGAAGGTAATGTTGTGGTCGGTCGACCAGATCCGCTGGACCACCCAAGGCGAAAATCATGCGAGAAAAGTGCTCCAGCGCTTTTCCACTCTGCAAAGCATGGTCTACTTTTTGTAGCGCATCGACGGCATCCGTGGCCAGGTTACCCATCTGCAGCAACTCGGCGCAGAGGGTTCGGGTGAGCAGCCACTGGCGCGGCTCAGGCGCTTGCCCCTTCAGAAAGGCGATGGCCTCCAGCACCTCCAGCGCATTGCCGCAGGTGGTGCCCAGCACCTGATTCATGTCGGTGATCCAGGCCGTGGTGGGCAGGCCCGCGCCGCCGGCCACCCGCACCAGCGACTGCGCCAGGCGGCTGGCCATGTCCATCGACGCGGCAAAGGCACCATTGCCCACTTTCACATCCATCACCAGACCCTGCAGGCCGGCGGCGAGCTTTTTCGACAGGATGCTGGCGGTGATCAGTGGCACCGACTCCACCGTGGCAGTCACATCACGGATGGCGTAGAGCCTGCGGTCAGCCGGAGCCAGGTCGTCGGTCTGGCCAATGATGGCGCAGCCGGCCGTTTTGAGCGTTTGGTGCAGCCGGGTGATATCGGGTGTGGCCTGGTAGCCCGGGATGCAGCCGAGTTTGTCGAGCGTGCCGCCAGTGTGTCCCAGGCCGCGCCCCGAGATCATCGGTACCACGCCGCCACAGGCCGCCACAATGGGTGCCAGCATCAGACTGATCTTGTCGCCCACACCGCCGCTGGAGTGTTTGTCCAGAATCGGGCCGTTCAGATGAGCGTTTGACCAGTCCATCACCCGACCGGAGTGGGTCATGGCGCGCGTCAGGGCCACCGTCTCATCCGGGCTCATGCCCTGCAGAAACATGGCCATGGCCAGCGCAGCGGCCTGGCCCTCGCTCCAAGATTCGTCCACCAGACCGCGCACAAAGTGGTCGATATGCGCGGGCACCAGGGTGCCGGCGTCGCGTTTGATGCGGATGATTTCCTGTGCCAGCATGGTGTGACTTCAGTAAGCGCCAGGCGGCGCGGGGACGGCCGATGCGCCACCCAAGACGGCTTCAATGTCGCCCAGCAGGCTGCTGGCACCGATGCGAAAGCGCCGTGGATTCAAGGCGGCATCACCCAGGATGTGCGCCGTCAGAGATTCGTAGACGATGGCGTCTTTCACCGTCCGGATGCCGCCGGACGCCTTGAAGCCGGCTGAGCTGGCGCGGCTGGAAATCACGCCGAGCATGGTGGCCGCCGCCTCCACGGTGGCGTGGATGCTGGTTTTGCCGGTGCTGGTTTTCAAAAAGTCGGCACCCGCTTCCAGCGCCAGCACGCTGGCACGCTCGATCAGGCGGATGGTTTGCAGTGCACCGGTTTCCAGAATCACCTTGAGGATCAACCTCGGGCATGCCTGGCGCACGGCACACAGCAGCTGGCTTACGCTGGCCTCGTCGCCCGCCATCAGGGCGCGGTAGGGCAGCACCACATCCACCTCTTGCGCACCGGCCTGCACAATCTGCAAGGTGTCTTGCACCGCCGCGGCCACGTCGGTGTTGCCATGCGGAAAATTGGCCACCGCCGCCACAGCGATGTGGCTGGGCAGTTGAGAGCGGGCAAACGCCGCCAGGCGCGGCCAGACGCACACGGCCGCCACTGCACCAAACGGACTTTGGGCGCGCAGGCAAAGCGTGGCGATATCGGCTTCGGTGTCGGCGTTGTTCAGGCTGGTCAGGTCCAGGCACGCCAAGGCGGTGCGGGCGCGTTGCGACAGGTCGAGTGCGTAGAGGGTGTTGTCGTGGGGGGTCATGGGGATCTCATGCGGTGGCGCCGGTCGGGTCCGTGATGGCGGCAATGATGTCGGCCAGCAAGCGGCTCGCTTTGGCACTGCCTTCTTGCGCTTGTTGCAGCGTGTGGGCGTGGCTCAAGCTTTCTGCCGACATGCCCGCGCCAAAGTTGGTGATGAACGAGAGCGCCAGCACGCGCAGGCCCAGGTGGCGCGCCAGAATCGTCTCGGGCACGGTGCTCATGCCCACCGCGTCGGCGCCCAGCCGCTGTGCCATGCGGATTTCGGCCGGGGTTTCAAACTGCGGCCCCAGAAACCAGGCGTAAACACCTTCAAAAAGCGTAGCGCCATGCGCTTGTGCTGTCTGCGCCGCAAGGCGATTCAGTTCTGGATCGTAGGCATTGACCATGTTGACGAAGCGTTCACTGCCACTTTGCCCCACCAGCGGCGAGCGCTGCGGCAGGTTCAGGTGGTCGGTGATCAGCATCAGGCTTTGCGGCGGCATGTCGGGGTGCACGCTGCCGGCGGCATTGGTTTGCACCAGCGTGTGGCAGCCCAGCTGTTGCAGAACCTGCAGCGGCGCGGCCATGCCGTCCACGGCACCGGTTTCGTAGCCGTGTTTGCGCCCGCTCATCACCGCCACCGGTTGTGTACCGATGTGCCCCAACCACAGGGTGGCACTGTGCCCCGCCACCGTGGGTTGCGGAAACCCTTCTAGCTCGGTGTAGGGAACTTGCACCGCTTCTCGAATGTGATCGGTCAAACCGCCCCAGCCCGAACCCAGCACCACGGCGATGCGGGGTCGGATATGGGGAGCACGTTCTTGAATGGTGCGAATAGCGTTCATGGTCAGTGGGTGGCGTGCAGTGGTTGGGAGCTTTCAGGCGGCGCTGAGGTGATCCGGCCCAAAACTCTCGGGCAGCAGTTGCGCCAGCGTGTATTGTGGTCCAACGTGGTCTGCGTTGGCTGTCAGGATGGGCAAGTCAGGGCTGCCAAATTCACGCATTTTTTGCCTGCAGCCACCGCAGGGCGTGGTCCAGGCGCTACTGTTCTTGCCACCGTTGCCAACCACCAGAACGGCCAGCGCCCGGCGGCCACCAGCCAGCACCATGGCAGCCAGCGCGGCGGCTTCGGCACACAGGCCTTCGGGGTAAGCAGCGTTCTCGACATTGCAGCCGGCATGGATGCGACCCTGCTCGTCCAATACAGCAGCCCCTACCGGGTAATGGGAATACGGCGCGTAGGCCGCGCGATGGGCGTTGCGCGCCGCTTGCAGCAGGGCTTGGTGCTGGGGGTCGGACAGACCGGCCAATCGGGTTGGGTTGGACATGGGTCGCACTTTAACGCGAACTGCGGGTGCGGTGAACGGTCGTAGCACCGATTGCCTGGGAGGTACCTGGTACTGCTATGTTGTCCCGACCAGGCGCACTGAAGACAACCAGCACATCGTCCTGCGCGCCCGCACTTTTGCCAGCCAGGCGCACTGGCACATTGATCACCGCCGCAAATACAGCAACCAGCCGTCTGAAGCGCATTTGAAGGGCGTGGCTGAACTGGTGCGCAGTCTTACCGATGACCCGGAGTTTCCGCGCATGTTTGCGACAGGTAGAGGGTAGGGCACTGGGGTGAGCCAATGTCGGGTCGGGTGATGCCTCATCCTGATGGTGAGGCGCTGGTCTCGACCCGGGCAAATCACGCTTGACAAGCGGATCACACGGGCCAGAATCCGGCATCTCGCTGATGTGGCACAAAAGCTGCATCACGTGGCTAGACTTCAGCAACCAACATCTGGACTTTGTGTGAATTCAACTTCTGCTTTGCTGCCCCCACCCGCGCCCCAGTGGCGGGCCACGCAGTCGGCGGGTGTTGATCAGCTGGCACAAAGCATTTCGGGTTGGCACCAGGTGTATGACCAGACCTCGCCGGGGCAGTTTCAGGGAGCACTGACCGAACTGATGCTCGGGCCGGTGCAGTTGTTCGTTGAGATGTCCAGCCACGCCCTGGTGCAAAGCTGCAAGACCTGGCCTGGTGCCAGCTGGTTTGGCATCCCGGTGCGCCACCAGCCTGGGGTTCGGGTGGATGGCGCGCCAGTGGCGCCCGACATGCTGGCATTGCATACGGGTCAGGGCGACTTTCAGTTGACCACGCCCGATGACTTTGGTTTTTTGGGGCTGGTGATCCAGACCGACGGGTTGCGCCAGTACGCCGCGCGGGAGCACAGCGATTTGCCCGATGATCGTCTGGCTCAACGTGTTTTGCAGGTGCCAGATGCCCAGCTGCACGGGTTTCGCCGCTGGTTATGCCGTTTGCTGGCAGATCAGCCCCAGCGATTTTCGTCGCTCACATCGCAAGCGCAGCAGCTTTTGTTGGACGAGGCGGTGTCTGGCCTGGTACAGCTGCTCACGCAGGGGCACAACGGTCCGCGTGAAAACGTGTCGGCGCAACACGCCCGGCGCACGCTGCGGCGGGTGCGCGACTATCTGCAGGCACATGACGACCGCTGTGTCACGGTGCATGAGTTGTGCGAACAACTCGGTGCCAGTCCGCGCGCCTTGCAGGACTGCTTTCGCAAATATGTTGGGCTGTCGCCCAAAACTTATCTCAAGGCGCTCAAGCTCAACGAGGCACGGCGCGAACTGCGCCGCAGCGACTCCGCCCTGGCCAGTGTCAGCGATGTGGCGATGCGTTATGGCTTCTGGCACTTGAGCCAGTTCGCGGCGGACTACCGCTGGCTGTTTGGCGAACTGCCGTCCGAGACGCTGCGCAAACGCGTGGTTTGACACTGGCGTCGATAAATCACGCCGATTTTTGCTAACCCCTGAGTCACTGCTGTTCACAAAATGCGGGTAATGGTGGGCGCAATCTTTGCCCGCTGACCAGCTTCCAACCCGAATCGAGCCCGATGGACGCCAACCCAGTTGTGACCAAGGAACGCATCATCCAGGAGTTTGTGCCTGGCAAACAGGTCACGCTCGCGCACTGCATCGCCAACCCGACCACCGAGCTGTGCAAAAAAATTGGCGTGCCCGGCGCCGAGGCGATCGGCATCATGACCCTGACGCCCGGTGAAACCGCCATGATTGCCGGCGACATTGCCACCAAAGCGGCCAATGTGGAGATTGGTTTTCTGGACCGATTCAGTGGCGCGCTGGTGATTTGTGGCTCGGTGGCTTCCGTTGATGAGGCGCTGCAACAGGTGATCAACACCTTGCGCCGGCAGATGAGCTATTCCACCTGCGAGATCTCGCGCACATGAGCCAAGTCGTCAACAAAGTCGGGCGTTTCATGCTGATCGGCGAGATTGGTGCGGGCAAAACCACGCTGTTCAACCTGTTGTTTGGCAAGGATGAAGAGGCTCGCAAAACCCAGGTGATGGAGTTTGAGGGCAGCAGCGGCATCGATACGCCAGGCGAATATTTCAGCCACCCGCGCCTGTACCACGCACTGATCACCATGGCCGCCGACGTGGAGCGTCTGGTGTATGTGCACCCGGCTGACAAGTTTGACTGCCGCCTGCCCTATGGTTTGCTGGAGGTGTATGCCGACAAGACCATTGATGCCATTGTGACCAAAATGGACTTGCCCGGCGCGGACCTAGCGCGCGTAACAACCTTGTTGCGCGAGGTGGGGATTGCCGGGCAGATTTTTCCGGTGGCCAGCAACGACCCGGTGGCCATAAAACGCATTCGTCGGCACCTGCTCGACCCTGAGCTAGGTGTTTTGGAGGAAGCATGAGCAAAAAACAACTGATCGTGGCTGCTGATGTGCAGGCTGTCGCCAAAACGGGTGGCAAACTGATTCATTTGCAAGACCCGCACGCCATCGTGACTGCCGAGGCGCGCAGTTTGGCCAAGGAGCTTGGGGTTGAAATCAAGCTGGTGGCGGCTGGGGACGTGGCGGCAGCAGCATGTGACGCCTCACCCGACACCTCTGTGGATCAGGAAGCGGTGCGCAGGGTGATCGAAGCCCAGACCCATGGTCCGGCCAGCGAGGCGGTGCTGGCCGAAGTGCTGCGCCGCATTGCGCAGGAGAGCGCACTGCCGGCCCATTCGTCAGAGACTGCGGCAGATTGCATCGCTGACCCTGCGACCACACAAATCCGCAAGATCACCTCGCTGTGCCCCAGCCCCAAAACCAGCGCCAGCGCGGTCAACATGAGTCAACTCGACTTAACGACACTGGGCTTGACGACCGCCGCGCCTTGCGCATCCGGTTTTATGGGTTGGTCCAGCAATGTGTTCCCGTTCACCCGCACCAGCGATGAAATCAACCTGGTGCTCGAAGGCGAGTTGCAGTTTCATGTGGGTCAGAACGTGATCAGCGCCCAGGCCGGTGATGTGATGTGGGTGCCCAAAGGGACGCAGGGCAAGATCGGCACGCCGGGCTCGGTCCGTTATTTCTACCTGAGCTACTCCGGATAAACACTGTGCAGCTGATTCAAGCCTGTGAAGACTGGGCACGTGCCCATCCGGCCCGGGTGGTGTTCCCCGACGCGTTGGATCAGCGTGTGATCGAGGCCGCAGGCATCTTGAACCGATGCAGCTGGGCGCGGCCCACGCTGCTGGCCAACCCGATGGCACTGCGCGACCATTGCTTCAAGCATCGTATTGGCTACCCGGCGCTGCGGGTCATTGACCCAGCCAGCTCCCCCAAAATCGATGCCTACGCCGCCAGCCTGAGGGAGCGCCGCCCCGAACTGGATGACCAGAGCGCCCGCAGCAAGCTGGCGGACCCCATGTGGTTTGCCGCCATGATGCTGGTGTGTGGTGATGCCGACTACTGCATTGCCGGCAATCTGTCGTCCACTGCGTCGGTGTTGCGCGCTGCGCTCAAGGTGATTGGCCTGAGCGCGGGCAACCACACGCTGTCGTCGATGTTTTTCATGCTGCCGCCGGACCATTCGCATGTGTTTGGTTTTGCCGACTGCGGCGTGGTGCCCAAACCGACGGTGGAGCAGCTCGCCGACATTGCCATCAGCACGGCGGCCACGTTTGCCAATGTCACGGGCGAGCAGCCGCGTGTGGCGATGTTGTCATTCTCGACCCTGGGCAGTGCCAAGCACGCCTCGGCTGAACTGGTGGCGCAGGCCACGGCCCTGGCCAAAACCCGGCGGCCTGACTTGCTGATTGACGGTGAGCTGCAGTTTGATGCGGCTTTTGTGCCCGCGGTGGCGGCGCGTAAAGCCCCCGACAGCCCGGTCGCCGGCAAGGCCAATGTGTTTATCTTTCCGTCGCTGTCTGAAGGCAATATTGCCTACAAGATTGCCGAGCGCCTGGGCGGTTACACCGCGCTGGGGCCGATGATCCAGGGGCTGCAGCGACCCATGCACGATTTGTCACGTGGCTGCAGTGCCAGTGACATTGTTCAGGTGACGCTGCTGGCCATGAAGATGGCACCCATCGGGGCCGATCGGGCGCACCACCGGTCATCCCAAACCTCCACGCTGGCCCGAGAAACCGGTCGACCCCGACGGCCCGAACTGGTCTGATTTTGTTGTTCGTTGTACCCACCTCACTAACTAGGAGAAAACAAATGGAAGCACTTGGCATGATCGAAACAAAGGGACTGGTTGCACTGATCGAGGCGAGCGACGCCATGGTCAAGGCAGCGCGTGTCAAGCTGGTTGGTTTCCAGCAAATTGGTGGCGGCCTGGTCACCGCCATGGTGCGGGGCGATGTGGCGGCCTGCAAAGCCGCCACCGATGCGGGTGCCGCTGCGGCGCAACGTATTGGTGAACTGGTGTCGGTGCATGTGATTCCGCGCCCGCATGGTGACCTCGAATCCATCTTCCCGATCAAGGGCGATGGCAAGCCGCTGGATTGAACCTCTGACAGGAATCCGCTATGCAACTAGCCCTTGTGGTAGGGCAGGTGGTGTCAACCGTCCGCTGCGACGGGCTGGGCAAAGACCGCCTGCTTCTGGTTGACTTTATCGACGCCCAGGGCCAGCCCTCGGGGGTGCGGCATGTGGCCGCCGACAGCGTGGGTGCGGGCAATGGCGAATGGGTGCTGGTGGTCAGTGGCAGCTCGGCGCGCAAGGCTAATGGGGGCGACTTGCCCATTGACCTGAGCGTGATCGGCATCGTTGATCAGGTGGTCACGCAAGACCAGGTGACTTATCGGAAGTAAAGGCGCGACATGCAACAGTTTTGGCTTGTCAGGCGCTAGCAGCAGGAGATGCCCGTGAGTATTGGGAACGCAGACATTGAACGCATTGTCAAGGCGGTGGTGCAGTCAATGGATCGCAACACCACTGACAAGTCGCTAGTTGTGCCCGCCAGGCCAGCCAGCGCAACACCCAGGATGGGCTTGGCGCCCAAGTTCAACGCAGCGCCATCGTCACCCTTGTCCATGGGTGTGTTTGCCTCGTTGGACGATGCAGTGGCTGAGGCAGACATTGCCTACCGCCAGATGCGCAGCGTAGCCATGCGCAGCCGGGTCGTGGCTGCCATTCGCCAGGCCGGTGAAAAACACGCGCAGGAGTTGGCCGAGCTGGCGGTGGCCGAGACCGGCATGGGCCGCGTGGCCGACAAGTTTGTCAAAAATGTCTCGCAAGCGCTGCACACGCCGGGTGTGGAATGCCTGGTGCCCACTGTGCTGTCGGGCGACCATGGCCTGACCTTGATGGAAAACGCCGCCTGGGGTGTGGTGGCCTCGGTCACACCAAGCACCAATCCGGCGGCGACCATCATCAACAACGCCATCAGCATGATTGCCGCTGGTAACACGGTGGTGTTTGCACCGCACCCTGCGGCCAAAGGGGTTTCGCAGCGCGCCGTGGCCCTGCTGAACGAAGCGGTGGTGGCCGCAGGCGGTCCACGCAACGTGATCACCACGGTGGTGCAACCCAACATCGCCACGGCGCAAGCCCTGTTCAGCTACCCAGGCATCCATCTGCTGACGGTGACCGGTGGTGAAGCGGTGGTGGAAGAAGCGCGCAAACACACCGACAAACGCCTGATCGCTGCCGGGGCCGGCAACCCGCCAGTGGTGGTGGATGAGACCGCCAACCTTGAAAAGGCTGGTCGTGACATCGTCTGGGGCGCGTCGTTTGACAACAACATCATCTGCGTGGATGAAAAAGAAGTCATCGTGGTGGCCTCGGTGGCGGACCGGCTCAAGGAAGAGATGAAGAAACACAAGGCGGTGGAGTTGACCGCCGACCAAGCCAAACGACTGCTCGAACTGGTGCTGGGCAAAGTGGGGCTGGACAACAAGGGTACGGTCAAGCGCGAGTGGGTGGGTCGCGATGCATCCAAGATTGCTGCGGCCATTGGCCTGTCGGTGCCATCAGATACGCGGCTGCTGTTTGTCGAAACCACGGCTGATCACCCGTTTGCGGTGACCGAGTTGATGATGCCGATCCTGCCGGTGATCCGAGTGGCCGATGTGGGCGAGGCGATTGATCTGGCGGTGAAGCTGGAAGGCAATTGCAAACACACGGCGGCCATGCACTCGCGCAACCTCGACAACCTGGACCGCATGGCCAACGAGATCAATACCAGCATCTTTGTAAAAAATGGGCCGTGTCTGGCTGGCTTGGGTTTTGGTGGCGAAGGCTGGACCAGCATGACCATCACCACCCCGACCGGTGAAGGCGTGACGTCAGCGCGTACCTTTGTGCGGCATCGCCGCTGTGTGCTGGTGGATAACTTCCGCATCGTCTGAAAACCATGGGATGCAATAGCTGCCGCAGCGCTTGTGAAGATTGTTCTGAAGGGGGGATTACCTTCAGGCGATCGGCAAGACAGGCGGTGCCACTCGTCAGCCCTGCATCAGCTTGTGGAACTGAACCACGTAGCAGCGTTGATGGGGCGCGCGCTGTAGCAGATTTGGGGTCGGATCCCAATTCGGCCGCGCATGCTACGGACGGTCAACGGTCGTTCCCCGAATTGGGCTCTGACCCCAATTCTGCGGGCCACCCGGACAACAATTCAAGCGTCTTATTGGCCTCTAGCCCTTATGAAAAAAGCGTTCACAGCTATTTAATTGATATCAATCTATCGCTTGACCCGATCAACGGGTCGCGCGCTGAAATCCGCAGAATTGGGGTCAGAGCCCAATTCGAGGATGCATCTGCCACGAACTCAACGACAGTAGGCCGAATTGGGATCCGACCCCAAATCTGCTACGCCGCTTGCGAATTTGAGGCTGACCCGAAAAGTCGCTTGATCAATGATGCCGTTGTGCCGCTTACGCCAGGGGCCGCAGCATGACCACGCGTCTCCTGCGCAGCATCGGCATTGACTTGGGCACGACCACGTCGCAGGTGATATTTTCCGAGCTGGAAATCGTCAACACCGCCGGTCCCACCAGCGTGCCACACTATGAATTTTCCCGGCGCGACATTTTGTATGTCAGCCCGGTGATCTTCACGCCATTTGCGCCTGACGGTCAGGTAGACATACAGGCGCTGGATGCTTTTATTCGCCAGCAGTACGAATCGGCTGGCCTAACGGTCAGCGAAGTGGAGTCGGGCGCGGTCATCATCACCGGTGAAACCTCCAAGGTGCGCAACGCGCGTGACACGGTGATGTCGCTGGCCGCCGGCCTCGGTGATTTTGTGGTCGCTACAGCCGGGCCGCATCTGGAGTCGGTTATTGCCGGACGCGGCTCTGGCGCAGGGGCGTATTCTGAAGCCAACGCCGCCCGCGTGCTAAATATCGACGTGGGTGGGGGCACCTCCAACTACGCTGTGTTTGAAGGCGGCAGGGTGATCGATACGGCCTGCCTGAACGTCGGCGGCCATTTGATCCAAACCGATGGCAGTGGACGCGTCAGCACCATCCATGCGCCAGCCGCGCTGATCCTGCGCGAGCTGTTTGGCGCAGATCGCACCGCCGCCCAGCTTTCCACACAGGATTTGCAACAGGTGGCCGAGCGCATGGCGGCGTTGATTACTGAGCTGATACGGGCCCAGCCCTCCCCGCTCGCGCAGCAACTCCTGATGACCGATGCCCTTCGTGAAGCCTACCGTTTTGACGCGGTGTTTATTTCGGGTGGCGTCGGTGAATGTATGGTGCATCCGTCCAACGAATCGCCCTACCGCTTTGGCGACATCGGCCCGCTGTTGGCGCAGGCGCTGGCACGGCAACTGGCTGCGGGTGGTTTTCCGGTGCGGGAACCCGCCCAAACCCTGCGCGCCACGGTGATTGGTGCGGGTGCCCACACCCTCACGCTGTCTGGCAGTACGGTCTGGAACAGATACCAGGGTGTGCCGCTGCGCAATCTGCCGGTGCTGCACCCGCGCCTGCGCTGGCGCGAGTTCCGACCCGGTGCGCTCAACAAAGCGTGGCAGGAGGCCGTCAAGGTCCACGATCTCGATGCTGCGGCTGACGTCTACGCACTGGCGCTGCCGGACGACATCCCCGTCACCTGCCAGACCGTCTGGCAGGCAGCCCTTGAACTGCAAAGCTTTGCGCGCACGCAACCCGGCAGCACGCACCCGCTGGTGGCGGTGACCTCGCAGGATGTGGGCAAGGCGCTGGGCATGGAACTGTTTCGCCTGGTCCCCGGGCGCGAGCTGCTGATCATCGACGAGGTCCACACCCGCGCTGGCGACTATCTGGACATTGGCAAGAGTTACTTCAACGGCGGCACCATTCCCGTGACCGTCAAGTCGCTTGCCTTTCCGCATTGAAGGACTACCAACATGATGCTTTCCACCCGACTGTTTGGCCACGGCTACACCTTCAAAAGTGTGAAAGACGTGCTGGCCAAAGCCAACGAGGCGCGCTCTGGCGACCGGCTGGCCGGCATTGCCGCGCAGGACGCGCGTGAACGCGTGGCGGCCAAACAGGTGCTCTCAGAATTGCTATTGTCCGACCTGCGCAACAACCCGGCGGTGCCGTATGAAGAAGACTGCGTCACGCGGCTGATTCAGGACAACGTGAACGAGGCGGTTTACAAACGCATTCAAGGTTGGAGCGTGGGTGAGCTGCGCGAATACCTGCTGGGCGACACCGCCACACCCGAAGAGCTGGAGGTGCTGCGCAAAGGACTCACGTCAGAAATGGTGGCGGCCGTGGCCAAGATCTGCTCGAACGGCGATCTGATTTACGGTGCCAAGCTGCTGCCGGTGGTGACCAAGGCCAACACCACTCTGGGCTTGCCCGGGCGCTTCAGCAGCCGCTTGCAGCCCAACGATACGCGCGACGACATTCGCAGCATCACGGCGCAGATTTACGAGGGCCTGTCGTACGGTTCGGGTGACGCGGTGATTGGCGTAAACCCGGTCACCGACAACGTCGAGTCGGTCACGCGCATCCTGCATCAGGTGTATGACGTCATTGAGAAATACCAGATTCCGACGCAGGGCTGCGTGCTGGCGCACATCAGCACGCAGATGGAAGCGGTGCGTAAGGGTGCGCCGATCGGTCTGTTGTTCCAGAGCATTTGCGGCAGCGAAAAAGGCTTGAAAGAGTTTGGCATTTCGTTGGAAATGCTTGACGAGGCCGCCGATGTGGGGCGGCATTATTCGCGTGTGGCCGGTGGCCACTGCCTGTATTTTGAAACCGGTCAGGGCTCGGCCTTGTCGGCCAACGCGCACCACGGCGCTGACCAGGTCACGATGGAAGCGCGCAACTACGGTCTGGCGCGGCATTATTCGCCCTTTATCGTCAACACCGTGGTCGGCTTTATCGGCCCCGAATACCTCTACAACAGCCGGGAAATTCTGCGTGCCGGGCTCGAAGACCACTTCATGGGCAAGCTCTCGGGCATTTCGATGGGTTGTGACTGTTGTTACACCAACCATGCCGACGCCGACCAGAATTCCAACGAGAGTCTGTTGATGCTGATGGCCACGGCCGGTTGCAATTTTGTGATTGCCATGCCGCTGGGTGACGACATCATGCTCAATTACCAGACCTGCTCGTTCCACGATATCGCCACCGTACGGCAAACGCTGGGGCTGCGGCCAGCGCCCGAGTTTGAACACTGGCTGGAAGCACGCGGCTTGATGGCGAACGGCAAGCTGACCCGCGCCGCGGGTGACCCCTCGCTGTTTTTCTGATTGGAGCGCACCATGAACGAAGCCCAGATCGCCGACATTGTTCGCGCCGTGATGCGCGAGCTGCAACAAACCCCCGGCGCACTCGCGTCCACCGAGGTCTCGCCTGCAGATGCGCCAGTACCGGGTGAACTGCCCGACCTGGGCAGCGAGGAAGCCCGCACCTGGATCGGCGTGGCTGATGCCAAAAGCTTGGAGGTGCTGACCGAACTGCGCCGCAGCACCCGCGCCCGCGTCTGTGCTGGGCGCATCGGCCCGCGCCCGCGCACCCAGTCACTGCTGCGTTTTCTGGCGGATCATTCGCGCTCCAAAGAAACCGTGCTGAGCGAAATCCCAAATGAATGGGTGCAGCGCGCCGGGCTGCTGGAGGTGCAGACCGAGATTGTGGAAAAAGGCCAGTACCTGACACGCCCGGATCTGGGCCGGGTGCTGAGCGCCAAAGGGCTGGAGATGGTCAAAACCCAATGCATTCAGGCGCCTGATGTGCAGTTGCTGATCTCGGACGGCTTGTCCACCGAGGCCACCACGGCCAACTTTGACGACATCGTGCCGCCATTGATTCGCGGCATGGAATCCTTGCAGCTCAAGGCCGGCACACCGCTGTTTGTGCGTTTTGGCCGCGTCAAGGTCGAAGACCAGATTGGTGAGTTGCTAAAAGCCCGGGTGGTGATCCTGCTGATTGGTGAGCGCCCCGGTCTGGGCCAGTCCGAGAGCCTGTCGTGTTACATGGTCTACCAACCCACCCGCCAGACGGTGGAGGCTGAGCGCACCTGTATTTCCAACATCCACCGGGGTGGTACCCCACCCGTTGAAGCGGCGGCCGTGATCGCCGAACTGGCGGCGCGCATGCTCAAAGAACAGTGCAGCGGGATTGCGTTGGGCAAAAAAATGGCGGGGGGTGGGTCATGAAGGCTACCGCGATAAACCGAAGGCTGGCCCAAATGCCACCGCCAATCAGGCAGTCGGGTATGCATTGCAGCGTTGATCGCGTGCGCGATGTAGCAGATTTGGGGTCGGATCCCAATTCGGCCCGGCACTTTAGGATTCGTGACGAAAGCATCCCCGAATTGGGCTCTGACCCCAATTCTGCGGGTTATCGGGCAGACAGTTCAAGCCTGTTTTATGCCTCTAGCCCAGACACAGCAAGCGCCAAAAGCTATTTAGTTGATAACAATCCAACGTCGCGCTCGACCAGTGGACCATGCGCTGAAACCCGCAAAATGGGGGTCAGAGCCCAATTCGGGAATGTTTTGCCCGCCTATCCAGCGCCAGTGAGCCGAATTGGGATCCGACCCCCATTCCGCTACACCGCGCATCTGCCCTGCGCCACCTTTAAAGTCCGCCATGTCCACCTTTGAAAAAATTCCGGTGTCAGTCTGCGCCGTGCGGCTGATCTCGTCGCTGCAGGAAGATTTCAAAAAAGAACTCAAACTCGACGACAGTGTGTTTAGCCTGGGTGTGTTTACCGCCGATTCGGACGACGTGGCCTACATCGCGGCCGACGAGGCCACCAAGCAGGCCAATGTGCGCGTGGTCTATGGCAGCTCGTTCTACGCCGGTGCCAAGCACGGCCCATCGAGCACGGCGGGCGAAGTGATCCTGATGCTGGCCGGCCCGTCGCCTGCCGAGGTGCGCTCGGGGCTGGACGCGGCACTCGGCGCGGTGCGCGATGGCGCGGCGTTTCAGTGGGCCAACGATGCCCACACCGTGGCCTTTTTGTCGCATGTGGTGACGCGCTGCGGGTCGTATCTGGCCGAGGTGGCCGGCGTCAAGGAAGGTGACTCGATGGCCTATCTGGTCGCACCTCCGCTGGAGGCCGCCGTGGGTCTGGATGCCGCACTCAAAGCGGCTGAGGTGCGACTGGCCGGTTATGTGCGTCCGCCATCCCCCACCAACTATTCCGGTGCCTACCTGCAAGGCTCCCAAGCCGCGTGCCGCGCCGCCTGTGACGCGTTTTCCCGCACCGTTGCTGATATCGCAGCGCAACCTTTGGTGTACTGAGATGAAGCACGCCCTGGGCTTTCTGGAAGTGCGTGGGCTGGTGGCCGGCATTGAGTGCGCCGACGCCATGCTCAAAGCCGCCAACGTGCGCCTGATCACGCAGATTATCACCAACCCTGCGCTGATCACACTGATCGTCGAGGGCGACATCGGCTCCTGCCGCGCCGCCATCGATGCCGGCCGCATGGCTGCTGAGCGACTGGGTGCCATGGTCAGCGAAAAAGTCATTGGCCGCCCCGAACCGGATCTGGCGCTGTTTGTAAATGCCAAGCAGCGCTGGAAAGCACCAACCGGTCAGCCCAGCGGCAACATCAGCAGAAACGGAATTGGAAATGTCAGCGTGCAGCCAGAGGTAGCGATCTCCCCGGAAGTCCATGAATCGTTGCCCGTCGATAAGGCGCACGGCTTAGCAGATTTGGGGTCGGATCCCAATTCGGCCAACAACAGCCAATTTGATGCACAAGCCGCCCCCGAATTGGGCTCTGACCCCAATTCTGCGGACCCTACCGACGACGACCTATCGGCCAGCCCGCATGACATCAACAACGCGGACCGCCAGCCAGCCAATTCAGCGGACCATCCATCCGCCCCGCGACAGAACGATCACGATGTCAACCCGCCAGACCCACTGCAAGCCCTCCTCGCCTACCTGACCCCCATCCCCAACGGCAAACGCCTCGATCAACTGGCGGCAACCATGAACTTGCCGGAAAAAGCGCTTCATGCGCTTTTGAACACCGCCCTCAACCAAGGTCGCCTGAAAAAGCTTGGCAGCCGCTACATGATCCCTTAAGGAAAAGTACGTGAACGACATCGCCCTCAAAGCCCGCGAAGCCGGCGTGGTCGGCTCCGGCGGCGCGGGTTTTCCAACCCATGTCAAGCTGCTGAGTCCGGCCGAGATCTACCTGGTCAACGCCGCCGAATGTGAGCCGTTGCTCAAGGTGGATCAACAACTCGCCGTCAAGTACGCCAGCCAGCTGGTGCGCGGCCTGCAGCTGGCCATGCAGGCGGTGGGTGCGCGCGAAGGCATCATCGCCTTCAAGGCCAAGTATGTGGATGCCATTGCCGCCGTGCAGCCGCTGCTGGCCAGCAACATGCGCATTCACATCCTCAAAGACATTTACCCAGCCGGCGACGAAGTCATCACCATCTGGATGGCCACCGGCCGGCGCGTGCCCCCTGCGGCGCTGCCCAAGGATGTGGGCGTGGCGGTCAACAATGTGCTGACCTTGATCAACCTGGCGCGGGCGGTGGACCACAACCTGCCGGTCACAGAGCGCACGCTGACCATTTCAGGTGCCGTGTCCGACCCCATCACGCTCACTGTGCCAATTGGCACACCGCTGAGCGAGGTGATTGCCCGCGCCGGCAGCATCACCACCGCCAAGCCGTATTTTGTGAACGGTGGCCCAATGATGGGCAAGCTGCTGGATGGCATCGATCAGCCGGTCACCAAAACCACCGGCGGCATCATTGTGCTGCCCGAAGATCACGTCGTGATCCGCCGCCATCGCCAGCCCATGCGGGATGTGATGGCGATCGCCCGCGCCGTGTGTGAGCAGTGCAACCTGTGCACCGAATTGTGCCCGCGCCACCTGATTGGCCACGAATTGCACCCGGCGCTGATTGTGCGCAGCGCCAACTACCACGACATTGGCAAACCTTCGGTGCTGCTGTCGGCGCTGACCTGCTCGGAATGCGCTATATGTGAGCAATGGGCCTGCCCGGTGAACATCTCGCCGATGCGCATCAATGTGGCGCTGAAAGAAAAATTTCGTGCCGAAGGTGCGCGCTATGTGGGCGATCTGCGCCCGCTCGATCCAATGGCCGAACACCGGCTGGTGCCCACCTCGCGTCTCATCACGCGTCTGGGCATTGCGCCCTACAACAAAAAAGCCCCGCTGGACGAGACCGAAACCCATCCCGCCACTGTGGTGCTCAATATGCGCCAGCACATTGGCGCGCCCGCGCTACCCGTGGTGCAGGTGGGTGATGCGGTCCAGCGCGGCCAGTTGTTGGCCGAGATTCCACCCGACGCGCTGGGCGCCCGCATTCACGCCAGCATCAGCGGGCGCGTCACGGCCGTTTCTACCCAAGCCATCACCCTGACTGCCTGAAAGAAGACCATGAACCACCACGCTATCGGACTGGTTGAATTCACCAGCATCGCCCAGGGCATTGCCGCAACGGACGCCATGGCCAAAACAGCCAATGTCGAAATCCTGTTTGCCAAAAGCATTTGCCCCGGCAAATACATCGTGATGATTGGCGGCGGTGTGGCCGCGGTGAACCAGTCGGTGGGTGCTGGTACCGAGCTGTGCCCGGATGTGGTGGTGGACAGCTTTGTCATCCCCAACGTTCACCCTGCCGTTCTGCCCGCCATCAGCGGTGGTACCCACATCGAGAATGTGCGCGCCATCAGCGTGATCGAAACCTATTCGGTGGCTGCCACCATTGAGGCCACCGATGCGGCGGTCAAAGCGGCGTCCGTAGAGCCGATTCGCATGCATCTGGCCTTTGGCATTGGTGGCAAAAGTTATGTCGTGCTGACCGGAGAGGTGGCGGATGTGAACGCCGCCACCCAGGCTGGCGCGGCAATTGCTTGTGATAAGGGGTTTCTGGTGTCCCAGGTGGTGATACCGCGTCCGAGCAAACAACTGATCGATCAGCTGCTGTGAGGCCTAACCCGCTCAATAGGCGGTTTGCATTCTTTCCTCTCGTGCCGCCACGTTTCGTCCGCTAGCGTCCACTTTCTGAAGCGGAACTGTTAAGTTTTCATTCAACTGAGTCAAGGAGTCGTTCATGTCAGAGCATTCAGGTGTTCAGTACACCAAAGTTGATCAGGCCTATTTTGAGAAGCGTGGGCTGCGCCGCTACGCAGGTGTTTGGTCGCTCTGGGCCCTGGGGGTGGGCGCCGTGATCTCTGGCCACTTCTCGGGGTGGAACCTGGGGCTGGCCAATGGCTGGGGCAGCATGCTGTTTGCCACCATCATCATCGCCATCATGTATCTGGGGCTGACCTTCTCGCTGGCCGAAATGTCACCGGCATTGCCGCACACGGGTGGTGCCTATTCCTTTGCGCGCACTGCCATGGGGCCATGGGGTGGGTTCCTGACTGGCCTGTCGGAAAACGTTGAGTACGTCATCACCCCTGCGGTCATCGTCTATTTCATCAGCAGTTACATGGGCGGCATTTTTGGCACGCCCACCCAGTACCTGCCGCTGTGGTGGATTGGCTTTTACATCTTCTTTGTCGGGCTCAACATCGTGGGCGTGGAGCTGTCCTTCAAGGTCACCCTTGTGATCACGCTTTTGGCCTTGGCCTGCCTGGTGGTGTTTTGGGTCAGTGCCTTCCCCACGATCGACTTCAGTCGTTGGGCGATGAATGTGGGCGAAGGCGGTGCGCTGCTGGAGAATGGCAATGGCCCTCTGTTGCCTATGGGCATCACGGGTGTACTGGCGGCCATGCCCTTTGCGGTGTGGCTTTTTTTGGCCATTGAGCAGCTGCCGCTGGCCGCCGAAGAGTCCGTGGACCCGAAACGTGACATGCCACGCGGTATTCTGGCGGGCATCTTTACGCTGATCTTCTCTGCCTTCATGGTGCTGTGGCTCAACCCCTCGATTGCTGGCATTGGTGCACACACGCTGGCCAAGTCTGGCGAACCGCTGCTGGATGGTTTCAAAGCCATCTATGGTGACGGCATTGCCAAAATGCTGGCCCTGGTCGCCGTGCTGGGCTTGATTGCCAGCTTTCACACCATCATTTTTGCCAAGGGACGTCAAATCTATTCGCTAAGCCGCGCGGGTTACTTTCCCTCGGTCTTGTCCATTACCCATGGCAGTCGCAAGACGCCGCACCTGGCGATGATTTTGGGCTCTGTGGTGGCGCTGGCCGTGATGTTTGTGCTGTGGTTCAGCCTGGGCTCGGACAAGGGCGCTGCAGTCATTGGTGGCACGCTGCTCAACATGGCTGTGTTTGGTGCCATGTTTTCCTACATCATGCAGGCTTTGTCGTTTATCTTGTTGCGCAAGAACATGCCCAACATCCCGCGCCCCTACCGCAGCCCCTTGGGTGTGTTTGGTGCCGGGTTAACCGTGCTGATTGCCATTGTCACCCTCTACTTCCAGCTGAGTGATCCGCTTTACCGTGATGGCGTGATGTGGGTGGCGGTATGGTTTGCCATCGGTATTGCCTACTTTGCACTGGTGGGACGCAAGCACCTCATCCTCTCGCCCGAAGAAGAGTTTGCGATGGAAATGGCTGAAAAACCGCACGCCTGAAACGTCGGCGCTGCACGATTGAGCGGGGTTGCCATCGTGCCACCACCGCGCACGAAAGCTTGGGTTATTGATAAAAATGGCCTCTAGCCCAAGCTCAATAAGCGCTGTAAGCTATAAAATAAGTAGTGAAATTGTAGCCGTTACTTGGCTGCGCCGTTGTGCTCAGCGGCTTTCGGCCCGCGGAGCAAGGTCAGCGCCAACACGGCCGAGGCGGTCATCAGCAGAAGGCTCACCGCATTGAGTACCGGCGTGGCTCCTTCACGCATGCGGCCATACATCATCACGGTGAGTGGCGAGTCCGATCCCACCAGCATCAGCGTGGTGTTGAAGTTCTCAAAACTCATCAGGAACGAGATCGCGGCTGAGCCAATCAGCGCGGGCTTCAGGTAGGGTAATGTGATCGTCCACAGCACAGCCTGTCGTGTGGCCCCTAGGTTGTAAGCAGCTTCTTCCAAGGTGATGTCAAACCGTTTCAGGCGCGCGGTGATCGTCAGCGTGGCGATCGACACAATGTACGAGAACTGCCCCAGCACCACCAGCGGCAGTCCGGGTCGCAAGAATTCGAGTTCGAGCCCCCAGAGGTCATCGGCCAGGTTGGCGATGCGACTGGCAAACGCCAGAATCGAGATGCCCAGAATCACCCCTGGAATCACGAGCGGTGCCAGCATCAGCATCGACAGGGCCTGTTTGCCCCGAAACTGCGTGCGCTCGATCAGAAACGCATTGGCAGTGCCTACCAGCACCGACAGCAACGTGACCCAGGCCGCAACCACCACGCTGGTCCAGATGCTGCCCAGCATGGCTGTGTCGGCAAACAATCCGCGCCGCTTGGCTTCGGCCCCGCCCAGGAACCAGTCCAACGTGAAGCCGCGCCAAGGCGGTGCCGGGTAAGCGGCATCGTTGAAGGCAAACACGGCAACAATCACCAGCGGTAGAAACAAAAACGCAAAAAACGCCACGCCGTAAAGCACGGTGCTGCTACGCAACCAAAGTGGACGGGGCAATGAGGCAATCATGAGCGCTGCATCACTTCGCCAAATTTCTGACCGCTAAGTTTGAGGCCGGCCCAGACGATGGCGGTGGACAGGCCCAGCAGCAAAAAGCCAAACGCCGCGCCCTGTTCCCAGTTGAAGCGGGTGATGAACTGGGTGTAAATCTGCTCGGTGAACCACTGCGAGTTCTTCCCGCCCAGCAGCGTCGGTGTCAGGTAATTGCCCAGCGTAAGCATGAACACCACGATGCAGCCCGCCACGATGCCGGGCGCGGCGTGCGGAATGACGATCTGGCGCAGGATCGACCAGCCGTTACCACCCAGGTCGTATGCGGCTTCGATCAGCGAGTCGTCCAGGCTCTCCAACGCGCTGATCAACGGAATCACCATGAACAGCATCGAGGTATAGACCAGCCCGACCAGAATGGTGGCATCGTGGTAGAGCATCTCAACTGGAGCGGGGGTCACGCCCAGGCTCACCAGCAGCGCCGGCAGCACGCCAGACTCGCGCAGCAAAATCATCCAGCCCAGCGTGCGCACCGTCTCGCTGACCCAGAACGGGATCAGGCACATCACAAACATCATCGACTTGACGCGCCCACGGGCAATCTTGGCAATCGTCCAGGCAATGGGAAAGGCCATCAGCAACGTGATGGCGGTGGCCACAATCGACATCAGCGCGGTGCGCACAAAGGTGTGCCAGTACAGCGGTTCATCAACAAAGGTGGCGAACTGCGCCAGGCTGGGCTCGTAGACCCGGGGTGCCACACGCTGGCGCAAGGACAAAATGCCCAGTTCAACATGTGGCAGCACGACCAGCCCGAGCAGCCACAAAAGCGCCGGCGCCAGCAGCAGCATGAGCATCAGCCGCGCCGAGTGGCGCGACACATCGGACGGGTCAGCTAAAGACATGGGCGTTGGAGGTGGTGCCAGCGGCAAAACACACCACGCGTTGTGGGTCAAAACCAAAGGTCACGACCTGTCCCACACTCAGGTGGGCAAACTCACCTGTTTGCGGTAGCGCGATGCGGAACTCGGTCTGTGTGCCTACCTCCTGCAACAGCACAGCCGAATTGGCACCGTCAAACAGCAGGCTTTCTACCCTGGCGCTGTAGCTGGGCAGCCCGGCGTCCGTCAACACGGCGGCATCGTGCGCCAGGCGAGCAACTTCAGGGCGCACAAAGGCCTCGACTGCATCGCCTTGGGCCAGTTTGCCAATGGCGCGTGCCGGAATCAGTAGACCCTTGGCTGTGGTGACGCTGACCTGGTCGCCGATCACAGAGGTGGCGCGCCCGGCCATGCGGTTGTTGGCACCCACAAAACCCGCCACAAACGGGGTTTGCGGTTCGTAATACAACTGCTGCGGTGTACCGACCTGCTCAAACTTGCCCTGGTTCATCACCGCCACATGGTCAGAGAGTACCAGCGCCTCGGACTGGTCGTGGGTGATGTACACAAAGGTCGTGCCAAACGCCGCCTGCAACTGCTTGAGCTCGATCTTCATGTGCTCGCGCAGCTTCAAGTCAAGTGCGCCCAGTGGCTCATCGAGCAGCAGCAGCGTGGGTTCGAGCACCAGGCTGCGGGCAATCGCCACGCGCTGCTTTTGCCCGCCCGAGAGCTGATCCACGCGCTTGTTTTGCGCACCGGCCAGGCTGACGCGCTCAAGCATATCGCCAACACGGCGTTTGATCTCGTCCTTGGCTACACCCCGGCGTGCCAGACCGTAGCCGACGTTGTCGCCTACACTCATCATGGGAAACAGCGCCAGATGCTGAAACACCATGTTGACCGGGCGCTTGTTGGGCGGCACCCCGTTCATGGGCTTGCCGCCAATCTGGATCTCGCCCACATCGGCTTCCAGAAAGCCCGCAATCATGCGCAGCAGTGTGGTCTTGCCGCAGCCCGAGGGCCCCAGGATCGAAAAAAAACTGCCGCGCGCCACCTCGAGCGACAAATCGTCCACGGCGCGGAAAGCACCGTAGTGCTTGGCCACGCGGGTTGCTCGCAGGTCTGGCTGCGCCGCAGCGTTCGCCATGGCGGCCTTAGTTAGCGGCCTTGATACGGTCCAGCACCTTGCCTTCGATGTCTTCAATGCCAGCGGGTACGGCTGGGTACCACTTGACATTCTTCAGAGCCGCCTCCGGGAAGCTGGCGGCAAACTGGGCTTTGAGTTTGGCATCCATCAACTGGTCTGCACCCTTGGAGGCGGTGAAGTTGCCAGCCGAGCCAGCCACCTTGGCGGCGATCTCGGGGCGCATGTTGAAGTTGATCCAGGCGTAGGCGGCAGCGTCGTTCTTGCCCTTGGCGGGGATGGCGAAGGTGTCGATCCAGCCGAGTGCGCCGGCTTTGGGTGCGATGAACTGGATTTCAGCTTTCTCGTTGTTGAGTTTCCAGCCACCCGTGTCCCACATCATGGCACCGACGATCTCGCCTGAACGCATGCCGTTGAGCAACTGGTCCTTGTTGTCCCAGAAGAACTTCAGGTTGCCTTTGCAGGCGGTCACGGTTTTGCCGACCTCGTCCATCAGCGCGGTGTAGGCCTTGGCGTCTCCATACAAAGCAAACGGGTCTTTGCCAGAAGCAAATGCGAAGGCCAGCAGTGTCGGGCGTTTCAGGCGCACGGCGGTCTTGCCTTTGAAATCGGCCTTGCACAGGTCCGTGTAGTTGTCCATCTTGGCCAGTTTGGTATTGACCACCAGGCCATCGGTGCCCCAGATGTGTGGCAGCCCATATACCTTGCCAGCCAAAGTTGTGTTTTTCTTGGTGGCGTCGAGCATGGAGGGGATGAACAGCTCGGCTTTGAGCTTGCTCAGGTCCATTGGCTTGTAGATGCCAAACTCGGCTTGCGGGCCGGTGATGCGGTCTTGCGAGGGTTGGGCCAAGTCAAAGCCAGCACCGCCGGTGGCGCGCAGCTTGGAGATCATTTCTTCATTGTTGGACAAGGTCAACTCAACCTTGTAGCCGCTTTCTTTCTCGAACTGCGCCACGATGTCAGCGGGGGCGTAGTCAGCCCAGGTCAACAGGCGCAAGGTTTTTTCCTGGGCCAAAGAGCTGCCCGAGGCACCGAGTGCGACAACGGCTGCAGCAATGAGTGAGTAGCGGATTTTCATGGAAGTGTCCTCAAGTGAGTTGATAAGAGGTGATGACGGTCTGAAAGATATGATTCTGACAGCAACTGCTGATTGTGCGACAGATTTTTGTCAATTTTGTGACGCCCGCGGCGCCTGGCAGGCTGAGATGGCAAGCCGCCATGGGTGATTGAGGATGGGGTGAGTTTTCGCAGCAGGCGCATACGGTATATTCGATTAATGCTACTGATTCAGGAGTTTTATGCCCATCATCGTGGTCACCAATCCCAAAGGCGGCGTCGGGAAAACTACTCTATCTACCCATGTGGCGGCCTATTTCGCCAACCAGGGCCACGCGGTGATGCTGGGCGACGTTGACCGCCAGCAGTCCAGCAAGATGTGGCTGACGTTGCGCCCCGAGTCTGCCGCGCCCATCGCCAGCTGGGCGGTCGAGCGCGACCGCATTGCCAAGCCGCCCAAGGGCACCACCCACGTGGTGCTGGATACCCCGGCAGGCTTGCGTGGCAAACGCTTGCTGGACGTTCTCAAGCGCGGCCAGAAATTGCTCGTCCCGTTGCAGGCCAGCGTGTTTGACATGACGGCCACCTTGCACTTCCTGGCCGAGCTGGCTGATTGCCGTGCCGAGGCGGGTCGACTGCAGGTGGCATTGGTGGGGCTGCGGGTGGATGAACGCACCCGTTCAGCCGAGCAATTGCGGCAGTTTGTGGCACGCACGGAACTGCCGTTGCTCACCATGTTGCGCAACACCCAGAACTACCCCTTGCTGGCGGCGCGGGGCTTGACGGTGTTTGATTTACCGACGGCGCAGGCACAACGCGACTTGCAGCAATGGGAGCCAATCTGTCGCTGGCTGGATGCCGCGTAGGCTTTTCAAGGTTCGTGCTGGTTGTCTGATGCCGTATGGGTTTACAGTTTGGGGGTGGTGGCTGCGCTGTTGCGGCCAACATGATGGCCAAGCAGTCTTTTGAAGATGATCACATGATGAACTACTCCTTTTACGCCTTGAGTGACGCAGGCCTGGTGCGCACCAACAATGAAGACTCCTTTGCGCTGGATGAAAAATCGGGCGTGGCGGTGCTGGCCGACGGCATGGGTGGCTACAACGCGGGCGAGGTGGCCAGCGGCATGGCCACCACCTTCATCAAGGGTGAACTGGTAAGGCGCCTGAATTCGAGCGCTCAGCCGCGCAGCCTGGAGCAGATTGCACGTGACATCGAAAGCCTGACCAGTCGTTCCAATCAGCTGATCCTCAATGCAGCCACTTCCGATGTTCAGTGCATCGGCATGGGCACCACGGTGGTGACGGCGGTTTTTCAGGGTGACAGCCTGATCCTCGGCCACGTCGGTGATTCGCGCTGCTATCGACAGCGACAGGGTTTGCTGACGCAGATCACCAAGGACCACTCGATGTTGCAGGAGCAGGTCGATGCCGGGGTGCTCACGCCGGAGCAGGCCGCCGTGGCACCTGGCAAAAACCTGCTGACCCGGGCGCTGGGTGTTGAGGACACGGTGAAGGTGGACGTGTTTCGACACGTCGTTGAAGCGGGCGACATTTACCTGTTGTGCTCGGACGGTTTGACCGATATGCTCGATCTGCCGGACATGGCCCGGGCACTTGCGCTGAACGCACCGCTGCAAGGCGTGGCCTCAGCTCTGGTCGAGCAGGCCAAGGCCAATGGCGGGCGTGACAATATTACCGTCGTGCTGGTTCAGGCCTCTGGCCCGGCGCCTTTGTCGGATTGATCGCATTACCCCAAAACCCTATACTTCCCCAACAGGAGGTGTTCATGCCCAAGGTGTCAGTGCTACTGGATGGTGTTGTCCTCAAAGAAGTCGAGCTGACCAAGGCGCGCACCACCCTGGGTCGTCGGCCGTATAACGACATCGTGATCGAGCATCTGACGGTGAGTGGTGAACACGCTGCCTTGCACCTGTCGGACGGTGCGGTCACAGTGGAAGACCTCAACAGTACCAATGGCACCTACCTGGATGCCAAAGCCGTCAAGACGCAGTTGCTGCAACATGGTGATGTGCTGGAGCTTGGCAAATTCAAGATCAGATTTGAATCCGAACCGCCAGCCGATGATTTTGAGAAAACCATGGTGTACAAACGCGGTTCGCTGCCCTTGCCCCCGCTGGTGCGGCCAGCACCAGCGGCCAGCCCGGCCGCAGTGGTACCGGCTGTGCCCGCGCGGGAGCTGCAGGGCTGGATCAAAGTCCTCTCGGGTACCGCAGCGGGCCGGGAGATGGCCTTGACCAAGGTGGTGACCACCGTCGGCAAGCCTGCAGTGTCGGTGGCGGCGATCACCCAACGGCGCCACGGCTATTGGGTCCACCATGTAGAAGGCATGGACCGGATTCTGGTCAACGGCATTCCGGCCAGCGAAGAGCCCACATTGCTGAAACACGGAGACCAGATTGTGCTGGCCGGAACGCAGATGCAGTTCTTGCTGCGCTGAACGCCGGGTTTTGCGCGAATGAACTCGGTGTTGCGCCCTTTGCCGCCAGAGCGGGTCGGCATGACCTTTGAGGCGTTGTTCTACAAGCAGCTGCAACATGTCACGGCACGTATCCACGAGACCGACAACATCGAGCAGATCATGCTCGAAGCCAGTCAGGACATCTGCAAGCTGTTCAATGCGGATCGGTTGACGCTCTACGTCCTCAACGAGGAGCAGAACGCGATCATTTCCAAAGTCAAGACCGGCCTTAACAGCAGCCGTGACCTCAAGTTGCCCATCACGCCACAAAGCATTGCCGGATATGTGGCCTTCAGTCATATGTTGGTCAATTTGCCGGATGTCTATGACGAGGAGGCGCTCAGGAAGATTCACCCTGCGCTGACCTTTCTGAAAGAGGTCGACAAACGCTCGGGTTACCGGACCCGACAAATGCTGGTGGCCCCCATTCTTGAAGGCAGCACCCTGTATGGGGTGTTGCAGGTGATCAACAACAAAGGCAATCAGCCTTTTGGTGATCTGGAGGTTGAAGGGGTGTCGCAGCTGTGCAAGACACTTGCCACGGCCATCCGTCACCGGACCCTGGGTGCTGCCAACACCCTGCGGCGGATGGTGACCAAGTACGACGGTCTGGTCTCGGATGGTGTCATGAGCGAGACCGAGCTGGCGCAGTGCCTGCACCGTGCCCGCGAAGAGGGGCTGACCGTAGAGCGCATGCTGCATGATGTCTACCAGGTCAAACCGCAGCAAATCGGCCCGTCGCTGGCCCGGTTTTTTGGTGTTGCCTATGAGCCGCTGTCTCCTGATCGAATTCGTTCTGAAACCCTGCATGGCGCGCTCAAGCGGGAGTTCATTGAAGAGCAGGGCTGGATTCCGCTGAAAGAGTCGACTGCGGGGCTGGTCGTCATGTGCCTGGACCCGGAGGCCGTCCGAACATCACGCATCCTGCATCAGGTGTTCCCTCGCATCAGCAAGTTTGACTATCGGGTCACCACCCAGATCGAGTTCAAGGAAACTCTGGGGCAGATCTTTGGTGTTGAAGCCAGTGGCGGCAGCATTGACGAAATGCTCGCCGACATGGACAGCGGTGCCATTGACGAAGGCGGCAACGACGACGCGCTGGAGTCTGCCGCCGCTGACAACGAACTGGTCAAGTTTGTCAACAAGGTCATCATGGACGCCTATAAACAAGGTGTTTCGGACATTCATATCGAGCCCATGCCTGGCAAGCTCAAGACCGGCATCCGCTTTCGCATCGACGGATCATTGCAGCCCTACATCGAAGTGCCAGCGCATTTCCGCCAAGCGATGGTCACGCGGCTGAAGATCATGTGTGACCTGGATATTTCCGAGCGTCGCAAACCCCAGGACGGCAAGATCAAGTTCAAGAAATACGGCCCGATCGACATCGAGCTGCGGGTCGCCACCATTCCCTCGGCCGGTGGCGTCGAAGACGTGGTGATGCGTATTCTGGCCGCCGGTGAACCCATTCCGCTCGACAAACTGGGACTGACACCGCACAACAAGGCACGGGTCGTTCAGACGGTGGAAAAGCCCTACGGCCTGTTTTACGTGTGTGGCCCCACCGGGTCGGGTAAAACCACCACCCTTCACTCGATCCTGAAACACCTCAACAAGCCCGACACGAAGATCTGGACGGCCGAAGACCCGGTAGAAATCACCCAGAAGGGGCTGCGCCAGGTGCAGGTCAACAAAAAAGCCGGTATCGACTTTGCGCTGGTGATGCGTGCTTTTCTGCGTGCCGACCCCGACATCATCATGGTCGGGGAGTCGCGCGACAAGGAAACGGTGTCGATGGGTGTCGAGGCATCCTTGACCGGACACCTGGTGTTCTCCACGCTGCACACCAATTCAGCACCCGAATCGATCACACGTCTGCTCGACATGGGTATGGACCCGTTCAACTTTGCCGATGCACTGCTGGGCATCCTGGCACAGCGGTTGGCCAAGCGTTTGTGTGCCTGCAAAGAGGCGTATCTGCCAGACGATGACGAGCTGAAACTGTTTGCCGCGGAGTACGTGGAGGAACTGCGGCATTCGGCCAGCTGGAAGGCTGACTACGACGCCGAGATGCGCAAACTGATGGCGAGCTGGCTGGAGCTTTATGGTGAAGACGGCCGGATCAGACTTTACCGCCATGTCGGCTGTGACAAGTGCAACCAGACCGGCTACAAAGGCCGGGTCGGCC